>NZ_ARZY01000003.1 GCF_000568405.1 Catenovulum agarivorans DS-2
ATTACTGCTGAAACAACACGAGCAACAACTGCAGAAGCTGCGTTGCAAGCAGATGTTGATCAAAACGAAGCAGATGCAGATAGCGCAATCGCAGCGGTACAAGCCGATGTTGACCAAAACGAAACTGATGCAGATACTGCAATAGCAGCGGTACAAGCAGATGTTGATCAAAACGAAGCAGATGCAGATAGCGCAATCGCAGCGGTACAAGCCGATGTTGACCAAAACGAAACTGATGCAGATACTGCAATAGCAGCGGTACAAGCAGATGTTGATCAAAACGAAGCAGATGCAGATAGCGCAATCGCAGCGGTACAAACCGATGTAGACCAAAATGAAGCTGACGCAGATACTGCAATTGCAGCAAACGCGGCGGCAATTACTGCTGAAACAACACGAGCAACAGCTGCAGAAGCTGCGTTGCAAGCAGATGTTGACCAAAACGAAGCAGATGCAGATAGCGCAATCGCAGCGGTACAAGCCGATGTTGACCAAAATGAAGCTGACGCAGATACTGCAATCGCAGCGGTACAAGCTGATGTTGACCAAAATGAAGCTGATGCAGATACTGCAATCGCAGCAAACGCGGCGGCGATTACTTCCAACAACAGCAAAAAACTTGCTGCATTGGCAAGCTTTACTATGGATGACAATGGCGATATTACAGACACCAGCATTAACAACACTGTAAACCTAGCTTCAGGTGGAAGCCAAGGTAGCTTATCTGCAAGTGTTGCCGACATCACAACAAATGCTAGTGCGATTAGTGATAATGCTGCGGCCGCCAGTGGGGCGCAAGCAACTGCCGACCTAGCTAATGCGAAAGCAGATGCAATTGCAGACTTTAGAGTAGGCCAAGGTGATACCACGACTGCCGCAACTAAGGTATCAGAAGTAGCAAGTAGTAATGTCGTGCTTAAAGCGGTAGATGCAGGTAGTGCAACTGTTGGCGATGAGACTCTGGATGAACTAGGCCAAGATGTGAAAGATCTACAAGACGATACTTCGACTGGTAACGGCTTCTTAGATTTCTTCCGCAAATTATTTGGAGACTCAAACTCAGACCAATAACATTGAGTTAGACTCAACTACGTAGGGCAGTTAAGCTGCCCTAACCCTGCACTGATATTAGTTAATAAATATAAGAGAAAACACAATGGAACTTGGCATATATCAAAAAATCGAAATTTTAAACAAAGATCAGCATTTCAATTTAAAAGTAAATCCATTAGAAGGTTATCACTTTAGCGAGCAGTTACGAGAATGCGTAGTTACGGCAGACGAGTTTTTCGAATGTGCCAAATCTTTACCTATTTTATTTACTCAAAATGAACAGAAACGATTTGTCGCATTTGCTTTGCTAGGGATAAAACCGCAACAGAACGTGTTGTTAGATGAAAATGGTCAATGGCGAGCTGGAGAATATGTACCGGCATTCATTCGACGCTATCCATTTGTATTTGTTCAAGAACAACAGCAATTAATGTTGGCATTGGATGCAAGCTCACCTAGCTTGAGTCAAACACAAGGACAAGCTTTATTTACTGACCAAGGTGAAGCGACTGAGTTTACCTTGAATGTTATGAAATTTATGAAGCAATACGAGTCAGCTTGCCGGAAAACAGAAAAAATTATTAGCCAATTTGATGAGCTTAGATTGTTAGAAGACGCACAAGCGCAAATGAACTCGGGCGGTAAGAATTATAAAATTAAGGGCTTTAAACGCATAAACGAAGATAAACTCTCAGAGCTGGCTGACGAGCAGAAATTGCAGTTGGTCAACACAGGTGCATACAAATTGATTATCGCCCACCTAATGAGTTTAGGTAACTTTAAAAAGCTATCTGTATTAGCTAATTGAGATGGAGTAAAACGATGCAACAAGGCTCAAAGGTTTATAAACCTCTAAAATATAGTGCTTTTGCTTTGGCGACTCTAATACTAGCCGCTTGCTCTAGCTCTGAATCAGCAAAAGATCAGGTGAAAAATCAATATACGTATGTTGCGGAAGACGCACTAATTATTGGCTTGTCAGTGGTTGATGGTGATGGTAACACAGCAACCGAAATTGCACCGGGTGAATATCAATTTGCCGAAGGGGTGACACCAGTGCCGCCAGTTGAATTTGCCAGCCGAAATACCGACGAGCAAGCTTTTTTGACTTTCCAAGATATTGATGAAAGTGGCGACTTGTCTGAGGCTGATATCGCTTATAACGTTGGGTTTGAAATGCAATTTGTGCCAGAAGCAGATCCAGCAACTGGGCAAGTAGCACTGTTTGCCAATCCAATTGCTGCATTAATTCCAGCGACAGGAATACCTGCCAGTGGTATAGGTGGTTTGACGCAGGAGATTGTACAAGAGGCTCTGACCAAAGGGGTTAAAGCAGCTTCAACAGCCCCTACCACGATAAATGGTGAGGTAACGACAATCAAAGATGTCATAGCCAAAACCTCGGCTAAATTAACCGCGGTACAAGAGGCTATTGTCGCAAAAGAAGGTAACAAGGTCTCAGCTGGAAATAAGAACTCGTTAAATTTATTGAAAGAGGCAGCCAGTTCTACTAATGGTAGCTTAGTCTCTGATACTGGCCTAAGTGACTTTTTAAACAGCGCGATAAACACGCTCGGTTTAAGCACAGGTGACCAAGAACTTGTCAAAGAGGCTGCAAAACAAATAGCTTTGACAATTTCCGCTTCTAAAGTCGGCAGTGGTACTCAAAAGGTATTATATGAATCTATTATCAAAGTTGTACAAACAAAGGTAAAACCGACTAGTTCAACACAGCAGATTACCACATCGATAACAACTGATGCGGTTAAATCAAGTGCAGAGGGGTTAAATACATCGATTGAGCTGGCTGAACAAGTTAAACAAACTGGCGGCAAAGCTGCGTTTATCAACTCGTTACTGTTAGCGCCTGTACCAGGTAATGAGGGGGAGTTATTGGATAATTCGGTCGCGGGCTTTGAAATGACTTTCAATTCAGCTAGCAACCAAATTACGTTAGCAGCAACAGGCGCATCGTTTGATGGATTGGTGTTGTCATATACACCTGATTCTGGCGTTTATGCAGGCATTGCGGGTAACCAAGCTGTGTTTGTTAGTTTAAGTGCGAATGCTGAGTTTTTATCAGGTTTTGACTTAGCGAATGTGCGGTTAATGGCAAGTTGTACCTTTGATTTTGAATTGGGTATGTGTGGTAGCGACAATCAAGACATGGGGATATACCCGCTTGCGACTAAAGCCGAGCTATGTGCCGCTATGGATAGCACCACTCCGAGTGAGTCGTTTCTACAAAGCTTAAATGCGAATTATGGCGAAAATTGCCCAGCGCAATAATCAATCAGTCTAAAGTTTTAGGCACAGCAAAGCAGCAACTCTGTGCCTAAAATATTGCTTTCATCATCATGTAAATAATTATTAAATAAATAAAACTTCAAATTTCATAACGTACGATTGAGCAATCGTTGAATTAATGTTTTACTTTCTGTTGCGCTAACCAATAAAAAAATAATCAGGGAGTTATATGAATACACGCCAGCCTGCATTTAACTTGACGGCAGTTGCGTCAGCTATGTTATTGTCGAGCAGCTTAGTATCATCGCCTGTAGCCGCCAATACCATTCAAAAATTACAGCAAGACCAACAAGAAAACTCGCAACAAACCCAAGATAACTTGGATAAGCCGACAGATATTCAAGATTTACAAATAGATCAAAATATTCAGCGCCAAGGTCAATCTCAGTTGGCTAAAACAGTAAAATTTCAGCTCAATAGTATAAGTGTAAAGGGCAATACGCTGTTGAAAAATCAGCAAATAATTCCCATCGCCAAACCTTATATTGGCAAAATGGTTACTTCGGCAGATTTACAAACTATCGCGCAGCAGATTACACAAATTTTTCATCAGCTAGGTTACACAACCTCTCGTTGTGTAGTACCAGCGCAGCAAATTAATAATGGAGTGGTGGTTCTACAAATAGAAGAAAACCGCCTCAACCAAATTCAAATCATTGGTGAAAATAGCTTTGAGTACGACAAAAAGTTATTTTTGCGCCATCTAAACGATCTAACTGGCAAAGTAATTCATGCGCCTACGCTTAAAAAGCGATTGTCACGACTGACTTTCTTGCCTTCAGCGCGAATTACGCCAGAGCTAAACAGTGTCGGTTTTGGTAAAACTGATCTCGTACTCAAGATAGATGATATCAAAGCGACTAAAGCTTTGTCGTTATACACAAACGCATCTCGATTAACTGGAGACAAACGGTTGAGTTTGAGCGGCTTGTTTGTAAATCCAACTGGCAGCGGCGATTATTTACAGCTAGGTGCCACAATCGACCCTGCAGAAACTGCAAATTTTTCATCACTAACAGCTAAATATGTTATGCCTTATGGTCAAGAAGGAGGGCGCCTTAGTGCTCAACTAGCTGATATTCGTTATCGAGTTTCTGACGATGTAGTCAACTCGTCGGTATTTGAAATAGGTGGGCAAAGCCGCTTGTTTAAATTATCGGTTGAAAATCCGTTGGCGCTTGGACAAAACAGCCAATACTCGGTTGGGGTGGAACATAAAACTACCGCAAACGAACAAATTCAACATGTAAACTTTAGTGAATTTGTGCCCATGGTTAGTTTAGATGAATGCCCGACGGGTCAAATTGTTACCCAAGACTCGGTTGATTATTGCCAATTCGATGACGCAGATTTACTTGCAGGCTTTAAATGGCTCGACACAGAAGAAACTTTAGTGATGTTGTCGGCCAGTTTATCAAGTTCATTTCGTTATCAACTATTAGGCAATGCAGCTTTTACCAAAGTAGATGTCAAAGTTGCTAAGGCGTTAGAAGGTGCGTTTGGCGGCTTAACGCAAGCGCAAGTTGAAGATAAATTTAAGAATAAAAATGCTCAAACCAATGGTGATGAAATTCGCACGTTAACCGGCCCCGTTGGTAATGACAGCCTGATGCAAGCTGATTTCTGGAAAGCTTATTTAGATTTAACCCATTATAGCCGTATCAATGCTAAACAAAATATTATTCTGGGTGGACATTTTGAATTTACGCCTGAAAAAGCGATTCCAGGCTCGTACAAGTATGGCGGTGCCGACTCGGGTGTCTGGGGGGGAGATATAGATATTGCTTGGCAATACGTATGGACCGACAGACTACAAACCAAACTGGGGTGGCATAGTGAATTTGCGATGAATTATGTCTCGGAGCAAGATTATCCAGATGCCGACGGCGACGGAAAAGTTAAACACTTAACCTGTGGCATTAAAGAAGTTGAAGTTAATGCTTATTTTAGTTGTTGGGTGCATTACCCTTACTTGCAAGCGAGTTATGATTACAACCAGCACAGTTTTTCGGCTATGGTTAGAACTCAGCCGAAAAAGTTTGAATCGCGAGAAAAAGCGCTGACTTTAGGTTATGTCTATCGATTCTAATTTGTCACAAGCCAAAGTTTTTGTGGTGGGTTTACCACGTACAGCAACAACGAGTCTGTGCGTGGCTATGTTAGAATTGGGGTTTAAAACCGCACATACAGCTTTCACCCAAGATGCATTCACTCAGGCACAAGTTATTGCCGATGCGCCTATCTTTGCCGACTTTGTAAAATTATCTCAAGTCTATCCAGAGGCTAAATTTATTTATTTGCAACGAGAGCTTAGCGCTTGGCTACCCTCTATTCAGCAGCTATTGCGGCGGATGCATAAAAATATTGTTCGTCCAGATGGCGGTTTTAACCCTCATTTGAAACGAGTTTATCAGCAGGTTTTTCAGCCATTTAACATAAAAAATATTGATGATGTAATGTTTTTGGCCCAGTGTTACCAACAACACCAGTTGAACGTAGAGGCATGGTTTAGTAATCAGCCAAGCCGATTATTGAAATTGGATGTTGCCAACCCAGGCAGCTTTGACGCCTTAGTTGAATTTTTACAGCAGCACCAATTATTGCCAATGAATCAATTAATTAGCAACAAAGCTTTTAAACCGATAAATATCGCAGGTAAGGTGACTGCTTGGCAACAAATAAGCCATCCCAACAAAGTTGAGTCGACAAGGTTCGGTAAGGTCGATAAACTTGCGTTCTTAACTGATGACCTTAGGTAGTGGCATGGCCGTACGTAAAATTTCATATACTTTTAAAAAACAACCAAAACAAATTAGTTTTGCCTACGACAAATTTAATGATATGCACGAAGCTGTAGCTGCGGCAGAGAATATTGATTTAACTGCTTTTTTACGAATGGAGCAGCAGGTTGCTGCGACCAGTAAAACCTCAGCTGCGGTTAAAAACTATCGCGAAGAATACTTTAAAAAATTGGGTTTTGAGCAGATCCAAATGCTTAAAATTGAAGACGAATAATATGTTTGAATTAAAATACCACACCCCTTTTGAATGGACTGAAGCAGTCTTGGCTGACTTCGACACTTTTTTGCAAGACCATGCTGCAGCTGAAAAAAAAGCCTCGGGTATGGCAGTGTCTATGTTGTCTCACTATCCTGACCGCGAAAAGCTAGTGCGGGCTATGGCTGATTTAGCAATAGAAGAAATGATCCACTTTAAGGAAGTGGTGAAGATTTTGTATAAACGTGGCGCTATTTTGGGCAATGATCAAAAAGACCCGTACATCCATGAAATTCGCGCTTTGTTTCGTAAAGGTACCGATGAGTTTTTTATCGACCGCTTATTGGTTGGAGCTGTAATTGAAGCGCGTGGTTATGAGCGTTTTTCTCTGGTTGCTCAAGCTTTACCTGATGGTTCGCCTGAGCAAGAGTTTTATCAACAAATTGCTGATTCGGAAAAAACACATAAGAACTTATTTGTCGAATTAGCGTATGAGTATTTTGATAAAGCAACGGTTGATACAAGGTTGGAAGAAATTCTCATAGCTGAAGCTGAGATTTGTGCTCGCCAGCCATTTAGAGCTGCTCTTCATTAATCTTCTAACTCATCTTCTTCTTCAAACTCGATACCCATTTCGGCCATAATTCGGCGGGCTTCTGCGGGTATTCTATGCGATGAGTCTTTGGCTAAATCTTCATCGGTTGGCAATGGCTGGCCAGTAAACGCATGTAAAAAGGCTTCACACAATAATTCACTGTTGGTTGCATGTTTTAGGTTATTGATTTGCCGGCGGGTACGCTCGTCGGTCAAAACTTTTAAAACATTGGTTGGAATAGACACAGTGATCTTTTTAACCTTTTCACTCTTTTTGCCGTGCTCGACATATGGGTGAACATAGTTTCCATCCCAAATTGTAGTACCGCTACGTTTTGTCATTGTTGTTCGTACCTTAATAAAGCGAATGCCGAGTATAGCTTAGATAAAATGAGCATTGGGCAACTCAGCTATAGAGTATATAATGTAAAAATTTCCGCAATAATGGTCAAATAAGATAAATTGCTTGACCCATATAGTGCATAACGATACATTTTAGCCGTATAGACGTCTAAAATAAACCCAAAGCAGCAGAATTTATGAGCAAAAAAAATTTAGCAACCATCGCCGTGCGTGGTGGTATTGAATCGGATGGCCAATATAACGCCGTTGTTCCACCTATTTATTTATCAAGCACCTATGCATTTGAAGGCTTTGATCAAAAAGGCCCGTACGATTATAGCCGTTGTGGTAACCCATCGCGCGACATTTTAGCTAATACTTTAGCTGAATTAGAGCACGGTGCACATGGTGTTGTTACTGCAACTGGTACAGCTGCTATTCACTTAGTTTGCCAATTATTGCGTCCAGACGATTTATTAGTTGTACCACACGATTGTTACGGTGGTAGTTATCGATTATTTGTTAACTTAGCGCAACGTGGTGCGTTTAAACTGCAAGTTATTAATCAAACCAATCAACAAGAGTTAGACGCAGCATTTGCGGCCAAACCAAAAGTTATTTGGGTAGAAACGCCAAGTAACCCGCTTTTACGAATTACTGACTTAGCTGATATTTGTAATCGTGCGAAACAAACTGAAACTTTGGTAGCAGTAGACAATACTTTCTTGTCACCAGTATTCCAACAACCACTTACTTTAGGTGCAGATATTGTTGTACATTCAACCACTAAATACATCAATGGTCATAGTGACGTTGTTGGTGGTGTTGTCGTAACCAAAACTAAAGAGTTAGGTGAAGAACTAGCTTGGTGGGCAAACTGTATCGGTATTACAGGTTCTGCGTTTGACAGTTACATGACTTTACGTGGTGTACGTACTTTGGTTCCACGTATGAAGCAACATCAAGAAAACTCATTGGCATTAGTTGATGTATTAAAAGACCATCCAGCGGTAGATAAGGTATATCACCCTAGTTTACCAAGCCACCCTGGTCATGAAATTGCCAAAAAGCAACAACACGGTTTTGGTGCTATGTTGTCGTTTGAATTAAAAGGCACGACAGACGAAGTTACGCGCTTTATCGACAAATTAGAACACTTCAGCTTAGCTGAGTCATTAGGTGGTACTGAAAGTTTAGTTTGTCACCCATCTACCATGACACACGCTGCCATGGATGAAGCTGCACAATTAAAAGCTGGCATTACTCAAACATTAGTGCGTTTTTCTGTTGGTATTGAAGACAGCAGCGAACTAGTTGCTGATGTAAAACAAGCGTTAGATGCGCTGTAATTCACTTCTTTGACTACTTTATTAGCCCGCTGAGATATAGCGGGCTATTTTGTTTTTAGAAACGCGTGAGTTTGTTGTACAAAGATTTGGCTAGATAAATTGGCCATTGCTCAATATCTCTGTTGGAATTTACCTGAACACTTTTCGCCGTTAACTTGTAACCCTTTTTTAATTCAGACTTTTTCATCAAAGCAACTAGACTTTTTGCTTTGGTGTTGTTGCCACTTTTAACCTCTACAGGGATTGGAATTCCATCTTTTCCTTGAATAATATATTCAACTTCTAAATCACCTTTTTTGTATGAATAAATACTAGAAGCATGCGGCGAAGTATGAGAGCTCAACATTTCATTTAAAACAAACACCTCGGCAAGGAATCCATTGAAGGCAAAATCTTTGTTCCTGATTTGGGTAAATTGTATATCTAACATAGCATTTAGTAATCCTATATCCGTTAGACATAATTTAAATAACGATTCTTTGACCATAGCTTTTAACGGAAATTTTTGATTCACCGTATCAATCTGATGGATGCGTCTGACCAATTTTAGTCGTTCAAGAAATGAGACGGGTGAACTTACCTCGTTATAAGTCGTTTTTCTATTGTTCATTGCATCTCGAAATTTGAAACGAGGCATTGGTTTTTCTTCGTGGGTGAGAGACAGCTGTACAGGTATGCTTTTGTAGATCCTTTCTGTGATCATTGGCGATACTTTGTCATCTTCAGCAAATTTGCCAAAATCCATTATGTAATCATCTATAATGTTATTTTGCTTTTCCCGAACGTCGTTTAATCTTGTAATAATATTTGTGTTTGGCGCATTCCAAGCGTGAATAGCTGCGGGCATACCACCTACATACAGATATTCTCTGAATGCTGTCATCAACTTATCATGTGCAAGTTCAGATATTGCATTTGGCTCTTTATGCAGATAATTGGCCAGTAACTCGTTATCCGTTGCCCATAAGAATTCTTCAAAGGTAAATTGATGAATGGTCATTCTAACGGTTTTGCCAACAGGAAATCTTCCAAATAGATCAATGTTTGAGCCAGTCGCTATTAGGTGAATGTCAGGAGCATCTTGGCTGAAAAATTTCAACGACTCGAGTGCATTCCGACACAAGCCAACTTCTTCAAAAAACAATAGATCTGTTTCGCGGTTAAATATCTGATTGGTCGCTAACTGAACTTCTTCTAAAATATTATCAACGGATAGCGAGCCGTTAAAAATTGAATGTAAACTTGGATCTTTCATGAAATCCAATTTTAGAATGTTATTAAAATACTTTGGGGCAATGACTTGTTCAACTAAATAGCTTTTTCCGACTTGGCGAGCGCCGTCAATCAGTAGGGGATGTCTTTCTTTTGTATCTATCCAAGATTGAATTTTTTCTTCGTAAATTCGTTTAAACTTAACCATTGTTGTCAGTCTTGAGCAATTGTTTTTAGTAGGCTATCAGTGATTGCGACTTTTTCAAGGGAAAATTTCCCCATGTTTGAGACTTATTTTGATTTTTAGGGCATGGTTGGCGTGACTTTTTGTCACCAATGCTCCATGTCGTTTTGAAATGCAAATTGTTAGATGCTTCAAAACTCTATAGGTGTACAATTTTCTATGGTCTTTCAAAGTATGCAAAACCAGCAAAACTAAGTTATCCTTTAGCTAGTTTTCTCAACAATACCGACAATTTTATATTTTTGGGTATTTATGAATAATAAGTGAATATATATTCAAGTCTTGCTTGTTATTCGGTTTTTGTTTGGTTAATATATAAACACTTTATGACGCGCACAGAGTTAACGAGAAATCGTTCGCTCTGTGCGCTTTATTTTTTGTGGTTGATTGCTACAATACGCCTTTGGTTTTGCGCTGGGAGTGGGGAATATGATTCGAGTATCTATCGTTGGAGCAAGTGGTTATGCTGGTGCTGAGTTAGCAGGCTTAATCCATAAACATCCTGAATTTGAAATTGCAGGTTTATACGTATCTGAAAATAGTGCAGATGCTTACAAAGCATTTTCGGCACTACATGGTAAATATGCATATCAAATCGACCGTACATTAATTCCAATTAGCGAAAGTCAAATCGCTAAATTAGTACCAGAATGTGACGCAATTTTCTTATGTACACCACACGAAGCCAGTGTTGAAATGGCGGCACGTATTGTTGAAGCCGGTGGTGTAGTTTTTGACTTATCTGGTGCTTACCGCTTATCAGATTTATCCGTAATCAAAGAATATTATGGCTTCTCGCATAAATATCCTGAATTATTAACGCAAGCTGTATATGGTTTAGCAGAGTGGAATGCGGCTGAAATTCGTCAAGCTAACTTAGTTGCTGTACCTGGTTGTTACCCAACGGCTTCTTTGTCTGCGTTAAAGCCATTGCAAGAAGCAAAATTAATCGATAGTTCGGTTATTCCAAATATTAATGCCGTTAGTGGCGCATCAGGTGCAGGTCGTTCTGCTAAGCTTTCAACAAGCTTTTGTGAAGTGAGCTTTAACCCTTATGGGGTATTGTCGCATCGCCATACACCAGAAATTGCTGAGCACCTATCCAACCCAGTTATTTTTACCCCACATTTGGGTAACTTTAAGCGTGGTATATTGGCAACCATCACTTTGAAATTAAACGACGGTACTAACATTCAACAAATTAACCAAGCGTATAACGATGCCTACGAAGGTAAAAAATTAGTGCGTTTACGTCAGTCGTGGCCTGCAATTCAAAATGTTGAAGGTACCCCTTTTGTTGATTTGCACTGGGCGTTAGACGAAAAAACGGGTTATTTAATTGTCGTCAGTGCCATTGATAACGTATTAAAAGGTGCGTCTTCACAAGCTGTTCAATGTGCTAACTTGCGTTTCGGTTTCGACTCTGGCCGAGGTTTAGTATAAATGGCAAAAACCTTAGTTATTAAAGTAGGCGGTGCGTTATTAGAAGACGCAGAGTGCTTAAACGCATTTTTTGTTGAGCTAAAACGCATTCGTGATACCCAACCAGTAGTTGTTGTTCATGGTGGCGGGGCTTTAGTACAAAAGCTATTAACTGATTTAGGCCTAAAAAGCGAAAAGAAAAACGGTTTACGCATTACCCCAGCTGAGCATATCCCTTATGTAGTGGGTGGTTTGGCTGGTAGCGCGAATAAACAAATGGTCGCTATGGCTAAATCGGTTGGTGATAATGCTGTTGGCATTTCGTTAGCCGACGGTGGCGAAATCAACTGTTTTGTACCAGATGCCGATTTAGGCTGTGTTGGTCAAGTTGATGGTGGCCATGCAGGTTTAATCGAAACTTTGGTTAAAACAGGTTATTTGCCTTTGGTCAGTTCAATTGGTTGTGATGAAAACGGCCAGTTATTAAACGTAAATGCCGACCAAGCGGCAGAAGCAATCGCAAAAATGTTACGTGGCCAATTATTATTGTTGTCGGATGTAGACGGCATTTTAGATGGCGACAAAAAAGTAATTCCTCAAATGACCAAAGAATTAGCCGCGCAATTAATTGCTGACGGCGTAATTACTGATGGCATGATAGTTAAAGTGAATACCGCAATAGATACAGCAACCGAGTTGGCTGCACCTATCGGTATTTTAAACTGGCGCAATCCGGCATTAATTGGCCAATGGTTACAAGATCAGTCTTGTGGCACAACGGTTCAGCCTGAATAACAGCAGCCAGATAAATTTAGAAGCGGAGCAGGATCTTGCAAAACTTTCTTAGCGTAAAAGACTATAGCAAAGAGCAGTTGCTCGATATTATTAAGCTAGCAGTCGATTTTAAACAAAACCCAGCTAAATATAGCCAAGCTTTAGCGGGTAAGAGCATTGCAACTATTTACGAAAAGCCTTCATTGCGTACGCGCGTCAGCTTTGATGTTGGTATTGCTAAAATGGGCGGTCATGCGGTTTATTTAGATCAACAAAATGGTCAGTTAGGCAAGCGTGAATCAGTAAAAGATTTTGCTTTAAATCTATCATGCTGGGTAGATGCAATTGTCGCTCGTGTATTTGACCACAACACTCTAGTTGAAATGGCAGAGCACGCAAGTGTGCCAGTTGTAAACTCATTATGTAATTTGTATCACCCATGCCAAGCAATGGCTGATTATCAAACTCTATATGAAGTAAGAGGCGGCTCGCTAGAAGGCGCTTCAATTGCGTATATTGGTGATGGGAACAATGTAGCACATTCGCTTATGTTAGCGGGTGCTATATTAGGTGTTGATGTACGAGTAATCACCCCATTAGGGTACTCAGCGGATGCTAATATTATTCAGTTGGCTCAACACTTGGCAGCGCAAAATGGCGGCAAAATTAGCATTAGCCATGATGTCGACTTAGCCAACGGCGTAGAAGCCATCTACAATGATACATGGATTTCTATGGGCGACTCTAAGTCGCTTGAAGATATACAAAAAATCTTTGCACCTTACCAAACTAATGCCGAACTAATGGCAAAAACAGGTGCAAAATACTTTATGCACTGCCAACCCGTTTATCGAGGTATCGAAGCAACTGATGACGTGGTTGACGGTGAAGGTTCGTTGTTAATTCAGCAAGCAGAAAACCGCATGCATGCGCAAAACGCGGTTTTAATGACGCTATTGTCCAAGTAGGAGCAAATTTAAATGTCAGATATTAAAAAGGTTGTATTGGCCTACAGCGGTGGCCTAGACACTTCGGCTATCATTCCTTGGTTAAAAGAAACGTACAACGGTTGTGAAGTTGTTGCTTTCTGCGCTGATGTTGGACAAGGCGAAGAAGAATTAGAAGGTATTCAAGAAAAAGCAATTGCTTCAGGTGCTTCTGAGTGCCATGTAGTTGACTTGAAAGAAGAGTTTGTAAAAGACTACATTTACCCAATTGTTAAAACCGGTGCGGTATACGAAGGTGAATACTTATTAGGTACGTCTATGGCGCGCCCTGTAATTGCTAAAGCGCACGTTGAAGTTGCGTTAAAAGTAGGTGCAGACGCTGTATGTCATGGTTGTACTGGTAAAGGTAATGACCAAGTACGCTTTGAGTCTTGTTTTGCTGCATTAGCACCACACTTAAAAGTAATCGCGCCATGGCGTGAGTGGTCAATGCGTTCACGTGAAGACCTATTAAACTACTTAGCAGAGCGCAACATTCCGTGTTCAGCTTCATTAACTAAAATCTACAGCCGCGACGCAAACGCATGGCACATTTCACACGAAGGTGGTGAAATTGAAGATCCATGGAACGAGCCGTCAAAAGGCATTTGGACTATGACAGTTGATCCTATGGATGCACCTGACGAGTCTGAAACTATTCAGCTTTCTTTCGATAAAGGTGAGTTAGTTGCAGTAGATGGTAAAGAATTATCACCTTACAATGCTTTAATGTACTTAAACGAAAAAGCAGCAGCACACGGTGTTGGCCGTATCGACATAGTTGAAAACCGTTTAGTGGGTATGAAGTCTCGTGGTTGTTACGAAACACCAGGCGGTACTGTATTAATGAAAGCGTACAAAGCGCTTGAGTGCATGATTTTAGATAAAAACGCGCTTAAATTCCGTGAGCAAGTTGGTTTAGAGTTCTCTCACGTAATTTATGATGGCCGTTGGTTTACTCAATTGTCTAAATCATTATTAGCTGCAGGTGCTTCTTTTGCTGAAGACATCACAGGTGATATTGTTATCCGTTTATACAAAGGTCACGCAACAGTGATTCAACGTCGTACACCAAACAGCTTGTACAATGAAGAATTCTCAACTTTTGGTGAAGACGAAGTTTACAACCAAAAAGATGCAGAAGGTTTCATCCGATTATTCAGCTTATCTAGCCGTATTAAAGCGTTAAACGAACTAGAGAAAAAGGCAGGTAAATAATGGGACTTTGGGGCGGCCGTTTTACCGGTCAAACAAGTGATTTATTTAAAGAGTTTAACGACTCTTTGCCAGTAGATTACCGTATGGCTGAACAAGACATTATTGGTTCGGTCGCTTGGTCACGTGCGTTAGCTTCGGTTAACGTACTGACTGCTGATGAACAGCAAAAGTTAGAAGCTGCACTCAATGCGTTATTAGCCGAAGTGCAAGCTGATCCAAAAGTTATTTTGCAGTCTGACGCGGAAGATATTCACAGCTGGGTTGAAGGCAAACTAATTGATGCAGTGGGCGATTTAGGTAAAAAATTGCACACAGGTCGTAGCCGTAATGACCAAGTAGCAACCGACCTAAAACTTTGGTGTCGCAAACAAGGTGAAGAGTTATCTGAATTATTAGCTGCGTTAATTGACGCGTTAGTCACTTTAGCTGAGCGTGAGCAAGACACTGTATTACCGGGTTATACCCATTTACAGCGTGCACAGCCAGTAACTTTTGCACACTGGTGTTTAGCTTATGTAGAAATGTTCGAGCGCGACAAGCAGCGTTTAGCTAATGCATTAGAGCTAATGAATGCATCACCATTAGGTTGTGGCGCATTAGCAGGTACAGCATACGCAATTGACCGTGAAGCTTTAGCACAAGACTTAGGTTTTGCTCGTGCGACACGCAACAGCTTAGATTCAGTATCAGATCGTGACCACGTATTAGAGTTATTATCAGTTGCGTCTATTTCATCTGTGCATTTATCGCGTATGGCAGAAGACATTATCTTCTACAATACAGGTGAAGCTGGTTTCTTAGAAATGGGCGACGAAGTAACCTCTGGTTCATCGTTAATGCCACAAAAGAAAAACCCAGATGCGATGGAGCTTATCCGTGGTAAAGCGGGTCGTGTGGTTGGTTCATTAACCGGCATGATGGTGACTATGAAAGCTTTACCTTTGGCATACAACAAAGATATGCAAGAGGATAAAGAAGGTTTATTCGATACAGTCGACACTTGGAGCATTTGTTTAAAAATGGCCATTTTGTGTATCGAAAGCATTAAAGTAAACAAAGAGCGTACTTACCAAGCTGCGCAACAAGGTTACTCAAATGCAACCGAATTGGCTGATTATTTAGTTGCTAAAGGCATTCCATTCCGCGAAGCGCACCACATAGTGGGCCGTGCTGTGGTTGGTGCAATTGCTGCGAACAAACCACTAGAAGATATGCCAATTGCGGAGTTAAAAACTTTCAGTGACCAAATTGAAGACGATGTATACCAACATCTAACGATTGAAGCTTGTTTAGAAAAACGTGTTGCTAAAGGCGGTACGTCGAAAGAACAAGTTAAAGCTGCATTGGCTGCGTACAAAAAGTAAGTTTTAAAAACGCTTTTCTAGATTTTTCTCTAAAAAGCTGCCTGAGATGGCAGCTTTTTTGTTTTTATCCCTAGAGCTAAATCAATATAAATAGCGATACTCGCAATTTATATTGATTTAGCTCTAAAATAATTTATTAAATTTGAATAATGTCCAAAATTGACAATCGGCGAACCCTAATTCACTAGGAATTGTGTGAGTGTTACAGGGACGCATGGATATAGCTAGGCATGCTTTGTTGTATAGCTATGTGTTTAAATTAGTTCTTAATAGACTCAAGAATGCTTTGAGTTTTTTAATCAATGAGCTTCGAAAAATTTATCAATGCAAATACTCAATTTGTTACCTATATCTTCAGAGATTTCAGTAAAAGAGGTATCTAACATAGATAAATATTTCTCTGCTTGTTCAGGGGTTAATTTACGCCCTTCAAGTTGCAGTTCTACTTCATCAAGCGACTTGTCATATCTTGGCACAAGCTGCCAATTTAGTGCTTGCTCTCTAATTCTGCTAAACACTGGGTTGGCAAAAGTGCAAAAGTCTTCAACATAATCTTTGCCAGTGGGGCCTAAACATCCAGGTTCAACACGCACCAATATAGTTAGTTTTTTAGTCACTTTTTTGCCTAAAATATGTACATATCTTACAAGTGTATATCTGTATTTAATTTTTACCAAATTTACTACTTTTTTGCGCAATAATGAAATTGCGTACAATGATAAGTGCAAGTACAATGACTTGTACGTTTTAATTAGGAGACGACTATGGATGCAATGAGTTATTCTGCATTTCGCAATCAATTAGCAGGCACTTTAGACAAAGTGAATGACGACCATAAACCAGTTTTGATCACCCGTCAGAATGGTAAGCCAGCAGTGGTCATGAGTTTAGAAGATTTTCATGCTTATGAAGAAACCGCTTATTTGATGGCGAGCCCAAAAAATGCCGAACGATTAAATAAAGCCATTGCAGAAGTTGAAGCTGGCATGGTTGTGAATCAAGGATTGATTGAGGAATGATAATCTCGTGGGCTGAGACTGCGTGGCAAGATTACCTATACTGGCAGGGTGTAGATAAAAAAACACTAAAACGGATTAACACATTAATAAAGGATATATGTCGTCAGCCATATGTCGGTATTGGCGATCCTGAACCTTTAAAACATAATTGGTCAGGCTACTGGTCAAGGCGAATAGACAAAGAGCATAGGTTAGTTTACAAAGTAACAGACTCTGCGCTAATTATTGTACAATGCCGTTACCACTATTAAATTTCTGTTAAGTTGTAATTATGAGTTGTCCACCTTGCCCACATTGCCAATCTGAATTTGTTTATCAAGACCAGTCTTTATTTATCTGCCCTGAATGCGCACATGAATGGAATGCTCAGGATTTAGCGGATGAAAATGAACTCAATGTGTGTGATGTAAATGGCACACAGTTAGCCGAAGGCGACAAAGTTACCTTTGTGAAAGATTTAAAAATTAAAGGTAGTTCGCAAGTACTGAAAATTGGCACTAAAGCGGTTATTCGCCGTATTCACGATAAAGCGGATCACCAGTTAGATTGCAAAGTAACAGGTGCATCGGATATGTTTATCACAGCTAAATTCGTCAAAAAAGCTTAAGTGAGTACAGCTATTTGCGCTGGGTGTATTTTGTTGATTCTTGCAAACCTGCTTTGAACATTTGTTGCACTTGTTGCGAAGGTGATAGTTTCAATTGATTGTGCATATTGTTGGTAGCTGCAGTCAAATTTTGTCGCGCTTGCTGCCAAGTTCCTGTTTGATTTAAATGCGGCGATTGTTCACCCTCGACAAATGTATAAGGCCAAGCATGTTCAGTCCAATACCCATGGCTGATATCAAACTGGACAAATCGTAATGCGCCTTTAAAGTGTGCTAGCAATGGATGTTTAGTTATTATTTTTGCCTGGCCTGTCAGTTGCAGCATATGGCCATTGTTATGCTCTATGAATGTCAGTCCGGCCAAACCGTTTTGCTGAATATTGCCAAGCGTATTAAAAAATTGATTGCCAGAATAGTCTGGAAACAATATGCGATTGCCTTCAACTTTAACAAATCCTGCTAAGCCACCTCTATGTGAAATATCCGCTCCCTGATAAAAACTCGCAATATAAAATGTGTCCGCTTGCTCTATCAATCCTGTTTGCTGAGCGTTTAACTGCTCTATGCGTGTGCTTTGTGTAAACCCCACAGAACGATTAATGCGAGCATTCATTTGGCGAGCTTGAATGTATTTAGGACAATTGCCGAACGATTGTTTTACTTTGAGTTCTATGGCTGTATTTGTCCAGTGAGATATCGATACTGACAAACGGTTGCGCCGCCTTGTCCAAGGTTCGATGCCCAACAAAGCAATATCACTGAAAGCATTCGATGGTTGGAATTTGTTATCTTGCAACTGTGAGTCAAATGTTATGGCTAATTCTTTATCATTTTTGATGGTAACCAATTGATCTTGTGTATTAAATAGTGCGGTTGCCCAAGGTTGCTTGTGTTTATCCACAAATCCTAGCCAAATAAAGGGTAATTGTTGATAAAAGCTTTGGTGCTGTTCTGGCATAAAGTTACGTATATATTGGTTACCAATCTTTTCCATTTTTCGACTGATACCAAGTTGTTGGTGCAGCTTTTGCTCGCCCGCATGAAAAGCACTGTTTTGCTCATTCATAACAATTACCCTTTGATAAGCGTTAAAGTTTTGTTTGCAGTGCGACATAGGTTTTTGGCATAGCGACAAACCCAGGTAATTGTTCAAAACGATTCAACCAAGCTTGCACATTTGGGTACAGGTTTAGGTCTATACCGCCTTCTGGCGCGTGTGCAATATATGAATAATTGGCAACATCAGCTATGGTCGCATGCTTAGCAGCTAACCAATCTCGCTTGGCTAGGTGGGCGTTTAAAGCCGTTAAAATTTGCTCACTTACCTGATGTGCTTGCACTAAGTCTAGCTCGTGATTGAACACATGTTTTATGCGTGCACGCGCAGGACCAAACGCAACTGGGCCAGCAGCAGTTGATAAAAATCGTTGAATTTCAGCCTGTTGCTGTGGGCTTTCAGGATACCACTGGCGGCTAGGGTCGTAAGTGGTTGCTAAATACAGCAAGATAGCGTTTGAATCTGCAATAAACTGCCCGTTATCCTCTAGCACTGGTACTTGACCAAAACTATTTTTGGCTAAAAAGTCAGCTTGTTTGTGTTCACCGCTGGCTAAATCAACCTGAATAATTTTTGCTTTTAAGCCTAATAAAGATAAAAACACACTCGCGCGGTGTGAATGTCCTGATAGCTCAAATCCGTATAATTTTAGATTGTTCATTTTGTTCACCTGTTTAGTGTTGGTTTGATTAATTGCTTGGATGTATTGTTATCCAATTCAATTTATTGATAAACGTGTGTATTATTGATTTATTGTCAATAAATCGTGAACAATGATCTGAGGGATATGTGGATAGATTAGACGGAATGCAGGCCGTAGTCGCTGTGGTTGAAACTGGCTCTTTTACTGCCGCAAGTGAGCGTTTGGGCTTTTCCAAAGCTCTAGTGAGTAAATATGTCGGTGAAATTGAAGCTCAATTAAAGGTAAGGTTGTTTAACCGTACTACCCGGCGAATATCACTTACGTCAGCTGGGCAGCAATATTATGCCCATGCAATACAAATGCTTGGCATGTATCAACAAATGTTGGATGACGTTCGCATTGGGCAATCTAACCCATCGGGTAAACTCAGAATCAGCGCACCTCATACATTTGCCGATGTAAAACTTTCACCCGTTCTGGGCGAATTTTTAGCACGCTACCCAGATCTTTCAGTTGATCTTATCGCATCCAATAGAGCGGTTGATATGGTTGAAGAGGGCATTGATGCGCGCATTCGGGTTGGTTCGGTGCAAGATTCTAGTTTAATTGCGAAACGCATTAACACCTGTCATTTAGTTGTCTGTGCTTCCCCTTGGTATTTAAACCAGTTTGGTGAGCCTGCAGCACCAGAAAAACTTGTTGAGCATGCGTGTTTAGTCGATAAAAATTTATCCATTGCTAATCAGTGGCCTTTTACTGATAGCGCGGGGCAAAAAACCATTGTTCAAGTGAATGCTCGGTTTTCTTCCAATAGCCCAAAAGCTTTGGCAGAAATGGCTGCAGCCGGCAACGGCATTGCTTTGGTTACACAAAACGTGACTGATGAATATATCATAGCCGGCAAGCTTGTGAGGTTATTCAGCAACTATGTCATCGATGAGTTTAACTTGTATGTGCTATACCCGCATCGAAAATATGTGCCTTTAAAATTGCGCTGTTTTTTAGATTTTATGCAGGAAAAATTTGGTGTTGATAACTAAACTGAACAAGATTTGTCCACGAATGAGCAACAGGTGCTAGCTCACGCTGAATTTGTCCTAGTGCTCAACGAGTTTGTTAGATTTATTTGTTTAATAAATGTTGTAAATTAGACTATATTACTTGTATTTTGTTGACATTAAGATGAAATTTATTAAAACAAAAACTATATTTTTTATACTCACCGTAGGTTTGTTAACTGCTTGTAGCCAAGACAGCAAAAAAACACCAGCCGAAAAAACCATAACAAATCAGCTAGACACAATTTTAATTTACTCAAAAACGACAGGGTGGCGGCACGACTCAATTGAAACTGGCGTTGCCACTGTGAGTAAACTTGCAAAAGACAAAGGTTTAAAAGTTATTGCTACCGAAGATGCCAGTGTTTTTAACGATGAGCAATTAGCCAAAATGGCGGCAGTTGTATTTGTCAATACCACTGGAGATGTGTTGGATGATGACGGCCAATTAGCGTTCGAAAGATACATACAAGCAGGTGGCGGTTTTGTAGGTATTCATTCAGCAACCGATACTGAACACAAAGGTGATTGGTATTGGTACCGTCGCATGATAGGTGGGGTATTTTTGTCACACCCAGATGACCCATCGAACGTACAACAAGCACGTATTAAGGTTGTCAACGATGCACACCCAGCAACACAAAATTTACCAGCAGAGTTTTTAATCGCTGATGAATGGTACGACTTCAAAGACCTATCTGACAGGCGTAAAGATTTGTTGGTACTGGATGAAAGCAGCTATCAACAGGGCAAACAAGGGTTTTACCATCCATTAGCTTGGTATCATGAATTTGACGGTGGTCGCGTCTTTTATACCGGTATTGGCCATACTAAAGCTGTTTATCAACACCCGCTTTATTTAGAACACCTGTCTGGCGGCTTAGATTATGCACTAGCCCAACGTAAACCATTAGATTACTCCAAAGCTAAGCCGGACATGCGCAGGTTTGAACAAAAAGTTGTAACCGATAATTTAGTTGAGCCGGTTAGTTTTTCCTTGTCACCTGATTTAACGACAGCTTTGATCACACAGCGTCGTGGCAAGCTGTTATGGGTGGATATCGAGTCTGGTGAAAGACATATCATGGTTGAGTTAGACTTATTTGCCAAAGAGCATAAACGCAGCGAGTTTGGTTTTTTGTCGGCCATATTCGACCCTAAATTTGAGCAAAATCAACTGGTTTATTTAATGTATGATTTGGTTGATGCATCAAAACAGCACGATTTAATTCAACGCATTTCCCAAGTTAAAGTAGTGGATAAAAAGCTCGATATGGCGAGCGAACAAGTACTGTTAGATATTCCAATGGATGATACCTGCTGCCATACAGGTGGTAATTTAGAGTTTGATCGCCACGGCAACTTATTTATCACCATAGGTGACAATACCAACCCGTTTGAATCAAATGGCACAGGGCCTATCAGTAATGTTGCAGACAGAGCACATCATGATGCGCTGCGAACTTCAGCTAATACTCAAGACTTACGCGGTAAAATTTTACGTATTACCCCTAATAAACAAGGTGGTTATACTATTCCGCAAGGTAATTTATTTGCCGATAGCAGCAAAGGCCGAGCTGAAATATACGTAATGGGCACACGTAACCCATATACAATGGCAGTCGACCCACAATCAGATACGATTTATTTTGCGGATATAGGGCCTGATGCGCGTAAAGACAGTGATGAGTTTGGTCCACGTGGTTATTGTGAAATTAATAAAGTGACCGAGCCGGGTAACTTTGGTTGGCCAACTATGATAGCAAATAATCTACCGTATCGAATGTACGATTATGCGCAAAAGAAAACGGGCAAATTATTTAACCCATTGGCACCGCAGAACTTCTCTCCGCGTAACACTGGTCTAACCGAGTTGCCGCAAGCACAACCCGCTGTTTTATATTACCCGTATGCGCCATCAGCGGAATTTCCTGAATTGGGCCAAGGCGGACGTAACTCTCTAGTCGCTGGTATTTACCCTTCTGGTGACGGTTATGCCTACCCAAAATACTTTGAGAGAAAACTCTTTATTGGCGACTTTATGCGCCATTGGTTAAAAGTTGTAACTTTGGATAAATTTGACCGAGTGGTAAAAATTGACAATTTTGCTGAGCATGTCGAATTTGCTGGACTATTGGATATGCAAATAGATGCAAAAGGCCGTTTATGGGTTCTTGAATATGGTGTGAAATGGTGGCCAGAAGAATCGCCTGAAGCTAAATTAAGTTTCTTTGATTTTAACCATGCGCCAATTGAACAAATTATCGCTAAATTGAGTGTAGGCAAAGAGCAAGAAGTTGAACCGCAGTCTGATAAGGTGGTTGATCATCAAACTCAAGTAGCAATCAGTGAAGGTAAAGACGCCGCGAAAGAAAACCGATGTATTGGCTGTCATCAAGAAAAACAAACTTCAGTTGGCCCAAGTTTTATGCAGGTCGCGAATAAATACAGTCAAGTGGAAGAAGGTAAAAATAAGATAGCTGAGGTTATTGCTAAAGGTAGCTCAGGGCAGTGGGGCGAGCATCAAATGCCACCACATGACTTTTTACCACAAGATACACGTGAGCTGATTGCCGAATATATTTTGTCATTGGCAGAATAGCTCGGAGTTACTGAAATCTTATTGGGTAAAAAATCTGCAAAAAAGCTTTGTAATTATAGCTAATAAGCGTATAAGGCAGTTAAATTTTGACTGCCGAGGTTACCCTAATGAACCTACATTTTGCTGATTTTATTGACCTACTAAAAATATTGGTGCGCGAGCCTTGTGTGGTCGGCTCTGAGCACGCTTTTTACCGCGTTTTGCAACGTGAATTAGAAAGCCGAGGTGCTAAGGTAACTTGGTACGAAGGTTTGTTAGTTGCACAAGGCAATCAGCCACAATCAGGCTATTTTTCTGCGCATATAGATCGCCATGGTTTGGTGTGTACAGGCCCGAATGAATTTCAATTTGCAGCATTTGTCGCCGGTAGTCGTTCAGATTTATTGGGTAACTCTGTATCTGAAGCTTTAGTGAAAAAAGTCGCTGGGCGTTTTACCCAAACGCCAGTGTACGCTTACGAGCCTTGGTCAGGCGCTTACCGTGGTGCAGGTGTGATTAAAGGCAGTTATACCTGCGAGCACAGAAACAATCTAATTTTTGAAGTTGAAGGTTTAGAGCACTTAGTTGCTGGTACACCAGTGGCCTTTTCTGACAAATTAGCCATCAATGAAAACTATTTATCTGCACAGCTAGATAATGTGATATCTGCGGCTGTATTGGTGCATTTATTTAGTTTGGGTTTTCAGGGTACGGTATTTTTTACCGCGCAAGAAGAGGCGGGCAAAAGCTGGCGTTATTTACTTGAATGGTTTAGACGATTCGGCGCACAGAACAATCAATTATATGTGGTAGATACCTCACCATTTCCAGACCGAAAAACCGCGGATGACCAACAACTAGTATTACGCAATAAAGACGCCAATGCTGAATTTGCCAAAGGCGCTACTGAACGTGTTGCAACTATTTGTAGTGAGTTAGGTATTAGCGTTATTTTTAAAGATGAATACGTGCGCTTGAAAAACGAAGAAGCCGCTCAAGCTGGTGGTGAACAGCAGTCTTATGGTAGTACCGAGCTTGGACGTATTATAAGCGCATCGAACGGCAAAGTGACAGGCACGACGATTCAAATCCCAACCACGGGTTATCACACAATGGAAGAAACAGCGTCTATCAGTTCAGTGAAAGATTTTATTCGAGTATTGATGGCTTTGTGTCGTAGTGAGCATGCTTAGCCAAGCCAAAAGTATTAATTTGTTGCTGATTTATTCTGATTTTAATAACAGCTCCGCTATATCCGCAAAATTTTCAAACACCCATTCTGGTTTATGTTTGTTGATGTCTTCGCCATAGTTATAACCATAAGTTAAGCCTATGCTTTGCATATTCGCAGCTTTAGCTGCCAGAATATCATTGTGTGAATCACCTATCATTATGGTGTTTTCAACCTTGGCATTCAGTTGTTGGCATATGTGCAGTAGTGGTTGAGGAGACGGTTTTTTCTCTGGCAAGCTGTCGCCACCAAGGCTTGCTGCAAAAAACTCTGCAATTTGTAATTTTTCTAAAATTGGCTGAATAAACTTTTCTGGTTTATTGGTGACTATCGCTAAGGTGTAGCCTGTGTCTTTTAGTTTAGCTAATGTTGGTGCGACACCTTGGTACAGTTTTGAATGCACACAGACGTTTTCTTGGTAGTTGTTTAAAAACAGTGTCAGCGCATCATTTGCTAAGGCTGTGTCTAAGTTCGGATCTATTTGTTGGCTACCAGATAAAGCGCGCTCAATCAGTACTTTAGCGCCATTACCAACCCAGGTGCGAATTTGTTGTTCGCTATAAGTGTTTAGGTTTAATTGGGTTAATGTTTGGTTTACTGCTGCGGCCAAGTCAGGTGCGCTGTCGACTAATGTGCCGTCTAAATCGAATAGTAATGTGCTGATATTTTGCATTTGTGTTTTATCTTTGCTCAGAATTGACGGCATTTTAGCATGTAGGTGCTGGTGCTGCGAGTAATGTGCAATCAAGCCCGTTTGAAGCATAATTTTCCTGCAGACTTCTATACCACGATTTCTCAGCGCTAAAAGGTTAGTGCACTAAAGTCCATTGGGAGAATAATTTTCTAAAATCGCTGTTCGCCAATCCATGGCCGCTCGCAAAAGGCATCCATGCCTTTTGAAGTTTTAGAAAATTAGCATCCCAACAGACTTCAATCTGGCAATCTTGTTGCTGTTGTTTTTGCTGTGAAAAATGAGCTTGGTAGGGATGGGAATTGCGAATAAACATTCCACCAGCAGTAAAAATGTTAAGGCGGGAGAATGGATGTGTTGCGAGCAAAACTTCACAAAACATGGATGTTTTGTGCGAGCGAGTCAGGACGACCTTGAAGCGTTTTTGCGAGGAATACTCCATTTACTTGCTGACTTCTTTGGCACGATTTCTCAGCGCTGAAAGGTTAGTGCACCAAAGCCCATTGGAAGCATAATTTTCTAAAAACGCTTTTCGCCAGTCCCTGGCCGCTCACAAAAGATATCCCTATCTATTGAAGTTTCAGAAAATTAGCATTCCAACAGACTTCTATCTGACATTTTTATTACTGCGCCTAAAACAAAAAAGCCACCTATTTTTCAATAGGCGGCTTTGCGCTCACACAACATAAAACTAACTAAATTTGGAAGCCGTTTATGCCCCCAAAGCTATTACCATAATTCCCCCAACCTAAACCAAAGGCGTTGGATATATCCCAAAATAGATTCGACATACCCGCGCCGCCAGCGTCAATCGCATTACCAGTACGAATTGCACCGCCTGCGCCGCCAGCAACATAAGTGCCTGGGTTGTCCATTTGGTGATTACCACCACCCACTTCAGACATAACTAAAATCAAAGTATTGTCGATTAAGGTGCCGCCATAAGCATTGTCAGGGCGTGCTGCCAATTCATCGATTAACTGGCTGATCATTAGGTTGTACCAGAATGTTTGCGTCGTAAATAAATCTGACTCATTATGCGAACTGACATGGCTACGTGTTTCGTTCCAATACAATTTAGGTTCTATACCAAATTCACCCATTCGTTCTCGTATACTTTCAAAATTAATTCGCACGGATTCATCTTGTGCGCCCATAAATTGAAAGGTTGCTGTTCGGGTAATGTTGGCTTCAAACGCCATTGCAATGTTACGCATTTGCTCTTGTGCAATTAACTCAGCATCAGCATCGTTATCTGTCATGCCAATTGTCGGACGCGAGTAACTACCATTACCGACATTTAAACTATTGGTTAAGGTGTTTTGGTAAAAGTTAAGCGCTTCTTCATGCTGCATTAATTTACCTTGTTGTTGTACATTTAAACTATTGGCTTGTAATAAGTCTAAGTTTTCATGCAAAGATTCTAATACGCGGCGACGGCGTAAAGTTTCTGGCGATGGGTCGCCAGTTGGTTGCCCAACAACATCTGCAAGCAAGTTATCGTAAATTAACTGTGGATCATCTGGCACTAAAACTTTATTGCCGTTTTTATCGGTAAAGGGCATATAGTCGGTGCTTATAGCTTTTGATGAAAAACAGCCAACATGCATATTGTTGGTCAGTTGTCCGCCCAAGCTTTCGCCAATGCTAGTGTCAAAAGTAGGGGCGTAAGACTGACCACCTGAAAACACACCACGACATGCTTCAGGATGGCCTGTACTACCGCCATGACCCGCTAATGTTAAGTTTTTAATAGGTAACATTTTGTCCCAATGTTTCCCAAGTGGCGCCAGTGGACTGGCATCAAAGCTATTGGCATTGAGCGGCCCTGTGGTGTAGTTGTGCCAGCTATCGCGGACACAACCATTTGGGTAAAACACCATGATAAAGCGCTTTGCGTCACCCGCAGCCGCAAAGGCTTTGGATGAAAAAGCAAATTGGCTAGCAAAAGCGGTCGTTAGACCGGCTTTTGCCATAGTGCGTAAAAAATCACGGCGTTGCATTTTGTTTTTTAAGATATTCATATTCATCTACCTCAATTATTTACGCAGAGTGAAGTTTTTGGTTTGAGTAAACTCAACCATTAAATCTAACAAGTTTGCACTGCTTGACGACTTAAAGTTGTTGCCAAAGGCTTGCAAGGTACAGTTATCGTCAGACTCTTCATGTAAACCGCGTGAATATCTAAACCATTGACGTGCATAACAAGACTTACCATGCGCACTATCAGCAACTAATTGCGCTAACTCGTCTATGCCTTGGTAGTTAACTACTGGCTCGCTTGCTGATAAGAAGGTTTCAGCTGAGGTTAAGCTGCCAATATAACCAGCGGCGTTGATTTGTTTAACTTCACCCGCATCGGTTGTTTCAGTTGTCACGTATTGACCAAAGGCATTGTAGTTTTCAAAACCAAAGCCTATACCATCAATAAATTGGTGACATGATTCACAACCATCTTGTAAATGCGCATGTTCGAAACGCTCACGCACTGTTAGTGTTGGATCTTCTTGAGGTTTTAACTCAGCACCAATTGGCGGTGGTGGGAAGTCCTGACACATTAAGTTTTTACGCACGAATAAACCACGTTTTACTGGGTGGGTTTTTTCCGATGCTGATTGAATGGCAAGTATGCTTGCGTGGCCTAATAAACCAGAACGTTCGCCATTGCTTTCTGCTGCTGTGTAATCAACACGTTGCCAACCTGAACCGCCCGGCCATGCAAAACCATAATGTGCAGCAAGTTGTTCTGACATATAGCTGTATTTTGCAGTGAGTAGCTCTGAATATTCGCCGCCACCAAATACAATTCGCTTAACAAACTCTATGGTTTCTTGGCGCATATCGGCTTTTAAGCTGTCAGATAACTCCACTGTTTTGATTTCTCTGTCCAAGTTCAACCAGCCTGCGATAAAGCGTTCAAATGCAACTTCTGCTTTAGCGTCTTGCAACATGCTTGTTAAGGTTGTGGCAATTTGATTTGGTGTGCTGAGCTCACCATTGTCAGCTTTACTCATCAACCAGCTATCAGGTGTGGTAGCCCAATAAGTGTATGCAAGTAAGGTCGCTACTTCGTAATCAGTTAGTTCGAAGTAACCATCAGTATTTACTTCACCTACTTCAGAGCGATACAACATGGCTGGTGAAGATAAAATAGTGCTTAATAGCGCTAATTGACCTTGGTCGTTGTATACACCTGTTAATGACGTTTTTTCTGTTGTCGTTAACGGGCGTCTAAATGCACGCTTAGCAAAATCATCTAAGAAACAGTTAATGTTATTACAACCTGAAGTTAGGTTGTACATATCTGTCACCATAGATGCAGCAGCTTCAGCGGCTAGCACATAACCTTTAGCATAGTCATTGGTAAAGATGGTATTGGCGTTGGTTTTAAAGCCATTCGCTGGAATGTCTGCCGGTACATTACCTGTGGTCACGTCAACGTCGTTGGCAAGGCCAAGTAAATCGCGCACTGAGTTGTTGTACTCAAGTGTTGATAATAAACGATAGCTTCTGTCTTGTGGCACAACGTCGGTTAAATCATCTGCGTTACATACATTCGACGGTGGAGTGAAAGCTTCATCTAAAATCATAGCGGCTGTCGTGCTTGCACATTCACCACTACACATGCCTGGATTACCAATTGGCATGTTGTTTTGGATGTAGTCAGTTAACTCGCTCAATGTATATTGAGTACTCAAACCCAATAGTGAAGGAGAGCCTGTTCCATCTGCACCATGACAACCAGCACAACCTTGGTCGTTGTAGTAGCTGCGGCCAACTAAGTGGTCATCTGTTGCAGGGCCGAATACTGCTAGTAGTGTGAAGGATAGTGCATCAGCGACAACTATTTGAGTGTTTGCAGCTTTAGCGTCAACTAAGTATGCCGCACCTGAGCCTTCCCATTGTTTAAACTTTAAGCCTGTACCAGCTTCATCTGCTGTTACATCTAACACTGTGCCAACTGGGAATAATTTACCAGTTAAGTCTGAACTGCCAGATAAAGTAACAACACCGTTACCAATTTGGATTTGTGTGCCAGCTTCGCTGCCATCACCTGTCGGTACTTGTGCTAACCAGCCTTGGTCGTAATAGCTTGGGTTTGCAATATTCACTGATAAGTCTGCAGTTTGGTTTGCGCCTGCATTGTTAAAGATAATATTGATATCACCATTGCTATTTGCCCAGTTCACCGGAATTAACACTTTCTGCCAAGTGCCGCCTAAGTTATCTGCAGTTTGCGTCACTGCAGAGCCAGGCCAAGCAGCTGAGCGTGTCGTTAACGCACCGTTTTCATTGCTCCAAATATACGCCGTTGGGTTAGTCCAATTGGCAGGTGTATTGAAGTAGATGTATTGAGCAACACCTAGGTTTTCAACTTGAATATTTGTGCTGATACCTTGGTTAGTTACAGTGATGGTCGTAACACCCGCTGTAGAACCTGCACTTAACAAACCTGAGTTAGAAACAGATACAATATTGTTATCTGCACTTGTCCAGCTAGAGCTTAGGGTTGCAGACATGGTTTCATCACCAGCATTTGCAACAGCGACCAGTTGACGACTTTCACCGCTGATTAATTGTACATTTGCTGGTGCAACTATAGTTAAACCATCAATAGGAGCTGGATCTTGTGTTTGTGCATTTACGCTTGCTGGTGCTGAATCAACTGATGTGCCTGTTGCTACAACTTGATAATAGTAGACAGTTGAAGCTGCCAAACCAGAATCTGTCATGCCAGTTGCATTAGCGCCTAGAGTTGAAACGAGTGTGAATGGTCCATTAGCTGAAGTTGCGCGGCTAACTTGATAGCTAACTTCGTTTGTTGCGACATCACTCCAAGATAAGTTAATGCTGCTATCTGACGCGGCAGTTGCGGTTAAATTTGTTGGTGCATCAGGGCCTGTTTCTACATTAATCACAATATTGCCGCTGTAACCACCACTGCTAGCGGTAATAGTCGCAGAACCACTATTCACACCTTGTACTGTCGCTTGACCTGTTGTACCAGACACACTGGCAACCGAAGTATCACTGCTTGACCAAGTAACACCCGCAGTTGGCACCATTTCAAAGCCATTGTCGTACAATGCCATGGCTGAAACCGTGGTACTTGCACCTATGCCGACTGAACTTGCATCTGCAGTTACTTGCATGGCTGTTTGGCTTGCGCCTACACCATCAATCCAATCTGCAATTAATGTACTTGCTAGCGGGTTGGTGATTAAGCTGCCTTTAGGCATACGGTTGGCATCGTCTGCTTGATAGGTATGGACAATACTGACGCTATGATCAAACGGCAACATACGGTAAACCGCACCACGTTTGATGTTCATAATCTCCATGTCTTTTATGTCAGTTTCATAGTTCATATCCATAAAACCGCCACCATGACAGTGAGAACAGTTAGTATCTAGATAAGCACGCGCTCGTTGTTCAATCGATTTACTGTTGTCAGTTGGATCTGGTAATTCTGCTAAGTTAGCCGCAAAACCGATATTTTGGTTGAAAATACCTACTTGGTTGAAGCTATCTAACTGATTAGCAACCATACCCTGGTAATCAAAAGTTTTATTCAACTGTTTAGTATCAATTGCCAGTGGATCTTTACTACCTGTGCCAATGTGACAAGAAGAACATTCAGCACCAGAACGCACTCTATGTTGTACTAAACTTGGCGCTTGATCGTAAAATTGTTCAACCGTTTCTTCAAAAGCTTGGTAAACCAAATCAGCATCTGTACCTTGTGCATTCCAGTAGTAGTTTGCCGCAGCCCAGTTGCCAGCGCTTTGGCGGAATAACACTGAGGTTTGATATGGTGCTGAATCAGTGGCATTCATTGGACGGTCTAGATGTTTAACCAGTACTGTTCCAACCGGTAAATCCCACACATTGTTGGCATCAAAGTTAATGGTTTCCCCATTAGGAATAGCAACAAAGTGGCGCGCGATTAAACCATCAAACCAACCATCAGAGTTTACATCGTATTCAATGACGCCATGCATTGGTGTAAGGCTCGCTAAGTCAGCAAAGAGGCCTGTTGCAGATAAGGTCGCAGGAATAACAGCAGCTTGTACATCACTGTCTACCATGCGGTAAATTGATGATAAACCGCCGTATTCTTCACCGTGTGAGCTGATAAATACTTCTTCACCACTTACGTCTGTACCAAATGATGAGATGTTGCTTGGGAACGCATCACTGACTAACACATCAGTGTCGCCCTCGGCGGCAGACCACATTTTTTTACTAACATAGTCACCATAGATAAAACGACCAGTTAACCCTGGCAGTTGGCTACCTCGGTAAACAAAACCACCTATGATAGACACTGAACCTGTGTTGTGATCATATCCGCCTACAGGGCCGGTTAAGTCATTAGTACAGTCGCGGCTAAAGTTAGCATCACCACCATCGCTGCCTCTGTGAATGTTACCTTCACAGATAGGCCATCCGTAGTTGTTGCCTGCTTGGATGATATTAACTTCTTCAAAGCCTTGTTGACCGATTTCAGTTTCCCACAATGTGTAAGGTAAAACTGTATCAAACGCCCAACGCCATGGATTTCTGTGGCCGTATGACCAAATCTCGTCACGTACATTCGGGTCGTTTACAAATGGGTTGTCATTAGGTATGTCATAGTACAAACCTTGTGCATTTGGTGTATCACGCATAATAATGCGGATAAATGAACCTCGTAAGTTATTGGTTTGTTGTGAGCTGTTATTGGTACGAGGATCTGGCTGAGTTGGCGTAATTGCCGTGTCACCATAGGCACCGTCACCAATACTTAAGAAAAATTCACCAGTCGACGGGTGGAATTGCATCATACCGCCTTTATGATCTGGCCCAGGTTGCGGGATACGTAAAATTTCTACTCTGTCACTCGCAGCGGTTGGCAAGGTTGTATCGTTTAAGGTAATTCGCTCAAGTACAGCATCACCAAATACACCATTGTCACTTTCGTTATCGTTGTTACCTTCAATGTAGAAAATATAGGCGTAACCGTTTGTTGCGAAATTTGGATGGAAAGCAACAGATAGCATGCCTTGTTCATGGTAATCACGCACTTCGCCTGTGATATCCAATAGGGTGGTCACTTGTGCTTGCGTTACATTAGGGTCATTGGCAAAAACGGATAATGTACCTTTTTTGTCCACTACATAGATTAGATCATTTACCCCATCGTTGGTTACATGTACAGGTGATGCAAAATAACCATCTAACGCTGGGAATGCAGATTCATAGGTATAGTTGCCAGATGAAACACTACCTGATAGTGGGAAGTTATGAGGTTTGAGCAACTGTGGACGCTCAGGTAAAGCTTGAGTTGCTGCGACTACTTCTAGTTGGAAAGTGTCGGTTGCACCGCTTGCGAGTGTCATGGTTACAGTGTAAACACCTTGCACAGTTAGCTCAGGGGTTACAACAGTTTCACCCATTAACGAACCAGACCAAGCGTCACTTTGCCAAGTTGTTGCAGCTAAATCACCATTGCCGGCAACTACAGTTAAAGCAAGTTTACTGTCTTGGTTGGCTTTTCTGTCAGGACCCGCGTCAGCAGTGGTTTGAGTTGGAATACCACAAGCGCTAGCTGTCATCCAAACACCATTGTTGTAACACAGGTTATCACCTGTGAAATCTAAATCAGCGGTTTGGTTGGCGCCATTATCAGTGAATATGACTTTACCCGACACAACATCTTCAGGAATATCTAATAACCACGCGTTAAATCCACCAAAGTCTTCAAGTGCATGACCTGGCCAGTTTGAATTCGGCCAACTGCCAGCTGGTAAAAAATCCCAGGTGTGCGCTGTTGGTTGGGCAAAGTTGTTGGTGTTTATGAAATATATGGCTTTGCCTTGAGGGTAGTTGTAGGCTGGCTCTGGACCAGTATCGACGTTTAATCCACAAGCCTCTAACGTTGTCCATTGATTGTTTTGATAACAAACATTAGGCCAAGTTGCCGCTAAGTCGCCAGTTTGATTTGCGCCATTGTCATTAAATATAACGCTGATTGACGTTAAATCAGCTTGGGTGTCGTAACAATGCACATTGCCTGTGGCGGTTAATGCTTCACCTGGCCAGCCTAAATTGGTGAATGCGCCTTGAGGTTGTCCATTCCATAAATACACTGTTGGGTTAGCAAAATTCGCTGAGTTGTCATAACAGATATTACTTGCCGTTACAGTTGGTTGTTCAACTGAAATTAACCCACAATCAGCAAGGCTGCGCCATTGGTTGTTTTGATAACAAGTTGCACCTGCTGGCATAACTAAGTCGGCAGTTTGTGGGTTGCCATTGTCATTAAAAATAACGTTTAGCGAATCAACTGCAACGCCCGGGTCGTAACAAACAAAGTTGCCTTCGGCAGTGAGTGTTTGTCCTGGCCAATTGGTATTGTTTATTGCACCGGCGGGTGCTGAATTCCACATGTGTACTTTAGGGTTGTTGTAACCATTGTTATTGTCATAACAAATGGAGGTGTTTGTTACCGCGGCTTCGGTTTCAAAGCTGAGTGTGCAGCTTATGGCTGAAACGCTTAACACCGGCAACAAACAGTAGTGTAAGGCGCGTTTACTGCGCCCTCTATCCTTTGTTGTGTGCATATATCCACCTCATTTTGTGTGTAAGTACCCTTGTCTCACTAGCCCTAGGGGTCCGTAGCTGAACAAAGCGTCATTTTTGTTCAAACTGGCGCACTGTTCATAACAAAAATTAACACAGCCCTAAACCGCTGACTATGTAACCAAAGTGTAATAAAATGATTCGAACTTGAGTTCTTGTTAACTTTAAGTTTACATGTTGACAGCTCACATCTAGCTGCTTTGTTTAGTCAATTGGATATTTATAACTGTAAATCTACATGAGTGTCATAGGGTAAATGCCATTTATTATCAATGATTTAATACTTTTAACTTTCGAGCTTGTGCTAATTCTATTGAGTGATTTTTTGTTTGAATGTAAAATTGTATTTTTATACTTAATTTATATCGAGCGGTGAGAGTATTAACGATCTTTGAGTTAGGTTTAAATTTATTGACGTTAAAAATTTAATTTTTAAGGTAGTTAATTTTGTTTTATTGTTGACAATTTTGGTTTGGGATGTTTATATTTCCTTATAAATCAAATGGATATGTTTTATGCTTCCAGATGGGGAGCTAGGCAAAAACTCGATAGACAACAAGTGCATACGTATTCAATAGATGATTTTTATGAATACGTATTCATAAGTTGCAATCTATTGACTTGTTTTTAAACAGTATGAAAAAGCCGTATAGTTAACTCGGCATTAACATTTGTTCGACATTTAAAAAAAGCGGGGTCTGTATGTCAGATTTTAGTCGATTGCAGCATAAAACCATCCAACAGAGTTTTACTGTGCAGTATCAATATCCAGTTCTGTTTTTGCGCAACAGTTTTGCGTTAGACAACAGTTCCCTGTCTGAATTAATTGATAACCGCGACGAGCAGCCAAAAATCTTGCCTGTGATTGATGAGCAAGTTGTCGCAAAACAGCCACAGCTAGCACCGCAAATTTATCAGTACATGCAGCATCATAAATTAGATTGTTTGCCTGCCATTCAAATTGCTGGTGGAGAAGCTTGTAAAAATGATACGCAAGTTTTAGACACCATTTATTCAGCGGTTGAAAAACATGCAATAGACAGACATTCCTACATTTTAGTGATTGGTGGTGGCGCCGTAACTGACGCTGTAGGCTATGCCGCCGCAACTGCGCACCGCGGTATTCGTTTAATTAGAATGCCGACCACAGTGCTGGCTCAAAACGATGCGGCAGTTGGTGTGAAAAACGCCATTAACTATAACAAACGAAAAAATTATTTAGGTACATTTGTCCCGCCATTTGCCGTGATTAATGATCACGATTTGCTTGATACTTTGGAAGCGCGCGATAAACGTGCCGGCATAGCCGAAGCGATTAAAGTTGCATTAATTAAAGACCGTGCTTTTTTCTATGAGCTATATAGTGACAAAGATGCGCTGGCTAAATTTGAACAAACCGCAATGGAAAGCATGATTTACAAAGGGGCCAAATGGCATTTACATCATATTGCCACTAGCGGTGATGCATTTGAATTTGGCTCGGCACGTCCACTTGATTTTGGCCATTGGTCTGCGCATAAACTAGAAGAAATTTCTAACAACAGTTTACGCCATGGTGAAGCGGTTGCGATTGGTATTGCGTTAGACAGTATTTATTCACACTTAATGGGCTACATTCAACAGAATGAACTGGCACAAATTTTAATTTTATTAGAAACCCTAGGATTTGAATTAACCCATCCAGCCATTTATCAATTAGACGTTAAACAAGCGCTAAATGAATTTAAAGAACATTTAGGTGGGCGTTTGTGCATTACTTTATTGTCACAAATTGGTAGTGGTTTTGAGGTTAGAGAAATAGATATTTCCGTTATGCAGGATGCAATTCAAGCGTTGCAGTTGCAGGAGTATCTCAACTGGACCGAAGTCGCATAGTATCCTTATCCTTCGTATTTGACGCCACAGCGTTGTTGGCTGCATAAACTCGCCTTAGTCACTTAGTGGCCTAAGCTCCCAAGGTCGAGTTTATTTGCCGCCTAGCTGCGACGCCAACTACTTTGGATAAGCTAATTATGTATGTGGTTTAGGATAAATTTATTTGGAAATCGTAAGTTGAAAGCATATTTACAGTTAATTCGTGCGCCAAATGGCATAACTGCTGTGACCAATATTGTCGCGGCGGCAGCTATTGTTAGTGGTGGGCAGTTAACTTGGCAATTGTTGTATTTAGTTGTTGCTAGCATGTGCTTTTATTATGCGGGCATGGCGCTAAACGATTGTTTAGATTTTGCTGAAGATGCACAAGAGCGGCCATTTCGGCCATTACCAAGTGGGCAAATTTCTTTAGTGCGCGCTCAAAAAATAGTGTCGGTCCTATTTTGTATTGCGCTAGTTGCATGTTATTTATTCAATCCGAATAACTTAACAAGCTTAGTGTTGGGTGTATGTTTAACCCTAAGTATTGTTTTGTACAACGCAGTATTTAAACAAGGCTTACTTGGGGCTTTTACCATGGGCAGTTGCCGCTTATTCAACTGGTTATTGGGCGCCAGCTTCGTTACTGTTACCACAGAGCAATTTGACCTTATTTTTGCGCTGCTAGTTGCCAGTCCTATTTTCTTTTACATCACAGCGGTCACTTTTTTAAGCAAACAAGAAACCCATGCAAGCAATAAAGATACGTTAATAATGGTTGAGTTATTATTAGGCTTAGCGTATTTGCCATTGGTTTATTTGCATTGGTCAGTTTTTCAATTAACTGGCTGGCCAAGTTTGCTTTCATGGATTTTATTAACCGTTGCAGCGTTATTTTTATTGCAGCGTTTTGTGTTGTTAACAACCAATTTTACCCCGAAACAAATTCAGCTGACGATAAAGTGGATGATAATCGCAGTCATCCCATTTGATGCTATGCTTGTAGCTATGGCTGGGCATTATTCAATTGCGCTAATGCTCCTAGTGTTACTGTTTCCATGTCGTATGCTCGCGCAAAAACTTTATATGACCTGATGGGTGGTTAGCATGCAATCTCAAAAAATAATCCAATTACAACAATGGGTTGAGCAACATTTAACGCAAGCTCAAATAGATTGGCTATTATCAGCAAAACAAAGTTTAGTTGAATCCGATCCAGAGAAACAACTCGACGAATTATTAAATATTTCGGCAGGAGTTAAACGCTCGGTACCCGACCAATCACTTGAAGGTGCAGACCAAGCATTTGCCCATTTTGATTTTGCTGAAACCATACGTTTATTGTTATTGGTGCAGGTGGCAAAAACCTGCCCAGATATTGCTTATTTAGTGAAGAGTTACTATCAATTTGGCGATCAAAGTGAAAAAACCGCTCTGCTTAAAGGGTTAAATTTTATCGACCCAAATGGCCAAGCAGTACAAACCGCGATCAAAGCAAGTCGTTGTAATACGACTGTTGAGTTTAGTGCGCTTGCGCTGCGTAACCCATATCCAGCAGAGTTTTTTCCTGAACTAAATTTCAATCAGTTGGTCTTAAAAGCCTTGTTTATGGGGTTGGAAATAGATCAAGTTGTCGCTTTGGATGCACGGCAAAACGCTGAACTTTCAAACATGTGTTTTGCTTATGTTATTGAACAAGCGTTGGCAGACAGAACCCCACCAGCGTCAATATGGTTGGCTATTCAACTGAATAATTTACACGACCATCATTTAGGCGAGCTGGAGCGCTACACCCAACACTTTTATCAAATGAGTGTTGAGCACAAACAACAAATAACGCAGTTACTTGGCAAACAGAACGCCGAGTTACTCGAACAAATAAAAGGATAAACACATGCAGTATTTCGACCCACATATTCATATGCTTTCACGTACAACTGACGATTATCAAAATATGGCAGCAGCTGGCGTTGTTGGTTTAGTTGAGCCTGCTTTTTGGAATGGTCAGCCTCGCACTCAATTGGGCTCGTTTATCGACTATTTTGATTCATTAATTGGCTGGGAACATTTTCGTGCATCACAATTTGGCATTATGCACTTTTGTACTATGGGTCTTAATTCTAAAGAGTCAAATGATATTGAACTCGCTGAAGGTGTGATGAAATTATTGCCACGCTACTGCAAAAAAGACAATGTAGTCGCTGTTGGTGAAATTGGTTACGACGATATTACACCTGAAGAGCATAGATTCTTTTTAGAGCAACTTGAGCTTGCGAAAAACGAAAAATTGCCAGTGTTAGTTCATACCCCACACAGAGACAAAGTAACTGGCACAATTAAAACTATTGAAGCCATTCGTGAAGTGGGTGTACCAGAAGAAATGGTATTAATTGATCACTTAAACGAACAAACTTTGCCCTTGGTACTGGAAACAGATTGCTGGCGTGGCCACAGTATTTACCCAAATACTAAGATGTCTGAAACACGTATGGTTGCTTTATTACAGCAATATGGCCTTGAAAAAATGGTTGTGAATAGCGCGGCGGATTGGGGGATTAGCGATCCATTAGCTGTACCAAAAACTGCACAAGCTATGTTAGATGCAGGTTTTTCAGAACAAGATGTAGAGCTGGTTATGTTTAAGAATCCAATTAACTTTTACGCTCAAAGCGGCCGTATATCGTTAGACATGGTACGCAAAACTACAATCGACCAAACTAAAACCTACAAAGACAACCGCGTAACCCGTGGTCAAACGCCAATTGTGGAGTCCGAGTAGAGTCACAAGCTTAAATGAATCCTTTAAATAACAAAGCTCTAGTATGTCGTTAGCGGCGGGAAAATGGCTGGCCAGCGAACTCGCCTACTGCAGTAATGTGCACCCAGGCGAGACAGCCCAGCAGGTACAATCCAATATAAAAAATCATATCAGCCAAGTGCGTGAGCAACTTGGCTGGCCAGTTATTAGTAGTGGTTTATGGTTATCAGCCAAAGCCGCTGATGAGCTGACTAGAAATCTAGACCAATTAGCTGAATTTAAGCGCACACTAGCAGATCAGCAATTGCAGTTAACTAGCTTAAACGGTTTTCCGTTTGGTGATTTTCATCAAGCTGTGGTGAAACAATCAGTTTACCAACCGACTTGGGCAACGGATAAGCGGCTTGATTACACTTACAAGCTCGCTGGTATTTTGGCTGAATGTTTACCTGAAAACGAGCAAGTCGGCGCTATTTCAACTTTGCCGTTGGCGTATAAAGCGCAGTGGAATGACGAGCTAAATTATTTAGCCATGCAGAACTTATTGCGTTTGGTTTGTATGCTGCAAAAGCTTGAGCAACAAACCGGTAAATGCATTCAAGTTGGTTTGGAAATGGAGCCTGACTGCGTATTTGAAAAAACGTCTGAACTGGTTGGTTTTTTTACCGAACAATTATTGCCCCAAGCTAAACTGCAAAATATCTCAGCTGAAACTGTGCTGCGTTATTTGGGTTGTTGTTACGACACTTGCCATCAAGCAGTGTTGTTTGAAGATATTCAAACATCACTTAGCCAAATCACCCAAGCAGGTATTCCTTTGGTTAAAGTGCAAATATCCAACGCGATTAGTGCCGACTTGTCTGTAGCTGGCATGGCTGAAAAACTTACCACAATTTTTGCTGATAAGAAGTTTTTGCATCAGTGCAAAATCAAGCAAGCTGATGGTGATGTGTTGGTGATTGATGATTTGTCTTTAGTGGCACTTAAGCAAGCTCAAAACAATCATTTAAACAAGAACGACAAACTAGAATGCCGCATTCATTACCATGTGCCGATTCATCTGCAAAAAATTGCTTTGTCGGAAGGTATTGAAATAGCTACAACCCAGCAGGCGATTATCGCAACCTTAAATTTTTTACAAACGAACCCGCAGCTAAAACCTAAATTAGAAGTCGAAACCTACACTTGGCTAAATTTTGTTGAAGACAACAAATTATCGAGTGGTGATTTAATTACGGGTTTAACCCAAGAGCTAGAGTTTTTACAACAACAAATGCAGCGGCTTGGCTTATTAAAATAAGTTGGATTATTGATCGAGCATTTTTGCGAACTGCGAACTGCGAACTGCGAACTGCGAACTGCGAACGACGCAAGATCTTAGACTTAGGGTACTAACTACTAAGCAGACCCTCGATAGCATGGATGCTATCGCGGAGCCTATAGGGATATATTCACGGCGAGTCTGCGTGTAGTTAGTGCCCTGAGTCTTTTGTAAAGCACGAACCAATGGGTTGATAAACAGATAAATAATTGGAAATAAAAAACACATGACAGCCCCACTAATTGTATTAAACGTAGTCGCCCTTAGCCCATATATGTTGGGTGAACATACCCCGAACCTAAATAAATTACTAAAACAAGGCTACGCAGCACAGCCACTGCATGTGCAATTTCCTGCGGTCACGACAACCTCACAAGCTTGTATGTTGACCGGTAAACAACCAAGCGAACATGGCATAGTCGGCAACGGTTGGTATTTTAAAGACTTAGCTGAAGTGATGTTTTGGAAACAAGCCAATCAATTAGTTCAAGGCGATAAAATTTACGATCAGCTCAAAGCTAATCAACCAGACTTTAAAGTTTCTAAACTATTTTGGTGGTACAACATGTACGCCAATGTGGATGCTAGCATTACTCCGCGTCCGCATTACCTTGCCGATGGTGGCAAAATTTTCGACTGTTATTCAACGCCAACAGGTTTGCATCAACAAATTGAAAGCAACATAGGCACTTTCCCATTCTTTAACTTTTGGGGGCCAAAAGCAGGTATAGGTGCGAGTCGTTGGATAGCGCAAGCTGCGGTGGAAGAATTCAAACAGAATAAACCTAACTTGCAGTTGGTTTATTTACCGCATTTAGACTATTGCCTACAAAAATTGGGGCCTAATCATCCGGATATTCCACAAGAAATAGCCGCGATTGACCAAGTGGTGGGGGAGTTAATGGCAGGTTTAGCTGAGTTTAACCCTAACTATTTAATTGTGTCAGAGTACGGCATTACTCAAGTTGATAAAGTTGTCCACATCAACCGCCTGTTGCGTAAAAAAGGCTGGATAAAAGTGCGCGAAACCGCAGGGCAAGAAAATCTAGATTGTGGTGCAAGCCAAGTATTTGCGGTAAGCGACCATCAATGTGCGCATGTTTATCTAAACGACAAAAGCCTACTTGCTGAAGTTAAAAGTTTGCTTGAGCAAACGGATGGCATAGAGCAAGTATTAGATAAACAGCAACAGGCCGCAATGGGTTTAGCGCATGAGCGCAGCGGTGATTTAGTTGCCATTAGCCATGCCAATGCTTGGTTTAGTTATTACTTCTGGTTGGATGATAACAAAGCGCCAGATTTTGCACGTACGGTTGATATACACCGCAAGCCCGGTTATGACCCAGTGGAAATGTATATCGACCCCAATATTAAATTTCCATTGTTGGCTGTTGCTAAACGCATCCTAAAGAAAAAACTCGGTTTTAGAATGTTGATGGATGTTATACCACTCGATGCGAGTTTAGTTAATGGCAGCCATGGGCGTATAACAGATGATGCAAATCAGGGGGCAATTATTATTGCACCAAACCATTTATTGACAGATCAGCAAAACATTCAAGTCACTCAAGTAAACGAACTTATACAACGGCATTTTAGCCGAGACAGCCATAGCTAAGAGCGGGTAATGTAAAGGTTTTGTGATTTTTGTGGACGATTATTCAGCTAAGTTGTATAAGTTGCTTCATCTTACGTTTATAAAAGGCAAGGGACATGAAAAATTGGATTGCGTTCGGTTTACTATTTAGTTGCAGTGCACATGCATTAACAACTGTGATGGATGCGGATGCATTATTTGAAAAACAGCAATATAGCCAAGCCGTGGCTGCTTACCAAGAAAATTTAGATGTTGGCAGCCCACATGCCTATTATCAATTGGGTTATATGTATTTTCAGGGGCTGGGGGTAAAAAAAGACATAGCTGTGGCACTGATATATTTTTCAATGGCAGCTGAATATAACATTTCAGACGCACAGCAAGTCGTTGAACACATCATAGCCAGCTTACCTGAAAAAACACGAAAGCAACAACAGGCTTTTATCGAAGATTTAGTGGCAAAACATGGCAAGCAGGCACATCATCAAAAGTTATTCCCACAGACAATTAATGCATTATTGACCGAAAAAATTACGCTTGAACAATCGGTATATGATGAAGATTGGTTTGAACAATCTGTTGATGAGGTTGATGATAGCTTTGATCTCTCATCCAACGATTTTGCTAGCAGTTTTGCCGAGGAGGGAGAGTTTTCTGATTTAGGCTCTGATAGTGCATCTAGCCAAGCCACAGCGCGTCAATCTAGTTTTGTCAGTTTAAAAGACCGACCTTATTTTGCAGTTATTGATTATCAAATTGCCAAAGATGGTACAGCTCGCGATGTCGAAACCAGCCAAAAAATGGGTTATGTGAAAAGACGCGTTGATGATTTTAGCCGCTTTTATAAATCACCAGTGCTGTTTAATCAACAAGCCAGCTATTTTGTTGGTCAGCAAGTTTTAGGCATTGCTGATATGAACAAGTTCGAGATCAATGACAAACACCCAGAGTTATATTCGCGCATGCGTCGAGTTGCAAAAAAATTGCGAGCTAGTGAAAAACTAGCTGATCAAACTCAACTTGCTTTAGCTTTAATGCGTTTTAAATTTTTAGCGAAAACCCCTGAAGAAGGTATAGAGCTACTCAAACATGCGGCAGAAAAACATTGGCCGATCGCACAATATGAATATGGAATGTATTTGTATCGAGAACAAATTGATATTGCAAAAGGGATCGAGTACATCGGCCTTGCTGCACAGTATGGCTATAGCAAAGCCAATTTTCAGCTCGCAACTTTATTGCAAACAAGCCCATGGGTAAAACAAGATTTAAACAAAGCGTTATTTTGGTATGAACGAGCGGCTGAACAAAACCTATCTCATGCTAAATTGCGCGCTGCCTATATCAGGTTAATGGACGATAAAAAAGAGTACTACAACCCAATGATCGCCAACAAGTATTTAGCTGAGTTAGCAGAAGAGCGTTCGCGTGATCCAGACTACCATTTCTTAAAAGCACTAAGTTATCGAGATAACAACAACCGTCAATTAAAACTTGCTTTTGAGCATATGCGTAAAGCAATTGATTTAGCGGATGATTTAAATTGGGATACCACAGAATGGGAGAACTTATATGCAAGTTGGACTGAAGGGCGGATTTTAGTTTCTGACGATATTAAATCAGACTCTTAACTTCCCCCAAACAGAGATAAAAAGGCGCTCAGTTATTTTACTGGCGCATATATCACGGTTTTGAGCTCACTTTCGGAAACTTGTTCGGGTGAGTTTAAATACACCTCGTACTCAGGTATTTTTTTGTTGGCTTTCAACTTGTTCTCTCTGTTTTGTAAATAACCCATCAAGGTGGCCCAGCCATTGGCTAAATTGGCGTAACTGCCGATGTGGGTCACCGCTAGTGCCTTATGTTCGGGGACAAAACTCTCAACCACATCAGCCGGAAATTCAAAGGTCGGCTTAGTGTGATATGCCATAGCAACAATTAGCTGACTTTGTTTGCTGACAAAATCAAACTTTTCAACTTGGGTGATAACTAAATCAGGCTCTGGAAAGCCAGCGCTGCAAAGCTTTTGAAATACAGGGCCAACGTCGGCAGAAACTGTCTCAGTTGAGCCAGCAACTCGATAACCATAACTATAAAATGCTTTGTTCTGTTTTACGCCGTCTACTGTTACTTTTGAGTTGACAGTGCCTGTTTCTAGCTGCTCTTTTAGCATTTTCAGCCCACGTTCGTAATCACTACCGACTAACGCTGACATAAGTTTTTTCCAGAAAAACATAAATATCGGCAAACTGCCTTGCATAGACCAAACAACATGGCAGGCTTGTTCACCAGTCTCTGTGGTGGATTCTGTTAGCTTAAATTGAGTCTTCGATTGGCTTTTCCATGGGGCGTAAAAAGTTAAATCGTAATCAATCGACTTATCTTGTTGCAAGGCAGATATTTTAATTTCCCCTTTGCCTATTTGTTTGCCATTCCATGCTTGAGCGTGTCCAACGGTTGCGGGTTCAGCCGTGCGAGTAATTGGGCAATCAGGTTCTTGAATTAACCAAGGAGACCAGCAATCCCAATTGGCAAAATCAGCAATATAGTTAAATACTTGATTAACAGGTTGATTGATCGTGATCGACTTTTCGGCGGTAAAAGGTATTGAAAACATAAGCATCCCTACATATTTAGCAAGTAAGTTTTGAGTATAGCCAACTTTGTAAGAATGTTTAATCAATGTTTGTTACACTCCGCGGCAAATAACAACGTGTTTATATTTTTATACAGAATTCGCAAACCCGTGTTCGTCTGTGCGGGATGAGCCTATGTTGCACCAATTGATGAGCGAAAGAAATTTGAGGCAGAAATGACATACACACTCTCTCCAATCACAAAAGCCATTATCATTACGGGTTTAATAGCAAGCTCTGTGACCAGCGTATCCGCTGAAAATGCCGACAATGAAGTTGAAGTTATTGAAATTCAAGGCGACTATCGCAGCCAGAATATCCATACTGCGCCAGTGTCGGTTTCGGTTTTAGGTGCAGACACAATTGATTTTCGCGCTGCCAATCATTTAGATGAAATACTCAATGTCGCCCCCAATGTAAACTTTAATGGTGGCAGTAATCGTGCGCGCTTTATTCAAATTCGTGGTTTAGGTGCAAGCTCTGAGTATGATGCACCGACAAGTTTTCCCGTTGGTTTGTATTTAGATGATGTTGATTACAGCCCAATGGGCGGCGCGGCTACCTTGTTTGATACCAAACAAGTTGAAATTTATCGTGGTCCGCAAGGTACTCGTTTTGGCGCAAACGCACTTGCTGGTTTGATATACGTTAAGTCAAACGAACCAACATCTTATCAATCAGGCCAATTAAAACTGGGGTTAGCTAATTATAATAGCCAAGACATTGGCATAGCTTATTCAAATGGATTAACCGACAACTGGTCGTATCGAGTTTCCGCTTACCAGCATTTTTCTGATGGATTTATGGAAAACATCTATTTAGATAAAACCGATACCAATGGTCGAGATGAATTGAGTTTGCGTGGCAAATTACGCTACGACAACCAGAATGATATTGTTTGGGACTTCACGCTATCACATATCGACATAGACAATGGCTATGATGCGTTTAGTTTAAATAACGACCGTACAACTTTATCTGACCAGCCAGGTTTTGATAAACAAGAATCTTCTAGTTTCAGCAGTAATTTAGCTTATCAGCTAACGGCTGGTATTAAATTACACGCTATCGCCAATTTAGTGGATACAGACACTGCTTATGGTTTTGACGAAGATTGGTCTTATGTTGGCATAGCGCCCGATTCAGAATACTCATCGACTGACTATTATTTTCACGACAAATCAAATCATTCGATTGAAATTAGGTTAAATTCGACCGACCAAGGGCGTATTTTCAACCAATCAACAGAATGGGTTGTGGGCGTGTATGCACAAAACGCAGCAGACGACTTAGTCCGTCAATATACTTGGTTCGCCAATGATTTTACTTCAGAGTTTAATAACGACAAGCGTGCAATATTTACTCAATTGGACAGTCAATTGAGCGCGAGTTGGAAGTTAACCTTAGGCGCAAGGTTTGAAGCGCATGATTTTAGTTATGCAAATAACCAAGGTGTTAGTTCAAGCAAAACTTACGACATGTTTGGCGGCAAGGCGGTTATCGGCTATCGACCAAATAGCTCGGGGTATTATTATGCATCAATCAACCGCGGTTATATGGCCGGTGGCGGCAATATTGATGGTGATTTTCCAGAAGAACAAAGGTTATTTAAGCCAGAATATTTAACTAATTATGAGCTTGGGTACAAATATCAAAATAATGGTTTGTCATATGCAGTAACAGCGTTTTACATGGACAGACAAGATGTACAGTTGACCCGATACGTTGTTGCTGACCGTAACGACGCGGGTGATGGTTTTAGCCCATTGATTTCAAATGCGGATACAGGCTATTCTCAGGGGCTTGAATTTGAAATAGACTATTTGTTAACAGCTGAAACTAGTGTTTATGGTAGCTTTGGTTGGTTAAAGGCCATGTTTGATCACCAACAGAAAGTGCCGACTGAAATTGAAGGCGAGTACAAACTTGTGACGAGCTCACGCGAATTATCGCAAGCCCCTAGCTATACCTATTTAGTTGGTGCTGTTCATACCATTTCTAGTGATTTATGGGTGAGTGCAGAAGTTGAAGGTAAAGACGACCATTACTTTTCAGATGACTATGAAACACGCTCGTACAAAACCAACATAGTTAACGCAACGGTTAACTATCAAGCAGGTGATTGGGTATTTAAATTATGGGCACGTAATTTATTCGACAAAACTTACCCAATTCAAGGTTTCTATTTTGGTAACGATCCACGTGATGGATATGCTGATAAACATTGGTACCAATACGCAGAGCCGCGCCGCGTTGGTTTAACTGCAGAATTAGAATTTTAAGGATTAGCTTGATGCAATTATCAGTTGAAATTAGTTTGTATCCGTTAGCTCAGCAAGAGTTTGAGGAACAAATTTGGGATTTTATAAAACGTATTCGTCAATACCCAGATATACGCATAAAAACCAATGGCATGAGTTCACAAGTGTTTGGTGAATACCACCAAGTGATGAACTGTTTAACTGTTGAGATGGAACGTGTTTATCAAGAAATCGGTCGTGCTGTATTTGTGTGTAAATACATAATGGGCGACAGGTCGCATATTGATGAGTGACACGATGAGCGCAATTGCGCAAGAAATACTGGCGATGAACTGGCTGGAGCTGATAGCGGTGATCGCCAGTTTAGCTTATGTACTATTGGCCGGTAAAAGTAACATATGGTGCTGGCCAGCGGCCATTATTGCCAGTGGGATATATTGTTACATTTTTTTAGATATAAACTTGTTTATGGATAGTGCGTTACAAGTTTATTATATTGCTATGGCTGTATATGGCTGGGCGCAATGGCGGCAAATTAAACTTGGCCTAGATGACAGCGATGACTCAATGGTACAAACCTCAGCGTCTGAAGAGGTTGCACCCGTGCAGTCGTGGCCGCTAGCACTGCATTTAAAAATGATTAGTGCATTGTCGCTTGCATCATTGATTTTGGGGTATGTGATGGAAAATTACACCCAAGCCGATTTTGCCTATTTAGACACCTTCACCACTGTGTTTAGTGTGTATGCAACCTACCTAATTGCCATTCGCTTGCTTGAAACTTGGCTGTATTGGATAGCGATAGATATTGCAGGCATCTACATCTATAGTGAAAAATCACTTAACTTAACCATGTTATTATTTGCCGGTTACACCTTGTTAGCCGCTTGGGCTTATTGGCAATGGCGCACACTTTACTTACAACAGCAAGTTGGTTATCGACAACAACCGACTAGCTAGGCGAACTCTTGGTTATGCTATCAACTGCACAGCAGCAATTTATTCAACAACATCTGGGCTCAATACTCGATATTGAGCCTATCGCTCAAGGGTATAGCAATCAATGTTATAAACTGCTGGTATCGGTAACAGCACAAGTACCACAAAGGGTATTCGTAAAATCGCTCGACAATAAAGACTCTGCTCATGTCCAACATGAACAACAAGCAAGATGTATTGCCGAAAAGGCGCTGCTAACACCAAAGTGTTTATTGCAAAGCGCCAAACTCAAATTGCTCGTGACTGAATACGTGCAAGTGGATACACAAGCATGTATCGAAGATATTGCTTTGCTATTAGCACTTACCCACAGCATTGATAGCGAATTAGTGCAAATTCACCAACCAAATATTATCCCGCAGCAGCTTGCTGCGGATATTCAAGCGCTAATCTCAGCAGACAAAGTAGATAAAACCCAACTTAAACTTGCGCAGCAGCTAGATAATGAATGCACAAACCAAGTGTTCTGCCATGGTGATATATCGCGCGACAATATATTAAAAACGCGGAATAAAGCTTATTTAGTCGACTGGGAATATGCCCGTATGGCTTGCATTGAGTATGACTTGGCTGCAAGTATTTGTATAAACCAGTTTAACCCATCTGAACAAAAGCAGTTGATTGCCCACTACCAACAACAGAGCAACTGCAAAATTAACCAGCAGGCTTTACAGCAATATATTCAGGTATTTGAGTATTTAAATAAACTGTGGTTTGAGCACGCCATTTAGTGCGTACAAGCCTGAATATGCTATAGTATTCACTTTTAATGCATGACTTTAATCAATCTTTTTTGGAGATATAACTTCAATGGCAATTCATAGTATGACGGCATTTGCTCGTCGCGAGCAAAAAACAGAGTGGGGCACATTTGCATGGGAAATCCGCTCAGTAAACCAAAGATACTTAGAAACTTATTTTCGATTGCCAGAACAATTTAGAGGATTAGAGCCAGTACTGCGCGAAAAAATTCGTAAAGCCATGCAACGCGGTAAAGTTGAAATTAACCTACGCATTACCGACACAGACAAAAGCACGGGCAACTTAACTATAAATCAAAACCTAGTTGACCAACTGTGCAACCACGCCCTTAAAATTCAAGCGCAGCTTAACAACGCAGTTGTTAACCCTGTAGATATAATGCGTTGGCCTGGTGTAATGCAAGCTGAAGAGCAAGATTTAGACGAGCAACAAGCTCAGTTACTATCTGAGTTCGATTTAACCATTAAAGACTTTTTAGCTGCACGTGCGAGCGAGGGTGCAAACTTAAAAGCTCTTATCGAACAAAGGTTAGAAGGCATAGCAAGCCAAGTTGCAATAGTGCGCGAACAAATGCCACAAGTGTTAGTTTGGCAACGCGAGCGCTTAACTACGCGTTTAGCTGAATTAAAAGAGCAAGTTGACGAAAGCCGCGTAGAGCAAGAGTTGATTATGCTTGCACAGCGCGTAGATGTAGCCGAAGAACTTGACCGTTTAGACTCGCACATAAAAGAAAGCCGCGACAAAATTTTGAAAAAAGGCGGTGCCTGCGGCCGCCGCTTAGACTTTATGATGCAAGAATTCAACCGCGAAGCGAATACCTTAGCATCGAAATCAATTAATACTGAAGTAACCAATGCCGCGGTAGAGGTTAAGGTGTTGATTGAGCAGATGCGTGAGCAGATCCAAAACATCGAGTAGTGTAATGGTCTAATACAACTGTAGAGATTTATAGCTTACAATTAGCGAAATCTTAAAGGTATAAAAATGACCAGAAAAACCAAAGTTACATTCAGTACGAAGCAAAAGTTAGAATACGCCAAGCTCATGGTAGACGAAGGCTACAGCAATAAACAGATAGAAGAAATATCTGGTGCAGGCAAATCGGCAGTATCACGTTGGAAACAACAATATCTTGCAGAGCTTCAAGGCAAAACACCGGAAAACTCAAAAGCATTAACACCTGAGCAACGGCGAATACAAGAATTGGAGGCGCAGCTTAAACGTGCTCAAAGGGATAATGATATATTAAAAAAAGCAGCAGCTTTCTTCATACTGGACAATCCAAACCACAAGTAGTGAAGCAAATGAAGAAAGCACATCCAGACTTTGGCGTCACAGAGTTATGCAATGCGCTCGGTGTTTGTAGCAGTAGTTTTTACTATGATGCCAAAACACCATCAACAGAAGATGAAGCGCTAAACGTCTTGGTTAAATTGATATTTAATGAAGCAGGCTGCACGTACGGTAGACGAAGAATACAAGCTGAGTTAAAAGCTATTGGGTGTCACGTAGGTTTATACAAAATATCAAAAATAATGAAAAATCAAAGGTTAAAGGCAATAAGACCTAAAACTCAACACCACTACCCAACGTCAGGAACTGGGCATAAATATGCTCCCAATAGGCTCAAGCGTAAGTTTGTTCCAGAAATGTATAATACTTACTATGTTGGTGACATAACGTACATCAGACACCATCAAGGATGGGGTTATTTGGCATGCGTATTAGATTTAGCAACAAAATATATTGAGTTTTATAATTACCAAAGAAGGCATTCAGCCCTTGGTTGCATGACGTCGCACCAAAAGTATATTGAAATGAAAAATGCCGCTTAGAATTTCTACAGGAAAAGTTGACCAATACAAGTTACTGTTTGCTAAATTGTACAGTTGGTAAAACAACCCTTGGCAAACGCAGTCGTTCACATTGAGTACTCAAGAACTCGCGCCAATAGGGCCAAACATGGTAACTCGCGTTTTTTCGTGCAAACTCATCAATGGCCGCCTGTTCAAGTTCCGTATTCACTTGATATTCAGCAATAAAGTCAGCTTCAACAAAAGCTTTAATATCAGGATCACTATCTTCTTTAGGATCAACCCAACGTGTCCCCAAACGAATATAAATACGCACCAGCTGTCCATCACCATCAATATCAACCAATTCACTGCGGTGAACAACATGCATTTGCTGTACTAACAGTTCACCTGTTTCCGTAGACTTTGGATCAAAGCCATCAATACACTGGGCTTGACACGATTTAACGTAAACATCTTGGATCACCAAAGCATCAATAGCCTGTTGTAGTGATATTGATATTTTTTTAGCCATAACACGCCTCTAGTTCGAGTTCGTGCGATGTAATAACTCTCGTCTTTCGAGCAGTCGATGAGAAATCCACTACAGCTACATTTTTCCAGCTTGCCTGGATGTTGCGCTCAACACCCGCATCCGACATTAACTTATCTAAAGCAGCTGGCACTTCCGCCGCTAAACGGAGCAGTTTATCCATTGCGTCTGATTGCATCACATCGTCAGATTCGTACTTGGAAAAAGCAACAGGGCCACCACCAAACACTTTTGCAGCATCACCCTGTTTTAAGCCCCAGCGTTTACGCAAGACCTGAAGTTCATTACCCGTTAACAAGCCTTGCACCTGCTTTTTAAACGCAATCATTGCACGCTTGTTAAAGCGAGCTTCAGCAGTACCTACCTGTTCACTGCCGCAGCAATCACACACGGCATACTGGCTGTCAATTTGGCCTTGCTGACCTAAATGCTCAACTGTAACCCTCTCAGTATGGAGTGTTAATTGGCCCATTTCACAAATTGGACAAGTTTGACTATTCATCACATATCCTCAGCGCGATAAATGACAAGAAACCAGTAATAACAACTTACCTGTCTTGCCTATCGCAAATTTCACATAGTATTCGTAGCGCATTTCTTTGTACGCATACTCCACCCATTCATCCCGAAACAAGCGGTAACCATCGCATGCAGCCCAAGGTCCAGTTGGTTTTTGTACACACCATTGCGAATTCACATACTGACCTTGAGTAATAGCTTGCCTTATAAGCTTTTGCACATCAGCTATCTCATACGACAGCTGCTGAACATGACTTTTACACTGCCTAGTCCATAAAATAGTTGTACTCTCACCTACTTCCAATAGGTTTAATATATCTTCTACCGGATATAACGGCCCGTCAGAGATATAATGTCTGTCATCCCCAACTTCGCTAGGAGGTAGGCCTTTATAGGCGCTTACATTTATCGCATTATTTACCATAATGGTAATTTAATCCAGTTAAAGTTGAACATTTAGCCTCACACCACTGCCGCTGCGTACACTATTTCAACCTCGGTAAACTTAGTGACACTCTCTAGGCGAGTTGAGGTTGTGAGTTTCATCGAGTTTTTCATTGGGCGATGTGGCACATTGGTTACTGGCGTTTGTAGCGACAGCGGTTTGCCTAACTCAAATAAATAATACAAATCAGCAGAACCTGACTTCTTACCCGCTTGATCTTCGGTAATGGCGTAGCGTGGTAACACTGTGACTCGTTTAACCGGCCAAAGTTTGTCAATTTGCTTGGTTGAACTTTGGGAGTCAGAAGTCGACGCCAACGCTAAATAGCGAATTTCCTCGGCAATATGCTGCTCAAATTTCTGCAAAAACGTGCTTTGCGGCAGGTGATACCACTGCGCTGTGCCTTGCTCAAATTGTTCAAAGTAGCCATTGTCACGACCACGTTGCCCACCCAATGCCACAGTCATCGTCAAATCAGGATACAGCACTTGGCGCATGCCGTAATACGGTATGCGTGCTGCTTCTTGTACGTAGAGCCTGTCCGCCATGCCAGCCACAGGATAAATGGCTTCATTGTTTTGCCCTGTTTGTTCATGCGGCGCTGTGCCAATTTGCGCTTGCAAAAACTCTAACAACCACTGATGACCGCAATACCCGCTCCCAGTCTGGCTAAGATCAGTTTGACTAAGTTCGTTTTGGCTAGGCCTATTTTGACTAGGCTCATTTTGGCTAGGTAATAGGGCAAACGCGCCAATACCTACTGCTTCTATCGCGGCTGCGTAGGGATTGGGTGTTGTGGTTTGATCAAAAAAGCCTGGGTATAAAGCAAAGGCACCAAAAACTGGGCGGCTTTTTTTAGCTGGTTGCCCTTCGACTTTACAGGATGGGGACTCAGACAAACGGGGCTCTGATAGGCGAATCAAGGCATCTCGATAACGGTGCATTTAGTTGATGGCATCGTCTGGTACGTAATCCTTACTTTCGATATCTTCATTGCCGTCATCAAAGCGGTTTTTCTCGGTTTTAATACGGTACTTGGCATCAAATAGCCAAATAAACTGCTTTTCTTCTGCTGAGTCTGCTTTCGTTAAATCAGCGCTTTTAGGCAATGTCACTTCCAACACAATATCCGGCTCTTGGTTAACCAAGTACGAGCGGATTGATTGGCCCTTTTTGGTAAATTTCGGCTCGTGTGCCAGCCTAGCGGTCACACCATTGCTGCGTTTAAAACGAAAGGCTCCAGCAAAACCATCTTTTAGTTGGTACTCAAAAAAGTCATTATGGGCGAGCTTAATCGCCCCGTTTTCCTCCAATTCAAAACCGAGATCCTGCTCTAAAATCTGTTTCAAACACAAAAAACACCACACTTCGTAAATCTCGGCCACTGATTTCATTGAAATGCTCGACTGATTGCCAAACACATCTAAATAAAATTTCAGCTCCTGCCAAACACGATACACCGCGCTGTAACCGGTTTTTTGCTGAAGCACTAACGACTCACGCCTTAACCCTGTGTATGCACCCACCTCTTTTAAAAAACTCTGACCTAGCACTTTTTGTAGCGGCTGCTGCCAACTATGCAGCTCATTTAAAAATGAATCTGACAACCGTTGCCGTTCTGGTGCTTGGTTACTCTCCCTAAGCTTTTGTTCAAACTCCGCTAATTGCCGCTTGCTTTTACTCACCGCCATTTTGATAAAGCGATTTTCAGGGGTATCAACACTCAGTTGTTTTTTCTCAACTGCATAGCGCTTATCGTACTGGCCATTGGCAAAGTCTTGCTTAACTTTCTCGGCTAACTTATGTGGCAGGCGGCCTTTTAATTTGGCCGCTTTAATATTGGCTACCGTCGGTTGCAAACGGCTATGTGGTGCGGCACAAATCACTTTTAAGCCTTGCTCAAAACGCTTCCGCAACGCGGCAAAATTAGCCAACCACATCAGTGGAAAATGCCCGCGTTGCTGGCTAGTCGCTGCATCTTGCTCGGTTTTTTCGACCAAACTAAAGCGCCAAAGAGGGTACACTTTGTCGATAGCTGGAGTCATCATTATATTTAACCTACAGCTAACTTCGCAGCTTGTTGCCACATAAAGTGTGGCATTGGCTCTTTTAACTGCCAAGTAATGCTCATTGGTTGTGAGCCTGTATGCGAAACATAGTCCACTTCACCATAATTCACAAAACCCATAGTGCGGCCAAATTCATCTTTGCTTTGCTCACGCACAAATAAAAACAGTCGCTTACCCATTTTTTGGTGTTGGATGTACTCCAAACCACGGCCTTTATCAGGTCTTGCACTGTTTTGCGACTGCCAGTGAAACAGGTGTTCGTTGATCGCGTAATCGTGATACATAGTAGTGGGTGAAAATTGCTTTTCGTTTTTGTCCAAGGTGACAAACATCAGTTCAATATTTTGATCTTTCAACACAAACACCCCTTCGCGTGCTGGCGGTTGGCGCTCAAAAGTGGTCGCACCAAATGCCACCAATATTTGCTCACGCGCATAACGTGCATGCAGCCTCAATGCGACCTCAGGCAAAGCGTGCATTGTTCGTTGCTCATGCTTGGTTTGTGCGAGTTGCCAATTCACAACATCCATTAACTCTGCTTTTAACTCGCAAGCATCCAGTTTCGCCAAGCTTTGTACAATGGAATCGAATCCACATTCAGGCCCCGTTTTCTGCCAGAAATCGTAATGACACATTAAGGCATAACGATGGTCAGCATCTTTAATAACAAAGTTATTTTGGCAAAGCTGTTTTAAGAAACTCAAATAGGCATGATCATCACAGGTCAAAATTCGGTTATGAATGGCCTTTCTAAGCATTTTCAGCAGATCTTCATCAACTGAATTTTCGTTGATTTCATCCTTAGCTTGCTGAACCAGCTGCGACCAACTCCCTCGCTTATAAAGCTCATTCAAGTCGATGTGAGGATTTAAGGTTAAGAAATTCGACAATGTTAACGGCAGTGTGGAATGCTGAGGATATTGGCGGATCATTGCGACTAGGCGCTTCAACGTTAATGAAGCTTGACGAATGTTGCTGAGCACCATTTCTTGAGTGCGCTTACTCAACTCAATGCGACAACCCAGTGGTGCGTGGGGGAACCCTTGCTTTATTTCTTCGCTGATCGCTCGATGACTTTTACCGACTAAGGCTCTAAATTTATTGGCAAAGTCATACTCTGGGCGGGAATTACCAACAAAATCGAGTACTGTGCAGCACTCTTTACCACCCGATAAACGCAATCCTCGGCCAAGCTGTTGCAAGAAAATGGTGAGGCTTTCTGTCGGTCGTAAAAACAATAACGTATCGACTTCGGGAATATCGACACCTTCATTAAAGATATCGACCACGCAAAGCACGTTAATGCTGCCAGAATGAATCGCTTGCTGCTTTTGTTGCCGCTCGTGGCTGTTATCACTGGTCAACACATCCGCTTTAACACCTTTTAATAAGAGTTGCTCTGTCATGTACAGTGCGTGTTCTTTGCTCACACAAAAGGCCAATGCTTTCATTTTGCCTATATCAGTGATGATCTCCTGCATACTCAGCAAAATCTTGTCAAAGCGGACTTGGTTGTGGGTATACAGATTGGTCAGTTGAGCGATATCGTAACCTCCACGACTCCATGCAATGTTGCGAAGGTCGGTATCATCATCAATAGCAAAATACTGAAATGGACAAAGGTGGCGACGATTAATCGCTTCCGGCAAACGGATCTCTGCCGCAATCACGCCACCAAAATCCGCTAAAATATCACCGCCATCATGCCTCTCAGGTGTTGCAGTCAGGCCAAGTAAAATAGTTGGGGAAAAGAGCTCCAGCAGCGCGCGATAACTAGTCGCTGCAATATGGTGCACTTCATCAATGACAATGAAGTCATAATAGTCAGCAGTTAGATTAAGTTGTTTCAGTTGATTGTTCAGAGTTTGGATAGAAACAAACAGTTGTCGATAGTGCTCCGGCGTATGTCCGCCAACCCAAAGTTCACCAAACGTACCATTACGCAATACCCCACGATAGGCAGATCTGGCTTGTTTTAAGATTTCTTCTCGGTGCGCAACAAACAGGAACTTTGCTGTCGGTTTCTCTTTGATAAAGCGCGCAAAATCAAAGGCTGAGATCAGGGTTTTCCCCGTGCCGGTAGCCGCAACGACTAAATTACGAAAGCGCTGGTGAACACTACGCTCAACGGCCAGTTGTTCCAAAATGTCACTTTGATGAGGAAACGGAGAGATATCAAAGAAGTGCGTCGGGCTGGACTCAAAATCTCCGCGCTGCTGACCCAGGGCTTTTTTGAGTTTTTCACTGCTTGTTGCATCGCCACTAAAGTGTTCAAAATCATTAGAAGCCCAATAGGTTTCAAAGGTTCTCAATGATTTATTGATAATGTGTGGGATTTCTTGTGAAGTGATTTTTAAATTCCACTCTAAGCCATTGGTTAGCGCTGAATGGGAAAGATTGGAAGAGCCGATATAACCAGTGTGATAACCCGTGTTGCGTAAAAATAAGTAGCTCTTGGCATGTAAACGTTCACGCTCAGTGTTGTAACTCAGCTTCACCTCGGTATTCGGTAAGCTCGCCAGATATTCCACCGCTTTAGCATCTGTCGCCCCCATGTATGAGGTAGTGATAATTTTTAGCTCGCGACCGCTAGAAGTAAACTCTTCAAGCTCTTGTCGAAAGATCCTTATCCCTGCCCACTTAATAAATGACACTAACCAGTAAATCTTATCCGCAGACAAGATCTCTCGCTTCAATTCAGATTCAAGCGACAATCCCGCATTACTGCCACAAAACAGCTCGCTTTGGCTTAAGCCTGTTAACGGAAAAATGTCGTTAATATAATTTTTTAAATCGGCTGAGACAGGATTTTCGAGCTCATAGAGTGCAGTCAGAATTTTACCTTGACTGGCAAGCAAATTGTCTTCGATAAAATCGTTATCTTGAATTTGTGTTTTTAGCCAGAGTAACAATTGATTGGATAAAGCAATTTGCTGTTGCAGACGATCATCACTTGAGGGGACGGACTCAATCGCGTACTCAAGTATGTGTGATAGGAAACGAGATAACCATGTTGATGCTTCACTGCTATTAAGCTCACGTTTGCCCACATAGAATCGCTCTCGGTCAATACGACTCTCGATAAGCTGTGTTATAAGCTGCTCATAAATTCCGACTTGTTGCATGATATTCCTTTTATTCTAATGGCTGGATCAATAACAACATCGATTGATATCGCGGTTTTACCGCCAATCCATTTTGTGATGTTGTCATCTCAACCAAGTTGTACTCGCCCAATGTTTTTAATGTTCTCGACACATCACTGACAGCTCGGCCTGTAAGCATGGCAAGCTCAGTGACCGATTGCGGCTGTTGCTCGGCGATTACTCTTAACAACTGCTGGTTTTCTTTCGACAGCACATTGGCCACCGATTTCAGGGAATCGAACCAGATATCAACGGGGTAATCGGGGTCTGGGCTTTGCCCCTTAATCCCTATCACGCAGCGCGATTGTTTGCGTTTTTCATTGCTTTACTCACATAGCTTATCGAATCGTTTACTCACTAGGTTCTCGGCAAGTAGATGAAAAGCATTTCACCAATAAAAAGACTGTACACTTATACATAAGCTACTCATATTATCAACTGATGATAATAGCGCAAGGATATTTCCATCATTCAATGCAATGACAATCACTGACCGCAGTAGGTACACAACCAGTACACTAGCGGTATTGTCTGCCTTAGCCTTCAAACCTAGCCATGCTCTTAGGTTGATTGGCGGTTCACTGCCAGGCAACAAGCCCACACAAGATTAATCGCCTCTTTAGTCATCCAAAATACTGCCTTTAACACCCTGTCTAGTTCAAGAGAAGTGCGTGGGCGGGTGTTGTCGGGCAGGCTGACTTTGCGCTGTGGTATGTTAGGAAAAACAGATAGAGGGTGTGTAGGTAATTGTGTAGTTGGGTTCAGTTAGGCGTTTGCCCCGCTATTATCAAAGAGTTAACCGGACGCAGTAGGCAGATAAATACTCAGATCGTGCAGCTTTCTGAGGGTACAGATAGCTAGCTGCCCCAGAATTTTACATAATGCCCCAAGTCATAAATACCCTGTGGGCAGGGTTAGTGTGTGCCTAAGTGGCGTGAACTAAGGCTTTGCCCAAACTGCCCCAGATGCCCAAAGGGTAAGTGCCCAAAGCCATCTCAAGAGGGAAAGCCTTGCCCAACGAAAACGTCATAACACTTTTATGCGCATAAAAATGTAAAATTCCGCACTTTTCTGCGCGTAAAAGTGTAGACTGAGTTATACTACAGGCAGTTAACAGTCTTAATTGGCGGGAAATGACAATGCAGCGCAACTTACTCAACGCCCTAATAGCATGGAAAAGTCAACCTGTGCGCAAGCCATTATTGATCGATGGCGCAAGACAAACAGGTAAAACCTATCTACTGCAAGAATTGTTTGGGAATACCTTTGCCAACATTCTTCGTATCGACTTCCTTGAAAACCCAGCTTACAAAGAAGCGTTCGATGGCTCGTTGTCACCTGACGAGCTAGTAATGAACATTGAGTTGTTAACCAACCAAGCGTTCAATCCAGAAACCGACTTACTGATATTAGATGAAATTGGCGAATGTGAACGAGCCGTAACTTCGCTGAAGTATTTTGCCGAAAAAGCACCGTCTTATTTTGTCGCAGCCAGCGGTTCGAACATTGGTTTGCTCAATACCTTCCCTGTAGGCAAGGTAGAACAATACAATTTACGACCACTGACCTTCCAAGAATTTATTTACGCATCCAACGAGCAAGCACTGATCAAAGCATTTGATAGTCAAGCAAGCACACCGGCGGTGCACACTAAATTGATGGATAAACTAACCGACTATTTTTTTACCGGTGGTATGCCGGAAGCCGTTTCTGCTTGGTATCAGTTTAAGGATTCAAGCATTCTAGAGCGTGTTGAAAAAGTCACAAAAATTCATGCCGATTTAGTTGAAGGTTATCGCCGCGATTTCGGTAAGTACGCGGGCAAGGTCGATGCCACACTGATTGAATCGGTGTTTAATAGCATTCCAGCCCAGCTATCACTTGTCAGCGATGAGTCGGTTAAACGCTTTAAATTTAAGCATGTGCATGAGCGTAAATCTCGTTATAGCGATTTTGAAACCGCGATCCATTGGCTTAACTGCTGCCGCTTAGCTTTGCCAAACTACCCTATTGAAGGATTACCGAAATCTCCGTTGGCGGCCTATAAAAAAGACAATATGGTTAAACTATTTCTGTTTGATGTAGGCCTGCTCAATCATATGCTGGGCAGCAGTTATAAAGAGATTAAGCAACAAAACTATGAATACAAAGGCTATGTGGCTGAAAACTTTGTGCAACAAGAGCTCACAGCTATTGGCGTTGACCCAAGCTATTCATGGAATGACGCCCGCGCCGAAATCGAATTTATTTTGGCGACCGACGAAGGCGATATCATCCCTGTTGAAGTCAAAAGTGGTAAACGTACAAGAGCAAAATCGTTGGCATCCTATATTGAAAAATGTACTCCAAGTAAAACCTTTAAGTTAACGGGTACTCAAGGCTCTTCAGCGTTAGAACAAACCAATATCGTGATGCCTTTGTATTTCACGCAGTATTTACCAGAGAGATGGTAAAGGCACGTTGCCTAGCCCCGAAAGTCTACACAAAGTTACCTTAGGGATAACAATTTGTAGACCTGATGCTTACCATTCGACACTCAGTCTTATCTCTCTTGGATACCATAGTATCCATATTGAGCTTATTTCTATTAAAATGGACACCATAATGCCCATTTCAGGCTAAGTGAGCTTTCTGCTGACTCATTACTATCGTGTAGAACCAGTGAAAAAATGGCAAAGCTATGTTGACGGAAATCATGCTCGATAAAGCCCTTCAAAACTGCTATGTTTTAGCTCTAACAGCAGCATAAAAACGGCACTGTTTTTCCATTGCTAACCACTAAGATTTAGTAAAAGCCATAGGCAAGTGGTGGGCAGTTTGGTGGGCAAACAGGCATTTTTGAATCGCTTATTTCACCTTGAATTTTGTTAAAAAAGGATATAATAAACCTAATTTATAAAAGCTTTCCTTTAAATGACTAAGGTCACACTATGAACATCAATGCCATTAACAATGATAATCCGTTGAATAAACAAAAAGTTAATGAGCTTTTGGTTTTGAAAGAGCGCTTTAATTTATCACTCTTGGCTATTATGGAAAAAACAAAAAGGTACACAGCAAATTTGGATTTGCTGAAAATTTGGCCTGAAACTAAAAATTTGCCAGACTTATTTAATCAGCTATCCGAACTAAAAGCTTGTTTGGATGGTTTCCGTCCGTTCAACTCTTCTATGGTTGAGGCTCTGAATAAGCAATTAGATATTAAATATACTTATGAATCTAACTGCATTGAAGGGAATTCATTAACTTTAAATGAAACTGAACAAGTTATTAATACTGGCTTAACTATTGGTGGTAAGCCGCTTGTTGATCACTTGGAGGCAATTAACCACCAAGAAGCCATTTATTATATTCGTGACTTAGCCACTAGAGATATTGAAATATCTATACGTGAAATCCAAAACATTCATGCACTAGTTTTGAAAGGAATTGATGATCAGCAAGCTGGGCGCTTTAGAAAACATCCCGTGTTTGTAATGCAAGAAGACGGTTCTAAACATGAATTTCCTCAACCATTTATTTTAGAAAAGTTGATGGAGGATTTTATGCTGTTTTTTAACAACAACAAAACCACAATGCATCCAGTTGAAATGGCTGCTCATCTGCATCAAAAACTCGTTAATATTCATCCCTTCATTGATGGTAATGGTCGCACATCTAGGCTACTGATGAATTTGTATTTATTTCAGAATGGCTACCCTGTCACTGTAATAGATTCAGAAATGAGCAAGCGTAAAGAATATTACAGCATTTTATCAAATTACGATGGTGTGTTGACTGGCGGAGATAGTCAACCTTTTCAATTATTTGTTGCACAAAAAACCAAAGAATCTTTGATTGAACAACTTAACTTTTTTGCACAAGATACAAGTGACGAAAGTAGCGAAAAAGGTTATTTATTTTTCAAGAAAGTTGAGCCCTTGTTAGTTCAAAATAAGAGCTAAAAAAATAAAGAAGCCGAACTTATTGTTCAGCTTCTTGTTGTTTTTTCTCTAAAAATTCAATTACATCTTGATTATCAACTCTGTTGTAAATTTCTTCTACCGACACAGTGAAATCAATCGATTCAAATGCTATTGACGTGGTCAATTCAATTAAACCACGTCACATTGAGCTTTTGAATTGATTTAAAACTCATCTTTAAGGACCTCTTCTATACTAGTAGGTAAAGCAGTGCGGTCTGCGCCTGCTTGTGTTAGCCGATAAAGCCTATCGAGTGAGTTATAATGGTCAATTTTTCTTGTGGAAATTCTAAGCGGCCTTTTTCATTTCAATAGATTTTGGTGTGGTGTCATATAACCAAAGGCTGGGTGCCGTCTTTGGTAGTTGCTAAATCAAGCACACATGCTAAATAACTCCATCCTTGGAGGTAACATATGAATCTAACCCTGAAAGGGTTATAGATACTAACCTAGTGCCAATTTATGTATTTCTTTATCAATATCTTCCAATAGTTTTTCTGATTCAGCTGGTTCAAGTACACCTTGTTCGGCTAAATCTTCTATCTTATGGCGGCGTTTGTTGAGTAAAACGCGAGTAGCCAGCAAGGTCTGAATTTGCTTTACCCGTTCGGGTTCAAATTGATTGATGGCGTTTAAATAATGTTGCATCTGTTCAATATTTTGTTTTAGCTCATCAGCGATAGCGTGGTAAATATGTTTAGGGGCTTCCAAGTCACTTAAATGTCGCCAGTTGCTTTTTTGCGCTTGTATAAAACTATGCGCAATGAAAAAGGTTAACTCAAAGTTATGCTCATCAATCGGTTCAAGGTAAATTTCTTTGCGCGGATAAATCTTAGGCTCTCCATCTAGCGCGTGTTCAACGGCTTGATTCAGTGTTTCTACCGCCTTAATATTCATCATCCCTTGGTCAAACTGATACCAGTAAAAGCGTTTTTCGGCTTCCAGTATTCGGCGTTTATATGCAACAATTAGTTCGTGCTCGTCGTCGGTTAAATGGTTTATTTCTGCTTCGGTATTTAGTATTTGAATGTGCTCGTGTTGAAGAATCGTATTCCAATCGGCACTGGAAAAATTATCATCTTTACGTAGTTTTTCCATTTCTCGTTGTAAGCTAAATTGAATATGTAGTTCGGCTTTATCCACCGTTTTTTGCTTTGCTTCGGGCAATTTGTCTAAGCCCAATTTGGTTAATAGTAAGCGAATGGTTCCACCGTTAATGATTATGGTTAGTACCACAATCCCTGCGGTTAAAAATAGAATTTGTTCACCAATAGCTGCTGGAATATGGTCGCTCTGTACGACAGATAAAGCCAAGGCTAGTGCTACCGCACCACGCAAACCACCCCAAATAAGCACAAGAGATTTGTGTTTGGTTAAGCCTATGCCTATTTGTTTTAATAATGGTGACAACGAGATTATTGAAACTCCTCGTATTAGCAATATCGCGATATATAACACGGCCAGCATCAACCAAGCTTGTGGATCATCCAAACGTATCTTTACAGCGACAATAATGCCAACTAAAACAAAAATAAGGGTGTTGGCAAGGTAGGCCATAAGCTCCCAAAACTGATGCAAAAAGTGTTTCACCTCAGCAGAAATTCGCGTGCGGCCTTGAGCCGCTAACAACACGCCTAAAGTAACTACAGCAACTACGCCAGATACATGAAACACCCCTTCTGCGATATAAAAGACTAAATAAGCAGTGGCGATAGAAGAGGTGATTTCAATTAACGGGTCATTAAATATTTTGCCTATCCACAAGATCATTAACCAGCCGCCAGCAAGGCCAATTAAAAAGCCAAAACTGACCACCCAAGTAAAGTCGCCTATAACGCCCAACGCGGTAATATCAGTAGCATGGCTTGCACTTAACATGCTATAAAACAGCGTGAATAATACGATAGCTGTACCATCGTTTAATAATGACTCGCCCTCAATTAAGGTTTCCAAGCGTTTTCGTGAACTCAGTTCTTTAAGTAGTGCTACCACTGCAACTGGATCGGTTGCACTTATCAACGCACCAAACATAAAACAAATTGGCCAACTCCAATCCCAAGGGAATACATATTTAACAAATACAGCGGTTATGCTGGTACAAACAATTAAACCAGGCACTGCCAGTAAGGCGATTTGACTAAAGGTGCGTTTAAACAGGTGAGTTTCTATGGCGTAGGCAGATTCAAATATAAGCGTAGGTAGAAACAAAAAAAGAATTAAATGCGGGTCAATATCGGCAACAAGTTGCACGGTTTGATTATATAAACCCGGCATATCATTGTGGTCAAATCGGTAAATTAGCCCAAATAATATGCCGACTATCAGTAGTGCAACCGTGTATGGGATAGCCACTTGTTTGAGCAACTGGCGCAAGATTACCCCTACCAATAAAGTAACACTAACAAATAATAGAATCTGCACTCCAACATGCTCAAGCATAGTTCAATCCTTAAAGTAAGCTACTGGCTAAGTGTAGCCTAGTTTGGGGAAGACAATCTATTTGGAAAGTGTAACTGGCTTTAAAAATGCAGTTTTTTGTTGAGTGGTTAAACCCTGCAGTAATTTAAATCTTATTTATTTTAGACCGTTATTTTTACTTAGTTTGATATTTCGTATGTCTGTATTATAACCGTAACATTTATATGTTAGAAATTGTCTTTCAGTAGTGTATTGATCAAAGCATGAAAGACAAACAAGCCATTTTCGAACAGGCTGCCGAGTGGGCGGAAATTGTAGATGAGTTAACAGAGCAACAGCAGCAAGAGTTGCAGTTGTGGTTGGCAGCCGACCCCGCACATCAACAAGCTTATGAAAAGTGCATGGCAATTTTGCATTCGCAAGAATTGTCTTATGCATTGCAATCTTTACCTAATCAAATCTCGAAAAAAACAGCAGATAAACCAAGGTTTCTCTTTACTAAAAAGCAGCTGCTCGGAAGCTGTTGTTTAGCCCTGTTGGCTTTGTGCGCCAGTATATTTACTTTAAAAACCTCGCCTGAAATGGTACCTATTGTTGCTGCCACTCCAACTGATGAGCACAATCAATCTCAACAAATTGCTTTGCCGGATGGCTCTGTAATGACTCTGGCGGGGGAAACTCAACTTACCTTTAATCAGCAGCAAAAAGTGCGTAATGTGATTTTGGATAAAGGAGAATCTTTATTCGCGGTTGAACATATTGCTGATGACCAACCTTTTTATGTGCATGCAGGTGAGGTGAGGGTGCAGGTAACAGGTACAACTTTTTCGGTAGATAAAAACGACTACTCAACTCAGGTTATTGTGGTTGAAGGTAGTGTGGTGGTCGGCGCAAACAAGCAACAAGTTGTATTAACTGCAGGGCAAAGTGTTGAAGTAATTAATGGAAAAATCGCCGATAAAATTATTTATCCTCAAGCTATTCAGCATCATTTACAAGCAAATTGGTTGGATGCACAACAAATGAGTTTAGGGGCTGTTATCGCCAAGTTAGATAGAAAGTTAACTGAGCAAATTAGTTTAGAAGATCCAAGTTTAATGGCGATGTCAGTTAACGGTCGTTTTAACTTAAACCAACCTAAACAGACGTTAAAAATGTTAGCTTTGGCGAGCAATTTGCGCCTTGCTGAATATCCGGGTCATATTCTTATCCGTCGCAATTAGACATTATGTGCGCGCTTTATACATTTTGTTTGCGACTGTGCTGTCTAGCGCTGTTTTGTACAGCTAGTACCTTGAGTTGGGCCGCGAGCAAAATTACAGCTGATAACTTATTTGCAAGCTTGCGAATGCTGTCTCAGCATAGCCAAATACCTGTGTTTTTTAGCCCAGAAGTTGCAAATGTTGACGGTGAATTTAGCTTTGTTGTTGACGATAACTTATCTCAAAGCTTAACTTCTGTGGTAGCGCGCCTTGCGCAAACTTACCAAGTTAAAGTAGAGGTGGTGGAAGACTCTATATTAGTTGCCAAGCAGCCAGATGCCAAATTACATACTCAGCAGCCAAAAACAATACCCAAACAACTGCAGAAAAAAGCTTCAGGACAACGTACTGAAGAATTGATCGTTAGTGCGCCAGCCATACAAACTCGCATTAATAGAGGCTTCCAAAGTTACGATAATGCTGAATCTAATTATGGCGTGCGCGTTGAAAGTTTAGAAGTTGCTAATGCAACCAGTTATCCAGTAAACAACTTAGCTGAGTCGTTATTAACTGTACCTGGTGTGGCTGCAAGTTTTGATGGTGGGGAAGGGCGGCAAATTGCGCTTAGAGGTTTAGGAGGTGATTTTGTTTATATTGCACTCAATGGTATGCAAACTTTAGCCGTACATGGCTCAAGCTTAGATTCAAGAGAACAAAATGAACGAGCACTCGCGTTTGATTTTAATGTACTGCCTACCGAACTGTTTGAACAAATAAATATAAGCCGAGATTATGCCGTTACCCAAGACAGCGGAGGTATTGCGGCCAATATCAATGTGTTTTCGAGTGTGAGTGATGAGTTGCGAGTTGATGGTTGGCAATTTAATGCTTTTGTGGAAAATAATTACCATCAATTGGCCGACAAAGTTGGCAGTAGTGTGGCGTTCAATTGGCAAGCTAATTATGGTGATTGGTTTTACGCATTGTCTGCCAGCTACAAACAAAAACATACGCAAGAACAAGGTTTTAATACCTACAGATGGCGCAATATAAATATAGCTGACACAGATATCAGCCAACTAGCAACAGACACACAAGAATTATTGCAACAGCAGCAAGTGTATTTTCCGCGCGGCAACAGATATTCAGTTTGGTACAATCAAATTAAGCAAGCTGGCTTTACTGCAGCCTTGCATTATTTGTCGCCAAAATTGCAGCACAAACTTGATGTGGTCGTAAGTCAATTGAGCAATCAAAAATCTGAAGACCATTTAGCTACACGCGGCATTGGCAGCAGCGCTTTGGCGAAAGTTGATCAGACAAACTCACAAGTCTCTAAGCTATTAGATTTGCAGTTAGATGAATTTAATTTTGCCAACTATGCCAGGGTTGAACATGCTCAGCTGGCAAGTGAAAGTCGCCAGCTGAAAAAAGATAGCCAGTTTAGCCAGCTGACTTGGGCGGGAGAATCACATCTCAACCAGCAATGGACATTGCATTGGTTAGCGGGGACAGCGCGGAATATTCTAAAGATACCGCACGATCATAAAGTCTATTTAAAAACCTATGCCGATTTTGTTAGCGATTATCGGTACAACACGGATTATCCACGAAATACCTATTTTGCTGACTTGACCCAAGCACCGCAGTGGCAACTAGATGAAGTGGATGTTCAATCAAGTCGGTACAAATTAACCCAGAAACAATTTAAGCTGGCGGTTGATTATCAACAGCAACAACAAAAATGGACTTTTGCCGCTCAAACTAAAAGTTTTGCTGATCGCCGACTTGTTTACCAGCAAGGCGATTTATTTAAAAGCGAATTTGCGCAAGGGGTGATAGACAATCAGGTAACAGACCCATATTACAGGCTAGCGAATAAGCACAAAGAACTAGAGTGGGCTGGGGTAAATCTCCAACAGATAAAAGCAGACTTGCTGCCAGACCATGCTTTTAGTGATAGTGAGCTAAATCAGGTGCAAAGTTATTCTTTAGAGCGTAAGCAATATGCCGCTTGGGTTGGATATCAACATCAGCAAGATGATTTAACGGTAAATTTAGCTGCTAGGCATGAACAATTGGTGACAGACATCCGAGATGCCAGTAATGTGAGAGCTACTACACCTGCACAGCATAAGCTGATGTTATTATCGGCTAACTTGTTGTATCAATTAGATGAAGGTTGGCAACTGCGCTTGGTTGCTAGTCAAAACTATACCCCTGTACAAACCAAATATTACGTGCCGACCCCTTCGCTGATAAGTGGCATTGACGGTTATTTAGTTGGCAATAGCCAATTGGCGCCGTACAAATCCAACCAGATAGCACTGCAATCTAACTTAACTGTCGACGACAGTTATTTGTCTGTTGCTTTATATAACAAACGTTTGGATAACTTAATCAATTATCAGCAAATAGGTTTTTATGCTGACAAACCTTTATACCAAAGTGTCAATGCTGAGCATGCTTGGCTAACAGGCTTAGATGTGAGTTGGCAACAGCAATGGTCGCCCCAGTTTAGCAGTCAGCTCTCATATAGCTTTGCAGATGCGGCACGCACGCACAAATTTGCCGACATTGCTGAGTATTGCGCGCAATTAGAGGGGTTATCCAAACACATTGTTAGTATGACTTTGGACTACCAATACAAAAATTGGGGTGCTCGATTGGCGGCCAATTATCGCAGTGGTTATGTTGACCAAATAAAATTTGAACGTGCAAAACTCGACCAAATTGAATCTGGTTATTTAGCCTATGCGCGAATGAATGCTTCTGCTTTTTATAAGGTTAGCCGCGAATTAGAGGTCAACTTTGGTGTGCAAAACTTGGCTAATCAGTACTACCGCGAATACGCTGGCAAACATCAACACCTATACAATACGACAGAAACCGGCAGGCAGTTTTATCTGCGTTGGGTGTTGATGTTGTAGTGGTATTTAATAACTAAAAATCCACATGCATTGCAATTTGTGCCAATGCGCGGCTGATATGTTTTTTAACTGCTTCTTCGCTTAGGTCTAATTCTTGCGCGATTTGCTCGCGTGATTGATTGTGCAAACGGCGGCGAATAAATACTTGTTGGCGCATTGGTGGCATGGCGTTGAGTACTTGCTGAATTTTTTCAATTTGTTCGTTTTGCAACAAACTGTCTTCAGCGCTGTGGCTTTCGCGTAAATCGCTGCTTTCGTCGTACACTTCAAAACTGCGATTGCCAAGTTTCCAAGCAAAATGGCGTGCAACTGTTATTGCATAAGCAATTGGATTTTTTATGGGGGATTGTTGGTGTTGTTCAATCACTGTGGTGAGGGTTTCTTGATAAACATCGGCTTGATCATGCTGATCGGCAACCCATTTACGGATCACACCTTTCAGTTTTGATTCTTCTTTTAATAATTCTGAAGTTATTGAGTAATCGCTATTGTTGTTATTCACAGCCAGCTACCGTCACCTGCTTGCCTAAAACGGTCAACATGCTGGCAGAACATTGTGACAACTAAATTACTGTTTAGTTAAGTATTACTTTTATGCCAAAACCCTAAAACCCTTCATAAAAACGTCATAAAAATTTTTGTCCCCGGTTTGACCTGACAAATCTCATTTATCTACGAACGCGCTTTTTACCGCGATTTTTAGGAAATGAGAAAAATGATTTTACGTATCGCCATCTATCTAACTTTGTTAACTACATGCTCAGTGCATGCTTTGCCGCTAAATCAGTTGCAGGTTATTGGCAGCCACAACAGTTATAAAAAAGCTTTAGACTCTGATATCGCAAAACAGCTTAATAGCTTACAAGCAGGTTTTGCTGACAAAATTTCCTATGCGCATCCAAGTTTAACTCGCCAGCTGGATATGGGGCTACGTCAATTGGAGATTGATGTATTAGCCGACAGCCAAGGTGGTTTGTATCAACAACCGCTGGCACAGCAATGGACAAACCAAGCTTTATATTCAGCCACTGAAAAACAGCAACTCGCCGAGCCGGGTTTTAAAGTTTTGCACATTCCAGATGTGGATATTGCGAGTCATTGTATTCAATTTTCTGACTGTTTGGCTGAGCTAAAAACTTGGTCGATAAACAACCCAAATCACTTGCCTGTGTATGTAATGTTTAACGTTAAAGAAAGTCGCTGGGGCAAAATTAGCGGGGTTAAACCAGAGCAATTTACAGCAAAACATTACCAACAACTCAATCAATTGATTGTTGATCAATTAGGTTTAGACAAGCTTTTAACTCCAAGTTTAGTGCAGCAACAAAATTTGTCGTTGGCACAGTCGGTTAAACAATTTGGCTGGCCGGATGTTGAGCAAGTGCGCGGTAAATTTATTTTTATTTTTGACGGTAATCCGAAGCAACTGGATTTGTTTGAACAAGCGGGTGACACAGTTATTTTTGGTGCATTTAATATTGAGCACAACCAAGCAGCGATTTTGCTTTACAACAATCCGCAGCAGCAAGCAGAGCAAATTAAACACGCTGTTGCACAAGGTTTTATCGTGCGTACCCGTGCCGATGAATTTAATGCCAAACGTTCCCCTAATCAGCGTGCGCTCGCGGCAATTAACAGCGGCGCACAAATTATTTCGAGCGATTTTTATCTAGGTGCAATGCAACAGCCCATCAATGCGCCATCAGTCAGTTTTCATTTGTTAATGCCACAACTTCAACCACAGCAAACGCAGGTGCAAACAAATTTGCCCTTTGTTCGCTGTTTGTCCGAAGTCGGTGTTAATGGATGCAATTTTTAAAATTATAAATGTTACTTAATTTGGAGATAGTATGAAAATGCAAGGTTCAAAACAGCTTATTCGTGTAGCGGTACTCGCAGCACTCGCAGGTTATTCACACAATAGTTTTGCTGAACAAACAGCTGAGCAACAAGCGACAATGGAAGAAATTACCGTTAAAGGTTTTCGCCAAAGTTTATTAAAAAATCGTGACGTAAAACGTGATGCATTAATTGCACAAGACAGCATAGTTGCAGAAGATATTGCCGATTTTCCAGATTTAAACTTGGCTGAATCCCTGCAACGTGTACCGGGTGTAACTATTACCCGCGAAGGTGGTGAAGGCCGGCAAATTTCTTTACGTGGTTTAGGCCCAGATTTTACTCGGGTGGAATTAAATGGTTTAGATGTTTTAGCAACCAGTGGTTCTAGTATGGATAGCCGCGGCCAAAGTAATCGTTCACGCGGGTTTGATTTTAACGTATTTGCCTCTGAATTATTTAGCCAAATTGATGTTAAAAAAGCCTTTTCTGCCAGCATGGAAGAAGGGGGCATTGGCGGCACGGTAGCGTTGCGTCCAGCTAAACCATTTGACTATGAAGGTTTTCAAGCCGCTGTGTCAGCACAAGCAGGTTCTAACTCAATGGCGGATAGCACTAGTCCAAGATTTGCTGCATTAGTTTCTAACCGTTGGGATAACTTTGGGGCTTTATTCTCAGTTGCCTATAGTCAACGAGATACTGTAGAGCAAGGTACCAATACTTATAGATGGCGTCCAAAAGATGCATCAGGCTCAGATATCAGCAAGCTAGACCAAGCAACACAAGATAAAATTAATAATAAAGAGCTGAGATTTGCCCGCGGTAATCGTTATTCAGTTTGGGAGAACGACCAAGAGCGTTTAGGTTTGACTGCTGCTTTCCAATACAACGCCACTGATAGCTTGTCGTTTGACTTAGACATTTTATATGCTGAGTTGAACAACAATAAAGATGAACACCATATTGCCACGCGCGGCTCAAGTTCTACTGCATTGGGTGGTACAACGACTGCTGGTGGGCAAACGGTTGGCGGTGCTGTTATAAATCAGCTGCAATACAACCAAAATGGTGAGGTGGTGTACGCTGATATTGGCAATGCAACTCTGGCAACCGAAAGCCGTAAACAACAAATGGACACGTCCTTTAGCCAAATTTCATTGTTAACTGAGTGGCAAATAACCGACTCTACAGTGGCTAAACTATTATTAGGTCACTCTGAAAATGAGTTTGTAATTCCGGTGAGCGACAAGGTGTATTACGAAGGTTTTGGTGGTATTACGTCAGATTACACCAAAGATAGATTTTATGCAGAGCATAGCTATGACTTTGATATTGCTTCAATTGATAGTTGGAAAATGCACGAATTCGACTTAGACGAAAGTGTGCAAAATACCCAATTTGATTCAATAAAACTGTCGTTCGAATCGTTTTTAACTGATTCGGCAGAGCTTAAATATGGTGTGCTACACAAGAAGTTTGTTTCTGATGGTTACAACTATAAAGTTAAAGATGCATTAAAAGGTCAGTTTCAGTCTGGTGAAATTTCCAATGTATTGGACCCGAGTTATTTTGAAGTATTTACCGCACACGACAAAGCGGATTGGGCCGCTGGTGATGTGGCTAAAACATTAGCATTTTATAATGTTAATGCTGACTTAACAGCTGATGATTTAGATATTAATAGTGTTTACGATTTATCTGAAACCACAAGTGCTGCTTGGGTGGAATACCAATGGCGCAATGAGGTGCTGTCGGGTAATTTTGGTGTACGTTATGTTGAAACCGAAGTTGAATCAGCTGGTTACATTCAACAAGAAGGTGACAGCCAACCTAATTTAACAAGCGTTCCGCAAGAATACACTGATGTATTACCTGCTCTAAACTTAGTTTGGCATGTTACCCAAGACATGCAATTGCGTGCTAGTGCCAGCAAAAATTTAACTCGCCCCGCGTTAGCTGATTTAGCCATAGCGGGCAAGGTGAACACTGAAGTAAATGAACTGCGCTCGGGTAATCCTAGATTATCACCGTTTGAATCAACTAATTATGAAACTGCGTTGGAGTGGTATTTCACTGATAGTGGTTTTATGTCGGCAGGTGTTTTTTACAAAGACATTAAAAACTTTGTTATTAGTAAAGCAATAGAAATGCCGTATGGGCAAACCGGCTTCTCAACTGATTTATTAGCGCAAGGGCAAAGCGCCGATACCTTGTATACTTATTACACTAAGGTAAATGGTGAAGACACCAGCATTCAGGGTTTAGAGTTAGGCGGTCAGTTTGATTTTAGCTTTTTGCCTGCACCCTTTGATAACTTAGGCGTGATTGCTAACTATACATTCGCCGATGGTGAAATGGATTACTACGACGCGGGGGAGTTGTTTGCAACCAAAGCTTTCCCTGGGTTGTCTGAACATTCTGCTAACGCGACACTTTATTATGAAACTGAAACTTGGGGGGCTCGTATTTCCACCGCTTATCGCAGTGAATATATAACCCATATAGAAACACCAGGTAATTCAGATCAAGATGAAACTGGCTTCCACGGCACTACTTATGTTGATTTTTCAGCATTTTATCAGTTGAACGACACAACTAAGTTTACCTTTGAAGCGATTAATTTAACCAACCAAAGAGAAGAGCAGTACAGTGACTCGGACGATCGTTTATATAACACCACTGAGTTCGGTTCTACTTTTTACTTAGGGGTTAATTTTAAATTCTAATCTTTCAAAACTAAACTCGGCAAGCCGCAGCAAGCTTGCCGAGTTTTATAACAAAGCAGTGCTCATTAAAATGTCTAGGCCTGTACTAATTGTATGTACTAGCACCGCTTTTTATTTTGGCTCTCTGTTCAGGTAATTATTTGTGAAATATTTCAACCCAATGCTGTTGGCTGGTTTGCTGTTATTTTTTGTGTGCCAAAAAGGCTATGCAGAGCAATTTGCGTTATTACCAGATATCCACTTTCAAGATATTTATGCTCAGCCTGAGGCATTAAATCATCACCCGCATATCGATAAACTAGTACGCTCCATGCATGCGCAGCTCACATCAACTCGGCTGTTTAATGAACCTTATTTTGCGTTGTTGGCTGCGCTAGATGAAATAGCCCAGCAACAAATTAAGTGGGTTATATTACCCGGTGATTTTAGTGACGATGGACAACCGGTACATATTCAAAAACTAGCGAGTTTATTTGCTGAATATGAGAAAAAGTACCAGATGCGCTTTTTCCTCGCGCCTGGGAATCACGACCCTGTCCGCCCCAGCGAACAATCGCACGGGAAAAACGATTTTCTGCAAAATAATGGGGCTGAATTTGCATTATATTCGAGCCAACACAAGCGGTGTTTATCCAATAGCAACGAAAATAAGTTAACCCTGTGTGATGACGCAATTAAAGCACTTGGCTACGCAGGTATACATCAAGCGTTGAAAAACTTTGGGTTTACTCCTCGCCAAACTGATTTGTTTTTTCAAACCCCTTTTCAGCCAATTGATTATAAAAAATATTCTTATCAACAAGGTTTGCAAGCCGCTGCGTTAAATAACCGAACTTACCCAGTGTGCGATGAGCAAGGCCATTGCAAACATATCAATGATTTAAGTTATGTGATAGAACCCGTTGAGGGTTTTTGGTTGTTATCTATTGATGCAAACGTTTATGTACCGCAAGATTTATCTGGTGAGCATCAGCAGTTTTCTGGATCTAGCAACACGGGCTATAACCACCTAGCCAAACACAAACCATTTTTAATCCCTTGGATTACACATGTTGTAAAGCAGGCTAAACTTAATGATAAAAAACTGCTGACATTTAGCCATTTTCCTTTAGGCGATTTTTACGATCAAGCTGCTGAATATGTGCAGAAAATTGGCGGTAAAAGCCATTTTAATCACGCTAGGTTTCCGAGCGAACAAACTTTATCTTTATTTGCGCAAACAGGTTTGCAATTGCATATTGCGGGGCATATGCATATTAACGATGCTTCTATTTATAAAAGCGGCGACAATACTTTGATAAACATTCAAGCACCAAGCATTGCTGCGTATATGCCAGCTTATAAAGTATTAACTTGGCAGGATGACGCACATTTGGCCATGCAGACTCATGTGCTTAAAAATGTAGATGATTTTGACAAGCTATTCCCTATGTACCAGCGTGAATGGCGTTATCGGCAGCAACATAAGCATGTTATGTGGGATAAGGATGTATTAACAGCGCAGTCGTATTTGCAACTAAGCCAATGGCATATTAGAGAACTGGTTCGTTTACGTTATATCCCTAGAAATTGGGGTGAACAAGAGCAAGCCTTATTGCAACCCAAAGCTGTGAGTTTGTGGATGTTCGCGCAAACTCAGACTCAAACTAATGTTATTGATACAACTAAGCCATTAAAACGCTGGCAGCAGTTGTATTTGTTTGATCTGCTGGTTGACTATTACAAATTGGCCAGCGCGGATTCACTAGCTCTCAAATATGATATAGATGATGAAAAAATACGTATTTATCGTCAATTAGCTAACCAGCTTGAACCGCTAAATAGCCGGAATGATTTTGCGGGAAAAATCGTTAATATTTTGCACGCGATATTAAAATATTCGAGCCAAACCGATGCTGGTGATGTGTTGATTGACTTGCAGCAGGGGACAATTAGGCCAGTTGAATAGTATGCTGGCCTAATGCTAATACGTAGCAAGTTTTATTTGTTCAACTTGGCTTTTGCTTCTTCTACTTTTGAAAAATCTAAACCTAGCTCGTCTACCGCTTCTTTTATTAGGTTTGGTTGGCTCATTACTAACATTATTAGTGGCTGTAGCTTTTCTTGCGGTATGCCAAGAGTTTGTATGGTAGACATTGCTGCCAATGGGTTTTGCGTGAGTTCTTGGAATATTTCACCAATTTTTTGATCTGAGATGTTTTGTTCTTTGAGTAGTTGGATAATTGGGTTCATGGTTTTTTTTCCTGTCGATCTTTTGCGGCAAATTTAGCTTATGTGGGTGGTTTTATCAAATAGACTTTTCTTCCCAGAAAAGTAGGTTTCGATTCGGAAAATATAAACCCTATCCTAATTACTGGGTTGCTTGTGATTTTTTATCGCCACAAAAAATCTGCATAAATTTTGATTGAAATCAAACAATGTTTGTTTTAAAGTTTCAGTAATTTCTGAAACTTCGGTAATGAACCATGAATTCAAAACTAGAAGCCTTTGTAATGCACTGTGGTGAAATGGGTAGTCGTTGGGGTTTTAACCGTACTATTGGGCAAATGTGCGGGTTAATTTTAATCTCAAAAAATCCACTCACAGCCAATGAAATCTCAGATGCACTGAACATCTCGCGCGGAAATGTCAGCATGGGTATTAAAGAATTGCAGGCTTGGCGCTTAATTCAAGTTCAGCATATTCCGGGTGATCGCAAAGAATACTATGCACCAGCGGGGGATATCTGGACATTAGCTTTACGTGTGTTTGAAGAAAGACGTAAACGCGAAGTAGACCCAACTTTGTCCTTGCTACGCGACAACCTGCTAACAGAGCCGAGCAATGATGCTGAATTGTATGCGTTAGAGCAAATGCAGCAAATTCATGACCTGCTTGAAACCATCACCCACTGGGCAGCAGAGTTGCCAAAAATGGGCCCAGAAAAACTTAATACCTTGATGCGTTTGGGGGCAGGGGTTGGCAAAGTGTTGGATATGAAAGATAAATTTTTAAACTCAGCAGACAAATAGCCACAACAGGGGTTAATCGCAAGTTTACCTAAGCTTTATATAACAGCTTGATGGGCATAAGCGAGTTTGTAGGGCCTAGGTAAATTTACAATTTTTTTAGGAGGCTGGTTATGGAGCTTTTTCTCGGGCTCGATACGCTGGTGTTGTCACGCATACAGTTTGCACTCAATATCAGTTTTCACATTTTGTTTCCAACCATCACAATTGCTTTGGCTTGGTACCTATTTTATTTCAAACTTAAGTTTCAACTAACCCAAGATCCAGTGTGGATGCGAGCTTATCGCTTTTGGGTCAAAATATTCGCACTCACCTTTGCATTAGGTGTGGTTAGTGGCATTACTATGTCGTTCCAGTTTGGCACTAACTGGCCGGGGTTTATGCAAACCGTCGGTAATATTGCTGGCCCATTATTGGGATATGAAGTGCTAACCGCATTCTTTTTAGAAGCGACGTTTTTAGGCATTATGTTATTTGGTATGCAAAGAGTGAAACCTTGGGTGCATACTTTGGCGACCTTTGTAGTGGCTTTTGGAACCAGTGTGTCAGCTTTTTGGATACTGGCGCTCAACTCGTGGATGCAAACGCCCACCGGCTTTGAAATGATAGACGGGGTCGCACATGTAACGAGCTGGTTTGAGGTTATTTTTAATCCATCTTTTCCATATCGTCTTAGCCATATGCTGGTGGCATCTGGTTTAACTGCATCGTTTTTTATTATTGGTTTAAGTGCCTACCGCATATATCGAGGGGATGAGAAACGTGCGCCAAAACAAACGCTTAAAACTGCATTAACCATTGCAGCCTTGCTTGCTCCAACTCAAATATTTTTAGGCGATATACATGGGTTAAACACTCTAGAGCATCAGCCGCAGAAAGTTGCAGCAATTGAGGGCGTTTGGCATACAGAACAAGGCGCACCGTTAGTTTTATTCGCCTTGCCAGATGAACAAACGCAGCAGAATTTATGGGCGCTTGAAATACCTAATCTGGCTAGTTTTATCTTAACCCACGACTGGCAAGGTGAAATTAAAGGCTTAAATGAATTCGAGAAACACCCACCGGTCGCACCTGTGTTTTATGCTTTCAGAATTATGGTTGCGCTGGGTATGTTGATGCTATTGGTGGCTTGGGTTGCGCGCTGGCAATTGTTTCGCAAGCAACAAACATCTGAGTTGATTAACCGAGTACTTATCGCTATGACTTTCTCAGGTTGGGTAGCAACACTTGCGGGTTGGTATGTAACTGAAATTGGCCGACAGCCTTATTTGGTTTCGGGAATTCTTACGGTAGAGCAAGCTGTTACACCAATTGCCCCTGAAAATGTAGGTTTTAGCTTGCTGTTATATATTTTGGTCTATAGCGGCTTACTGGTCGCTTATATCCATACGGTATTTTTAATGGCTCGTCGTGCCGTGGATATCGAAGAAATTACCACAGAAGAAGCCAAACAAGCATCTTTGGAGGTGCAAAATGCATAACTATTTATCAGCTGATAGCTTGGCGATTATCTTTGCAGGCTTAACAGGGTTAGCAGTGCTTTTATATGCCATTTTAGATGGGTATGATTTGGGTGTGGGGATCTTGTTGCCGACTAACGACAACCAAACCGCGTCAACTATGATTGCATCAATCGGCCCGTTTTGGGATGCCAACGAAACTTGGTTAGTATTGGCGGTGGGTTTGATATTGATTGCATTTCCTGCTGCACATAATTTAATACTTGAAGCACTCTATATTCCGGTTGTGATTTTATTAGTTGCATTGATTATGCGTGGTGTTGCGTTTGACTTTAGAGTAAAAGCTGCAATGAGCCACAGGCCCAAATGGAATGTTTTATTTAAACTCGGTTCTATATTAGCAGCGCTGAGCCAAGGTTATATGTTGGGTTTGTATGTTATGGGATTTGAGACGAGTGTTACCGCTTATTTATTTGCTGGCATAAGCGCATTGGGGGTATTGGCCGCATATGCGTATATTGGTGCTTGCTGGCTAGTGATGAAAACTGAACACGAGTTGCAACAACAAGCAACCAAGTGGGCACGCGCAGCCGGACGTTTTGCTTTTATGGGCGTTGTGAGTGTTTCGGTTGTTAACCCCTTGATTAATCCTGCTGTTTTTGACCGTTGGTTTAGTCTACCAAATGCAATTTTGTTGCTACCGCTGCCGTTATTTTGTTTTGTGCTGTTTTTAGTGGTCGACAGGCTGCTAAAACGTATGCCATTTAAACAGGATGTCAGTTGTTGGATCCCGTTTGTTGCGGCTGTTGTTATCTTTTTTATTTGTTTTTGCGCATTTGCTTTTAGTTATTTTCCAGACATAGTGCCAGGAAAGCTCGATATATTTAGCGCAGCTTCTGCTGCTGAAAGTTTGAGTTTTATGTTGTGGGGCGCGTTAATTGTAGTGCCAACTATTCTCTGTTATACCTTTTACTCATACCGAGTATTTTGGGGCAAAGTACGCGAGCTGAGTTACGACTAACAATGAATTGGCTAGAATATCCAATCTAAGCAAGCTAAACTGCAGGCAGATTTATTCAGATAATAACGAGGATTAAAAATGCTTTCGACCAACCAAGCTGCGACTATGTTGGCACTACAAGACAAAATGAATGCGAAAGTAAACCCAGACTGGATTGCGGTTAAGTCACCATTTTTACGCGCTGTGGTGATTGAAGCGGCTGAAGCGATTGAACACCACGGGTGGAAATGGTGGAAGAAACAAGAGTGTGATTTAGAACAACTGCAAATGGAGTTGGTGGATATTTGGCACTTTGTTTTGTCAGCGATTTTAATTAAACACGAAGGTGCACAGCAACCAGCGTTAGATGATGTGTTTGCTGAGTTAGGTAGCACAAGCGTAACTTTTGACGGCCAACAAATTAGTTATGCGTCATTAAACTTGTTAGAAAAATTAGAACTAACTATAGGTTTAGCTGCAGCAAAACGTTATAGCTTAGGTTTATTCTCAGCGCTTTTGGCCGATTGCCAAATGAGTTGGGACGATTTATACGCGCAATATGTTAGCAAAAACGTACTAAACTTCTTCCGCCAAGATAATGGTTATAAAGAAGGCTCTTATGTGAAAATTTGGAGTGGCCGCGAAGACAACGAACACTTAGTTGAAATTATGGCTAAGCTGGATGTTAAATCAGACAGCTACCAAACTGATTTATACAACGAGCTGCAAGCGCGTTATAACTTGTTGGATATGGCTTAATCCGCATATTGAGGTTGAGTCAGTTAGGGGTTAATCAGCCCCTAACTGCTGTTTCAATTCGGCAAGTTCAACGGTTAGTTGGTTCACTTGAGCTTTTAGTTGTTCAAATTCCTCAATCGAAACCGTACTGTTTGTTGAAGCCACTGAGTTTTGGCTCAGACTATGCGCTTCAGTTACTACCTCTGCCACCTCTCCACTAAACAAATGGCCAAACCTATGTTCTCGTTTGCCTGGTTCCCGAGCAAGTTTTACCACAAATGGACCATCTTCGGCGTTAGCTAATTCATTTAAACAAGCTTCTACTTGGCCAACATCGTTAAACGGATTTAATCTTTGGCTGCGAGTTCTCAGTTCACCTGGTGTTTGTGGACCCCTAACAAACAACAGACATAGAATAGCCGCTTGTGCTGAATCAAAATTAAACGCTGAAAATTCACTGCCGTAAAATCTGTGACGGTATTTATTCACTCGGCCGCTTGGTCCTGCGTCGGCCAACAGTCTTTGTTGGATTAATTCGTCAACAACATTTTGTACGTCAACTTCTGAGTATTGAACAACTGGATCTCGATTACTTTTTTGATTACAAGCAGTTGTGATTGCATTTATCGACATTGGGTATTGGTCAGGTGTGGTAATTTGTTTTTCTAACATCACACCTAATACACGAACTTGCTCTGCGGATAATTCTAACTTCATGGCAATTTCCTTTTTTCTTTGTGCAAGGTTCAGTATAAACCGAGCCGCAGAAAATGGCATGAGAATTAGAGTTGAATTTTCTGCATATTTTCCTGCTGTATGTTGATTGTTTCGTGAATAAATAAATTGCCTGTGGTTATTTGTTCAATCACGCAGTAAGATGTCGAAAATTTAACCGTATCAATTGACCATTACTCAATACAACTGGCGGAGTGTAACATGACTAGATTGCTTTCAATTGGCGAATGTATGATGGAATTAAATGCCATCAACCCTCTTAACTTTAAACGTGCATTTGCTGGCGACACATATAATACGGCGGTTTATGCACAGCGTTGGGCACCTGAATTGTCGGTATACTACATGTCGGCGATAGGCTCTGATAGTTTGAGTGAAGAGATGTTGGCACAATTTAAAGGTGAAGGTTTAAAAACCGATTATGTATTCCGCCAACCTGACGGACAAATTGGTTTATATTCAATTACTCGTGATGCACAAGATCAGCGCTGTGTAAATTATTGGCGGAAAGAATCAGCCGCAACACAATTGATGCAATTGTTTGCCGAAAAAGGTGGTGTTGAGCAGCTGCGCCATTTTGATGTTGTGTATTTCACTGGTATTAGTTTGGGTATTTTGGCAGACGAAGACAAAACTAGGTTGCTTGACTTAATAGCTCAATTGCGCGAGCGTGGTAGCTTAATTGCGTTTGATCCTAACTATCGAGCCAAATTATGGCAGTCACCAGAGCAAGCAAAACACTGGTATGAACAAGCTTATCAATTAACTGATATCGCGTTACCGGGTTTAACTGATCACCAAAATGTATATGGCCACAGAACACATCAAGAAGTTAAAAACTATGTGTTTGCATTGGGCTGTAAAGAGGTTGTGGTTAAAAGCTCGGCTGGTATTTATGCGTTTGCACCGCAAATTGACTATTTTTCGCCAGTGGTTGAAGGCGCGCCTTGTATAGATACCACAGCTGCAGGCGACTCGTTTGCTGGTACTTATCTAGCAGCGCGTATGCAAAAAACTGAAATTGATGACGCAATTGCTGCAGCTGCTAATGTTGCACAAAGTGTCATTCGCCATGTCGGCGCAATCACTCACTAATTATTTTTCCCTTTCTGCTGAAAGCCGCAGTTAATCACTGCGGCTTTTCAGGTAATCTATTCTTGCGTTTGTCCAATATTGGGTAACACGCTGTTGATGGTTGTCAGCTTGCCGATTGCTCGATTTTTGCCAGTTTTCTCTAATTGGTATATCGAATGTGTGTCCTGCAATATCATGCAAGGTGGCAGCAATATTCAGCATTTCAAGTGCTTGTAAGGTGTTTTCAGTCGTTGCAATTAATTTGGTTAAATTTTCTGTTGGCTGGAAATGATTTGCCAAGGTTAAAAATTCAAGCGCTCGAGCTTTGACCAATGTGTTTGTCGCTGAGGTAAATAATTTGCGTACTTGTGGCACAATTGACTGTGCTTGCTGATTGAAGCTCGACAAGCCAATAAGCGCCCAATATTGCTGGATACTATCGCTAGAGTTTAGTGCTTTGGTCAATTCAATTTTGGCTTGTTGCCATGGTTTTAATTGTGCATTGGCAATATCAATCAGTTTAGATATATTGTGTTTATGTAAGTTGGCAAATTTTGCTGGGTTAGAAAGTGCATGCTGATGCAGATAGTATTCTGGATAAAAAGACAGGTCGGGCATGGCTTTTAACTTTTCGGTCAGCTGAGCTCTTAATCTCCTGACTGTCTGAGCAAATTGTGGTTCAGTTGCAAGGTTATTGCTTTCAAATGGATCCGCTTCAATATCATACAAAGCCTCAGCGCTTTTTGCTTGGAAAAAGCTAGCTTGCTCAGCAGTCAACTTTCCTGCATTAAATAATGCTCGCCATTCTCGGTACGCAGCTTGCTGATACCTGTATTGATTGTGTAACCCATCAGGAATAAAAGGGAAGAAATTGCGTACATATTTATACTTGCCCACGCGCAAACTTCTTACCATATCTAATTTTTCATCAAACCTGTCAGCATAGGCAAAACTGGTATTGCGTTGGTTTAATTGTTTTAAACTTATATCAGCGGTTAAAAATGCTTGGCCATCATGGTATTTAGAGCGAGGAGCTCCGGCTAATTCAGCCAGAGTTGGCGCGAAATCGACAAAATTAACGACTCCGTCAATTCTGGCGTTTTGCAAGTTTTGCAGATCTGGATGAAGCAAGTGTTTAAAGTTTTTCGGGATACGAACAACCAACGGCACGTGTAGACCGAGCTCGTTAGCATATCCTTTAGTGCCAGGAATGACTCCGCCATGATCGGCAAAATAAAAGATAAAGGTATTTTCTAATTCACCGTCCGCTTTTAGTTGTTCAATCACTTTGCCAATCTGTTGATCGAGTTGCTGATGTTGGTCTAAATATCTCGCATAGGTATACCTGAATAGCTCGGTATTCGGGAAGTTTTTTGGCAGTTTTATTTTGTCGGGATTATGCTTTGTCGGTTTTGTTTTTACGTCGCTTGCTGGAAAGTGCAAATTGTACTCATGAGTTGTTGTCCATGTTTGCATATGGAAAAATGCTTGACCAGCTTCTCGATTTCGCCAGCTGGCGCTATTGCTTGAGTCATGCCAAACCGGATCTGCGGTATTTTCAACAAAGTTAAAATCGTTTTTGCTGTTGTTGCTTGTGTAGTAACCTGCATCACGAAGAATTTGTGCAATTGGTTTTAATCCTGAGGGTAGCTGGCTTTCTGAATATCGCCTGTGGTAGTTTAACGCCAATTTGGGGGCATAAGCCCCCGTCGCTAACGTTGTTCGCGCAGTAGAACATACGGGAGCATTGGAAAATGCGTTATTAAATATTAGGCCTTGTTTGGCTAATGCTTCAATATTCGGCATTTTTGCGCCCTGTTCGTGGTAGAGGCGCGAAAAGATATAAGAATTATCTTCCGATACTAACCATAAAAAATTGGGTTTCTCAGCTGGTGATTGAGCAAAACTACTATTGAATTGAGTGAAAATAGCAATCATGCTCAACGTCAGAACCTGAAAAGCTTTTAAGTGTTTTGTCTGGTTAGTCTTCATCATATACGGCCTTGTGTTATCTGCGATATTTAAGTTTTTATCATTCTATTCAGCACAACGAGAGCGAGCGCATAAACGGCGCAATGCGCCGGCATCTGCGTTTTTAATGGCGTGATTAATGTTGGAGATCAGTTTCCAGCCTGTTGCAAATGGGTATTGAGCATCGAAATCGATGGTTTTTGCTATCAATTTGCTGCTCAATAATAAAAAGCAGCCTACTATGAGTATTAGTGTGTTCGGTCGTTTCATAAAGTCACCATAAAAGTAGATAACCTGAATTGAGGTTAAACAAAGCAATTAACTAAGCGTGTCGAAGTTTTGATATACATGGTCTATTGGTGATTGTTTACCAAATTGACACATTTATTTAACGAAGAACAGGGGCATTCAGGCTTAGCAAACTATCCAATGCAGTTAATTACGATTATTTACGATGTGTTTTTGCTTTTGCTAAATCAATGAAATATGGTGTCACCCGAAAGTACCATTCAGGATTTAAATAAAGTGAAATTAGAAACTTTAGCACTGCACCACGGTTACGAGTCTGAGGTGACCACTAAAGCGGCGGCTGTGCCTATTTATCAAACCACATCTTATACCTTTGATGATACTCAGCATGGTGCCGACCTAAACAATATGAAAGTTAAGGGCAATATTTATACTCGGATCATGAATCCAACCACTGAGGTATTGGAGAAACGGGTTGCGCAAATGGAAGGTGGTGTTGCTGGGCTTGCTTTAGCATCGGGTATGGCGGCTATCACGTATGCAATCCAATCACTCACCGAATTGGGCGATAACATTGTTAGTACTAGCCAATTGTACGGTGGTAGTTATACATTATTCACGCAAGTTTTACCGCGCATGGGTGTTGAGGTGAAAATGGTATCTGCCGACGATTTTGCAGGATTTGAAGCGGCAATCGACGACAAAACAAAAGCAATTTTTTGTGAGTCTATTGGTAACCCTGCGGGTAATGTTGTTGATATTGCAAAGCTTGCTGATATTGCTCACCGTCATGGCGTGCCGCTTATTGTCGATAACACTGTAGCAACACCGTATTTATGTAAACCTTTTGAGTTTGGCGCTGACATTGTTGTGCACTCTTTGACTAAATACATTGGTGGTCATGGCACAGCCGTAGGGGGAATGATAGTTGATTCAGGCCGATTCGATTGGGTTGCCAATAAAAAACGTTTCAGAGTATTAAACGAACCAGAGCCTGCTTATCATAATTTAAATTTTGCCGAAGCTTTGGGCGAATTGGCTTACATTACTCGTTGTCGTGTGGTTTCGCTCAGGATCACTGGTGCGGCTATAGCGCCCATGAATGCGTTTCAGATCCTACAAGGGCTAGAAACGCTCGGGCTACGAATTGAGCGCCATTGTCAAAATGCAGAAAAACTAGCTGCATTTTTATCGTCACATGAAAAGGTAAATAAGGTGAATTATGCCGCTTTACCTACTAGCCCTTATTACCAAACTTGCCAGAAAATAGTTGGTGGTAAAGCATCTGGCATTTTAAGTTTTGATATTAAAGGAGGGCTTGAAGCCGGAGCTCAATTTATTGATGCACTGAAAATGATTTTGAGATTAGTGAATATTGGTGATGCTAAATCGTTAGCCTGTCATCCAGCTTCAACCACACACCGCCAGTTAACGCCTGAGCAATTACAAAGTGCAGGGGTTAGCCAATCACTTGTGCGTATTTCTGTGGGGATTGAACATATTGACGATATTATCGCTGATGTGAGCCAAGCATTAGATGCTGTGACTGTTTAGATTGCCTTAAAAATCCCATATAGGCAGTTTTTGCTTATATGGGATTTTTGCATTTGCGCTAGGCGAAAGCTTTGACTAGCTTTACTGGCAAGTCGGCATGGTTAAACCATCCAATTCTGCTAAGTTGCGATTATGTGCACCGCCAGCAAAATTACCGATTAATCAGGAATTAAATCAGCTGGAATATTTAAGCTTTTATCATCCGCACCTTTAGCAAAATTACTGATGTGATAGCTGTTAGCTTTTGACCAGTCAGCTTCTACACGGCCATCACCTAACACTATGTTGCCGAGTTTTTGTCTAAACCAGTTGGCAAGCGCTTTGTATTCTTTATCGTAAGCGACATTGTTACGTTCTAGCGGATCTTTGGCCAAGTCGTATAAACTCATTTCCACTTTTTCTGCTGGTGCAACTAATGCCCATTGCAAGTTTTTACCGAGCTGTTTTTCATTCACCCAATTATTGAATGGGCGGGTTCGCATTGAAAATCTAAACCTGTCGCTGTGTAAATACGCCCTAGGGCCGGCAATCACGTTTATTTCACCCAGTATATAATCCCGTTTGGGCAGGTTTTCGCTGTATACATCAAATAGGTTTAAGCCATCTAAATATTGGTATTTTTGTTGATAAACATTGTCGCCAGCCGCGGTCAAAATTGTTGGTGCGAAATCAACAAATTCAACTAGGTCACGGTAGACACCTCCTGCTGGCACAATAGATTTATCTGACGCAACGGCTAAAATTGCATTCGCGACCGACTGCTTCCATGGGCCAAACTTGGCTTCCATTCCTTGCTCACCTAAATGCCAACTATGATCGCCAATAGCGAATAGAATTAAATATTCTTGGTTGTTTTCTTCACTATATTTTTTAAAAGCCTCAACTGCTTCGCCAATTAATGCATCACCATAGGCGGTAAATGCATAATAATCTCGGATGGCTTGTTGTTTTTGCTCGTAGGTCATCTCGTCAATTTTGCCGGCGTTGTAAATACGCTTTAATTGCTCAGGTAGTTTATCCAGTTCAGATTTTTCAAATTTAGGGATGTCATAAACTTTATCTTTAAATCTGTCTCTAAAGGATTTTGGTGGTAATACTGGGGTATGTGGCAAATGGAACCCTAGATTCAAAAATTGCGGTTTACTGGTGTCGGCACCTTTGGCGGTTTTGCCCCACGAGGTTTTAAAGCTTTTATTTGCGTTGGCTAAGTAGTTTTTAAACTCTTTAACAATATAAGCATCTACCGTTTCGCCTGCTGGCTGTGGGTTAACGCCGCCTAAAATTAAGTTAGTATTGCCACGGGTATAAGCACGTAGTAAATCGAACTCTTGATTAACGCTCTCGATTGCTGCTATGTCTTGTTGGGTAAGATCAGCTTGGTGCCGTTGCAGGAAATATTGTTTCTTGCGTCCATCAGGATACAACACTGTTTCAACCGTGCCTTGTTTGTTAGGTTTTTTATTCCAATCGTACAAAACTTTAGTAAACAGGTCGCCTTTGCCATTTTTTTGCAAGTCGTGTTTAAAGTGCACTTTATAGTCATATAAATTGGCGTCATGGAAACCTTGCCCAGGACCCCATTTAAATATGTAGCTGTCTTCTTTACCAAAAGTTGCAGTTTGATAACCCAATTCACGTATTGATTGCGAAACTGTAGGTTTGACAAAATCTGGGTTTTGATGAGTTAGTTCAAATGCATAATGGCCGTTTCTAAACGGGTATCGTCCAGATAACATTGAACCGCGAGATGGCCCGCACACTGGCGATTGGTTAAATGCATTGGTATAAAATACCCCTTCGGTTGCGAGTTTGTCGATATTTGGCGATTCAACATAGCCTAACGGACTATTTTTTTGTCCAAAAACTAGTTGGTTGTAGTAACTAACAGAATCAGGTCGTTGATCATCGGTAATGATCCATAATATATTTGGCTGCGATTTAAACTTGGCAGACGGCTTTTTCGGTTCAAACACCTTGTTAGCTGCGCTTGGCGATTGGCTGGTCGTAGGGGCTGTGCAACTTGCTACGGTTAATGGAATCAAACAAGTTGCCAACAAAGTTCGACTCGAACGTAAACTCAACTTCATAGTCAGTGTCTCTTAGTTTGTTTATCTCTGTTAACTTGTTGGTAAATTGTTTACAAAGTGACACATTTATTTTTTGATTTTGCTGTGATGAGTGTTGCGCGTGCAAATAGCTGTTTGCACGCGCACCGATAAACATTGAGCTGCTGTGGGGATTAGTCTTCCGTTACTGCAGAAAATTCAAAGTTATCAAAATGAACTACTGCACCTTCTTTCATCAGCATCTTCATTTCAAACCGGCCATCTTCAGGTATTTTTTCAGCAGGTATTTTAATTCGTACCCTAATTAAGCCGTCATTATCTACCCAATAAATACCCCGTTGATAACCATAACCGGCCCATTCTGGCGTGTAATAAATACCGCCAGTGTTGGGCATTTGCCTGAGCGCAGCTTTACCTTCCACTACACGCAAATCGTAAGCAAATAAATAGTCGGTTTGGTTATTTATTTGGTCGGTGATAAACGCATCACTGGTAAATTTAATATGCATTTCGCCTGTGGTGCTATTAGCATATAAACCATAATTTCCATCAATTGCTGCTTCTTCGGTTACTTGTAAAATAGCAAAGTTTTCCTGACCTATTTCACGCTGTATAGTCAAACCTGTGCCTAAAGCGCCGCTTTCAAAACCACGGGTTTGTTCTTTTATAAAGTTTTCTGCAGGTGGAATTTCCACAAGTTCCACATTGTCTAAATACCATTCTTCGTTGGGTGTCCAAAAAGCTATTTCAACAAAGGTGAAAGTATCTGGCCAATCTTGCCCATGGATTATTTTCTCATGATGCTGCCATGTGTTGTCTCTTGGCATTCTAAACCACGGGCCATGTGCAGTTGTTTGATATTTGGCGTTAAAACTATTATTAAATCTTGTGTAACCAATAGCGGATTCGGCATTATCAGTCAGGCGTTTTATGTCGTAACTGAGCTTGTATTGTTTGTGTTTTTTAACAAAACCCGCTGGTAAAACCGAATGTTTTATTTTGATAAACACTGGACCAGAGTTCATGGTGTTTATGTGTAAACCATAGTTACCAGACTTAGCGGCCTCAGGTGTTACTTCTGCAAAACCTAAACTCTTTACATCGACCAACCAATGGGTTAAATCACCAGTTTCGAATCCCATATTGAGTCCACTTACGATATTGATTGGCGTATTGCTGTGGTTGTTTGTTTCTGCTGGGTCTTGTTGTTGTGGCTCTTTGTGACCTGAAGGCGCGATGCTTTTCGGTTTTATGCTTTCAACTTCATTGCTGCTTTGTTTATGGATACTGTCGAGCGAACCTGATGTTTTTACTTCGCCCTGCGCATCTATTGTAAACGAAAATGGCAAGTTTTCCTGGCGGTAAATCGGAGTGACGTCTGCTTCTTTTGAGTTTGCCAACGCCGATACTTGGCGGTCATTTGCTTGGGCGATAACATAATTGGCACTGGCGGTTTGCACGTAAAAAGCGGGCGAATTAGCCGGTAAATCGACAGCTAATTGACCTTGAATAATTCGGACATTACTGGCACTTTTTATATCTAAATGCGTTGGCGAGCTAGCTGTGATTTTCGTACCATTGTTAAATTGTATATGCGCCTGACCACTCAGCATTTGAAAAGGGCCAGGAGACAACTGAAATGCCTCTAACTCAGAGACTTGCACTTCGCTTGTTACGGGTTGGTATTTTACACTTGCAAAGGGTTGGTTTGGTTGTTCTAACGAAAACCAAATTAATGCACACAAAAAAATGCTTGCCGCAATAGAGGTACCTTGAAACCAATAACGTTTTATGTGGCTAACTTTAGCTAAGTTTGCTTGCTGAGTTGTTTTTTGTTGTTTAATGCGCGCCATAATTTCATCGGAGAACTCAGCTGAGTCGTGCTGCTTGAGTTTGACTTGCATCAACCTATGGGTTAACACATGGCGAGCCGATTTTTGTTTAAACTGTGGATCTTTTTCCCATTCTTGCTGCAGCTCAGCCCGGTTATCTTCACCCGCTATGAAACTTGCTAATAGTTCATCTTGATACTTGTTCATGCCATTGTTCCAGTTAGACGCTTGTCTATACAGTTGCGTAATCGTTCACGAATTCTATGTAGGCGCATTGTCATTGCTGAGTGTTTTACTTGGTGTAATTTGGTTAACTCGTCCACTGTATAGCCTTCGGTATAATGCTGCTTAATCAATGTATGGAATTTGTCATCTACTTTTTCTAAACACTGTTCTAGTGCGATTAACATTGAATCTTCACTATGATTGCTCAGCTCACTTTCTATTTCTGCGGATAAAACTTCTTCAAAATCGCTAATATCTACACTCGTTCTGCCGCCGTTTTTTCTGAAATAATCTTTTAGCAAGTTGAGCGCTATGCCTTTTAACCAAGGTCTAATTGAACGCTTTATGTCAAACTCATTGAGCTTCTTATACGCGATAATAAAGGCTTCTTGGGCGATATCATCCGCTTCGCTGATGTTTTGCATACGGACCGCCAGAAAAGCTCTTACATCGCTTTGATAACGTTTTATTATTTCAGCAAAAGCTTGATCATTGCCTTGCTGAGCTAAACGAATAACTTCGCTTTCTTCGTCAGAATTCAAAAACTCCCCCAGTCGACAAATTGAAGTTTCTTTTTGTGCACTTCTTATATTGGTGAATAAATTGCTTTTTGACACAATTTTTTGCAGTTTTTTTGCTGAACATAAATTTAATTGCGTCTATCCAAGTTAGGGCTTGATGAAAAATTAACAAAAATAAAATGTGTCAAATTGTTAACAGCTTGCGAATAAGGACTAATCTTCGCTAAAAGGGTTGTGTACGCCCTTGAAGTTTGCCCTCCTATATTAGGAGGGCTTTTTTTAATTAGTATAAACTTAGGTGAGCATGATGAACAAAAGTATCGTTGCGTCTATGTTGCTGGCGTGTACAGTGAGTTTTACTGGCGTGGCAAAACAACCAAACATTTTATGGATTATTACCGACGACCACCGTCCTGATTCTATACAAGCTTATAATCGGGCAACAACTGGCAAGAGCGAAAGTGAACTTGGTTATGTAATGTCGCCAAATATCGATAGGTTAGCGAGCGAAGGCACCATGTTTACCATGGCGTTTAATAATTCTCCGGCTTGTGGCCCTTCACGAACGTCAATGCATACTGGGCGTTATCCTTTTCGCAATGGTAAATATGGCTGGGAGCAAACCCACCAAGAAGCTGATTTTGTAAAACCCGCTATCTCGCAAATATTACGCGATGCTGGCTATGCCACTGCGATTGTCGGTAAACACCATGTGGGCATTTCTGAAAAGCGTAATTATCAGGGCAAACCTATTTTTGATTTTAGTTTGGAGTACAATCGTGATTTACATAAGCATGGTTTTGGCGGCCTATATTCAACTGGAGCTTATGGTTTAGTTGATGAAGTGTTATTGCGTAAAGATGCAACTGAAACCATTTTTTACCCAGACGGTCGAGTTAAGACTTATCAATTATCATGGGCTGACCGCAAACTTAATGCTGCCGAGTTAGCTGTAAAACGTAGTGTTGAACAAGAGTTTGATATCTTGCGCGCATATACGCGCATCAATACAGGCCTTATTTTAGGTGGGGTGAACCCTCAGCCTGCAGACAAAACGGTAGATGCTCGTATTGTTGAAGAGTTTAAAAACCATCTTGAACACGCGGGACAGTCCTACCGGACCTTGGCTGGAAAAAAAGTTCAAGGTGCAGATGCAAGCAAACCATTATTTGTTAATTTGGGTTTTCACTTACCACACACGCCTGTGTTGCCTCCTAAAGAATTTCGTGACCAATTCAAACATAGAAAATATAAGTTACCAGAATTTGATTCTGATGAGCTGGCGTCTTTTTCACCACAGCAACAGCAGATTTATAATGAATCTAAAACCGACATGATGACTTATGCCGAAAAGCAACAAGCAATTCAAGACTATTATGCGTTTACTGCGTTTGGCGATGCGTTGATTGGTGAAGCGGTGGAAGCATTTAAACAATATAGCCAAAAACAGGGTAAGGAATATCTAATTGTATTTACGGTCGGTGATCACGGTTGGCACTTAGGTGAGCAAGGCATTATGGCCAAATTTGGCCCTTGGAAACAATCAACTAACGGTGCTGTGATTGTGGTTTCGTCAGATAAAAAACAGTTTCCCGCGGGCAAGGTAGTCGATACTTTTGTTGAGTATGTTGATTTTGCGCCAACGTTTTTTTCAGCTGCTGGTTTAGATGTTAACAGTAAGCAATTTTCCTATTTGGATGGATTTGATCTCGATACTATTTCCAATAATCGCGATTTTAGACGTGACTACATTCTTGGTGAAATGAATTTAGTCAGTGGTCATCGAGCTTATCTAAGAACCAAAGATTTTGCTTTTTCTATGCGCACACGCGATCGCCGTACAGTCGCAAAAGCGCCACTATTAAACGACAACATTCGCTGGGCATTAACAACAGATCCACTTAAAGCGGACATGGCTTTATATGATTTGCGAACCGACCCGCTCGAAAGGCGTAATGTCGCTTACACGGTTGAATACCTCAAGCTGGCCAATTGGTTTAGGCAAAAATTGGGCAATATAGTGCTGGGGGATGGTCGAATTGAAATGGATTGGACGACCAAAAATAGCTACAGCTTAAGTAACTTTGCTGCGGGCGCTGATGATAAAAAAATCGAAATTCCGACTGAGTTAGTTCCAGAGCAGGGGATTGTGCGCCCAGAACGTTTGAACCTATAAAATGTGAGAAAAGATATTATGAATTTTCGCCGAAAGACTATGTTGCACTTGGTATGGCCAATTGCGTTAGCATCGTTAGCCGCTTGCCAAGCTAAGCAAGAGCACAAGACCAAAGATACCCTGATATTTGGTTTTGAAAGTTCCCAAGTGCCTGCTGAGATAAAACTCTCGAACGCGTCCGCCGAGCTGGTTTCTAAAACTGAAGGGACCACTGAAGGGGCGCAAGCACTGCGGGTAAAATTTTCATCTAAACACAACGAACATGCTGCAATCCATATTGAGCCAGCTAAGCCATTTGATTGGAGCGAACTATCCGACTTTAACCTTGCTTTTGATATGGCAAATCAAGGCAAGCATTCTACCTATTTATGGTTAAAAGTAACAGATGTGGATGGCAAAGGATTTTCACGCGCGATAAATGTACCAGTTGGTGAGAGCCGAACCTATTACGCTAAGTTAGATGGACATGATTTGGGGTCGCCAAATAACGATAAAGGTGAGCAGGTTGAGTTAAATTTAAGCTCTGGTTTGCGTTCAAATCCACCGACCTGGCAAAGTGACGATGAACAATTCACATGGATGTGGGGAGCTAAACATTTAAACCTGAGTGGAATTAAAAGGATTAGCTTAAGCGTGCAATACAATATGCATGACAAAGAAGTCACAATCGATAACATTCGGTTACGCGCTAATCCTGCAATGGATAAAAACTTCTTGGTCAATATTGTGGATAAATATGGCCAGAACGCCAAAGCTGAATTTGCCGAAAAAATTCATAGCGATAAAGAATTGCAGGCAAAAACTCAACAAGAATTGGCAGAGCTTAAAGCTAATCAACTAATGGACGATCGTTCCGACTATAGTGGTTGGAAAAAAGGTCCAAAACTTCGTGCAACAGGTTATTTTAGAACGGAAAAAGTCGATGGGAAATGGTGGCTTGTTGATCCACAAGGCTACCTATATTTAGCCACTGGTATAGATATTATTCGCTTAGCCAACTCTACCACTATGACAGGTTATGACTTTGATCAAGCTTTAATGAAAAAGCGTGACACAGAGAATGTCACACCTGAGGACTCGCAAGGTTTAAATACGGTGGACAAAAATATAGCAAAAACACGTCAATTGGTTTCAAGCACGCGTGCCAATATGTTTGAGTGGTTGCCAGAGTCATATGATGATCCATTAGCGGACCATTTTGGCTATCGTAAAAGTGCTCATTCTGGGCCGTTAAAACACGGCGAAGTGTTTAGTTTTTACAGTGCAAACCTTGAACGAAAATATGGTGAAAGCAGCAACAATTCTTTTTTAACTGACTGGAAGAATGTCACAGTTGATCGTATGCGCAATTGGGGTTTTACCTCACTCGGTAATTGGACCGATCCTATGTTTTACGACAATGCCAAAATTCCATTTTTTGCCAATGGCTGGGTGATAGGTGACTATAAAACGGTATCAAGCGGTAATGACTTTTGGTCGCCTATGCCAGATGTATTTGATCCAGAATTTGCCCGTAGAGCGGAAGTCACTGTTAAACAAATTGCGGCTGAAGTCAATAACTCACCTTGGTGTGTTGGTGTATTTATCGACAATGAAAAAAGTTGGGGTCGTTCTAACTCTCGCAACAGTGAATTAGGCATTGTGATCCATACCTTAACCCGAGACGGTAAAGATAGCCCAACCAAAGCCAAATTTACTCAAGTAATGCGCGATAAATATGCTGATATAAGTAAGCTTAACCAAGCGTGGGGCACTGACATTCAATCTTGGTTGGCGTTTGATCAAGGTCAGTTTGATTCAAGTTTAACCAATGAAGTACAAGATGCTGATTATGGACACTTGTTATACGTATATGCACAGCAATACTTTAAAGTTGTTAGTGGCAAGCTAAAACAATATATGCCAAACCATTTGTATTTTGGGGTCAGATTTGCCAGCTGGGGTATGCCAAAAGAGGTAATTAAAGCATCTATTCCATACACAGATGTAGTTAGCTACAACCATTATAAACAAGGTGTAACCGACAAAAAATGGCAGTTCTTACAAGAAATTGATAAACCCTCTATGATAGGTGAGTTTCATTTTGGCGCTAAAACTTCAGGTTTCTTTCATCCTGGGTTGATTCAAGCGGCTGATCAACAAGACCGCGCAGCCATGTATAAAGATTACATGCGCTCTGTATTTAATAACGATTACTTTATTGGCGCACATTGGTTTCAATACATGGATTCACCTATCACAGGTAGAGCTTACGATGGTGAGAACTATAATGTAGGTTTTGTTACTGTGGCGGATATTCCATACGAAGAAATGGTCAAAGCTGCCAAAGAATTGCACAGCGAAATGTATCAAAAACGATTTGAGCGTAAGGCAAATAATTAGCGCGGAAAAGTAAAATCATTGAGCCAATAGCTTTGTGGCTATTGGCTCAATTTTCTGCTTGCTAACTTTATTAAGCTATGGCTGCAATGGGTTAGTTGAGTAAACCTTGATATAACTACCTTTGCTCAGTGCAGGTGGCTTTCATTATCACCTCAGACGATTAAAAAATCGACTTTCCTCATACAAAGTAATTGGTTCAGCATCGTCAGGTTTCATAGTGATGACAAAATAGAAATTAGTCTTTTTCTCGTGTAAATGTTCTGGAGCGACCACCAGGCTGACCGGCACATTTGCAACATCACCAGCATGGACTAGCACAGTTTTGTCACCAAGCCAGTTATATTCTTCTGCCAATTCGTCAGCGGATAAATGATAAATAACATCTTGTTGTGATTTATTGAGGATCTTCAATGTGAAGGTATTTTCAATATGACCATCAAAGTTTTCACGATAAAGCTGATTTCTGTCTCGAATGATGTCTAAATCAAATGGTTTGCGTGTGACAAGTGCATTGGCAAACAACGACGTCATAACCACCAGAACAAGGCCATAACCGACTAATTTACCTCTTAGAATATGAGACTTCCCACCTTCTAAAATGCGCTCTGTTGTGTAACGAATGAGTCCTTTTTTATAGCCCATTTTATCCATTACACCGTCGCAGGCATCTATACATGCGCCACAGTTTATGCACTCGTATTGCAGTCCATTGCGAATATCTATACCCGTTGGGCAAACTTGTACACATAAGTTACAATCAATGCAATCGCCTAAACCAAGTTTGGCCGGATCGGCTTTGCGTGATCTTGGCCCTCTGCTTTCACCGCGGTTCGCATCGTACGAAACTGTGTAGGTATCTTTGTCAAACATGGCTGCTTGAAAGCGTGCATAAGGGCAAATGTGGGTACACATTATTTCACGCATCCACCCTGCATTTCCGTAGGTGCATGCGGTAAAAAATAGCACCCAAAAGCCAATCCAAAAACCCGTGTTGAAAGTAAAAAAGTCGATATACAAATCCGCTATATTGGTAAAGTAACCAACAAAGGTTAGACTGGTGTGTAAACTAAAAAGAATCCAGCAAGTGTGCTTAAGCGCTTTTTTGAAAAACTTTTGTTTGGACATTGGTTGCGCATCAAGCTTCATCCTCTGGTGTCTAGTGCCTTCAATTTTTTCTTCAAACCAAATAAAAATAAAGGTCCAAACCGTTTGTGGACACATGTAGCCGCACCAAACGCGACCAATAAATGTTGTTACAAAAAATAGTGCAAACGCAGCAATTATAAATATCCATGCCAGTAGCATAAGGTCTTGTGGCCATAGCGTTAGCGAAAATATATTAAACTCTTGATTGGGCAAATCAAAAAGAATGGCTTGTTTGCCATTGTAAGGTATCCAAGGTAAACACATAAATGCAGCCATAAAGACTAAACCCATACGACGCCTAACCGTTTGATATAAGCCTTTAACCGCTCTTACGTAAATGCGGTTGCGGCCAGACTTATGTGGGTGGCTGGTGCTTTTGGCCGGTTGGATTTTTACTGGATTAGTATCTGATTTTATATCAATTTTGTCCGTCATGACTTAGGATAGGCTCTATTGATGATAGTTCGTCTATTGGCCTTTTAGTATAGCGGTTAACTTAGCTAAAACTAAGTTGAAATTTGACGTTTTTTGTCTTTTTATGTTGTGGATCAAATATGTTAAAGAAGATATTAATTTGGATTATCTTGATCGCTGGTGCAATGCATATCTGGAAAACACCTGAGTTTCAGGAATACAAAAAGCGTATCGTTGGTGATGTATGGCAGTCTGCAGGTTCAATTACCAAAACACAAAGCATGGTAAAACCTGTTGATTTATATGAACACTTTGTTCATAGGTTTAATGAGTTTGCTCCACCTGAACAACAGCATCTTAAACAAATTAGCCGCAGTGTGGATAGCATAGATAGATTTGTTGACAATTATTGTTTTGAATCAGACCCCTATCATCCTATTTTTAGTGATAAAAACTTAACCAGTGTTTGCCGACAAGCGATTAAAACACAAAGTGCCTTGCACAAAAACAGATAAAAGGTGTTGATTTTTTGTGCTAAAGATGTAATAAACGTGATAATAAGTAACTAACCAAGGTTCATATAAAACTTAATCTGAACTTAACCACTAGGTTACTTTGTTGTTCTACAGTGTTTAAAGGATCAAGGAGTTGTATGTCCTTTTTAGATGATATTCCGTTTGATGGTGACACCAGTACACCGATTGAAGAAATAAAGCTCAAAAAAAAGGCACATGTGCAACTCAGTTATAGGGATAGATATAGTTTATCTGGACGAGTTACGCCTGCGCAGCAAACATTTTATCATTACCTAGCACAAGGCAATTTACAGGCCCGACTAGAAAAAGAGCAGCAAGCATACCAAGCCGAGCTAAACCGGCAACTCCTTGAAGTTGAAATTGAAGCACTAAAAAAACGCCAATCAGATAAAAATAGCCAACTTGAAAAAGTCAATGCAGTGCATCGCAGCATCGATTTGATGCTTGAGAAGCAACTAGACAATACCTTAAACAACTATCCTCTTAAGTATTTTGCTGATAGTCGAGATATGGGACACTTTAAACGAATTTTTTCTGTTTTAGGTGACGATAGGTTATCTGTTAGTGGTTTAGAATCTGCGATTACGCCATGTAAATGGTTAGCAGATAAATTTGTCTTTTTTTGCAATAGCTCTGATTGTCGCAGCCATTTTGCAAATCAAGAGTCGAAAGACTTAAAACAGGCCACTAATTTTCTGAATGTTAAAGGGATTACTGCATTAATTCCTGTATTTTTGGTTGAGCAAAAAGTAGCGCTACAAAAAGATTTTTTAAAACAACCTTGGTCGCGATTTCGGCGCTTTGCTTATTGGACCGCATTATCTGCACTATTTATTGGTCGCCGAGAAAAGCGCAATGATTTGCATATTGTATTTTTACTCGCTTATCTAAGTGTATTTGCTGAGCTGATGTTATTTAGTTTGTTGTCGAGTGTCGCAAAAGACGTGCAGCAAGATAGCATTTATGCCGCGTCCAAGCGCCAAAGTGATTTTAGGGTTAAGGCGATTGAAAGTTATCAACCCAGTGGCGAAATTACCGCAAATCTGATGCAATTAATTGAACCTAGTTTGCATAAAATTATTGATGCATTGCATTTTAATTACATTCCTGCTGCACAGATTTTCGATTCACAAGGTGACGAACACCAAGCATTACGCAATATAATGAGTAAGGCAAAAGCCTTTACTCAATATAAAATGCTGTCGATTGCAAAAATGGATGAACGCGAAGATATTCTGGAACTGCTCAAATTGGCCAATATGGATAATGCAACCATGCAATTTTTACGCGCTCAAGACTACAATGCGGTGTCGATATTCCATGCGTTGGAGTGGATCCGTAAAGCATAAATCAATGTAATTGTGTTGCAGGCCAATACGGTTAGGTTTTTTGGTAAGCTTCTTCAAGTTTACGCATAACATCGCGCCATGTCACAATTCCTTGTACTTTATTATCTGGATCAACAATTGGAATGCAGGATATTTTGTGCTGATTAAAAATGCGAACTGCTTGTTTAATGGTGGCCGTTGGCAATAAAGTAATTGGATTGCGAGACATTATTTGATGGGCTTTTTTGTTTAAGCAAGCTAATTCTCTTGCTGTAACACCAGCGCTATCTAGGTTAGGGCTCAATGCTTTTAATAAATCTCTGTCGGATATGACACCCACTAACTTGTAGTCGGACAACACAACTAAGTGGTGAAATTCTGCATTATCAAAAATGCGTTTTACTTCGGCTAACGAGTCATCCATTTCTACCGAAACCACTTTGCCACTCATTATCTTAGCAATACTCATATTCACCCCACACTCGTTTTTAGCTTTACTGGTGTAAAGCTGCTAACTTGGATATAAATACGTCATCGTCCATTTTTGCGCATAATTTAATGCAAGCATCAACAACATCGGCGTCATATAGTATGCCTTTATTGTGAGATATTTCTTCTAATGCCGTGTTAATCCCAAGTGCTTTTCTATAAGGGCGAGCCGCTTGCATGGACTCAACTACATCGGCAACTGCTATTATTTTAGCTTCGAGTAAAATTTCTTCACTGGTTAAACCATCTGGGTATCCTGATCCATTTAACCTTTCGTGGTGTTGGCGTACAGCCAATGCCACGGGATAATCAAAATCAATGTTTTTCAAAATATCGTAGCCAATTACTGGATGCAGCTTAATTAATGCAAATTCTTCTTCACGCAATTTCCCCACTTTAGTTAGTATCGAAAGAGGCACTCCCAATTTACCAATATCATGCAAAGTTGCTGCAATACGCACACATTCAACGATCTCTTCAGACAGTGCTAACTCTTGGGCAATACACCTAGCTAAATTCGATACATGACTTTGGTGCATTGAGGTATAGGCATCTCGATATTCTGCTGCGGAAGAGATAGCCGTAACCAACTGATAAAGCGTTCTTTTATCCAATGTGACTCCCTACTTAAGTTATTTTATATTCCAATTAAATTTACGATTATTGTGCTATTTGAGTATAGGCAATGCTAGTTATTTAGCTAGCTAAACCACAGTGAAACATCTTCAATAATTTTATTGCCATTAAATTGTGGGTGATCTTTTATCGATTTTTCTAAGCCGAAATAAGCTTTGTCATTGCTGGGCAAAGCTTCGTAACCACCAATAACTTGATAAATCCATGCTTCGTGATCAAATTCAAGTTGATGCTCAATATGATAATCAAGCGCAGATAAGCGCTCACCAGTGTCAATGATTCGACAAAAATAATCTTCAACACAACGGCGAATTTTATTTTCTATTAGTTCTACTGGTTGGCTTTGTTCTATTTTTACCGTTTGCGCTGCAGCTTGTGGCGTATGGTTGCGCAGGTGAAGTATTGCTTTTATGCGGCCAACAATTTGCGCTAAGTCTGCTTCATGGTTGGCGTTGCGCACATCTATTGCCGCGGGCTGGATAATAGCTTGCGCTTGATTGAACACACTAGGCACTTGGCTATGTTTAGCATAGTTTTGTGGGTTGTAGTCGGGTTGTTGTTCAATGTGCAACACAAAACCTTTTAACAAACGGGTACGGCCTTGAAATTCTCTAAAACGACCGAGCAATTCGTTTAACCTTGCCTGCACCAAGCTTAGCTCTTGTGTCACTGCGGCAAAGTTTGACTGCAAGGTAACGACTAACAAGCGGCGTAAGTCACGGTTACTGCCAGCCTCTTGCGCAAGGTTATCAAAGTGGAACATTTCTAACTGGCTCAAAATGTCAGTGACTTGTTGTTGTGCCAGTTGGTTTTCACGTATTTTTGCATCGATGGATGCAACATAACCAAACTCTTTGTGAATTCTGCTCCATAAACCGCGCACCCCTTGTTTTAACGAGTCGATCATTGCGTAGGTCAATTCTGTTAAGTCGGCAAAGTGTGATTCTGCTTCGGTGAATCTGTGTTTATTACAAGCTTCTTTGTAATGCGCGACTAATGTGGTCACCTTTGCCAGTGCTGAGCCTATATTCGCATCCACTTGGCGGTTGCGCTCGTCACTTAGTCCTTCTTCTAACAGCGCTCTTACGATGCGGCGCAAACGTAAGTCAGATTCAATGTCAGGCCGCCATAAAATGCCTAAGTTTTGCAGGTTTTCCAGCACTTGTGAGCTATACAGGCTTTCGTCTACCGCACCTTTAACATAGGCTTGCATAATAATGTCGCTATGACGCGCCATGGCGCGCAGGAGTTTTTGACCAGCTTGGGTAATATTATCCTTCACAGTAACACACCCTGCTGCATCGCAGCTTCTGCTTGTTCGGTTAACGACAGTGCTTCGGTTTCATCAATAAAACGGATAACTTCGTACAGATACTCTAGTTTGCCAGTCGCTATATATATTTGTTTTTCGCTGTTGGGTTTAACCAAATATCCTAATTCACCTAAGCGTTTGAATACTTGTTTAAGTTGGCCATCGGCGGTTTTGCTGGTGGAGCCAAACAGTGGGAATGTGGATATTTTGCCTAGTTGCTCTAGCAAAGCAGGGGTGTCTTCTATCGTTGTTTGTAGTTCGTTTAGGCGAATAGCACTGCCTTGGGACAATGGCACATCTTGCCCTGTGCTTTCTTGCACTAGCAATAACCACTCAACTAAGGGTAATAAGTTGGCGGTGATTTCTTTAAACTGTCGTTCAAGCACAGCCCGTTCTTTGTCAGCTAGTGATAAATAACTTGCATAGAATACCTCGCCATCTGCCGCTTTGGTCAATGTACGATTTAAGATATTCAGTTGGTTTTCAATTTGCTGTGCCGTTTGTGGCTGTTGCAAAAAGTTAAACATATCTTCGTTGCTAATACGGCAAACAAAACCACCAGACAATAAGGTTTCTAACACTTGGCCTTGTTGAGTCATCATACGTTGGCATCCTCTGTGGTTTTAACTGTTTGTTTTGCTTGTTGAATACGCTGCGAAATTGCACTAATGCGTGGTTGTACAATTTGTAGTTTGCGAGTTTGTTTATCAATTAAATAGCGGTTGTCGAATAATGATAAAATTTCCGATTCTGGATTTGGGAACGCACCAACAATCGCGATGTTATTTTGTTCACATGCTTTAAAGATTTTTTGAATATTATTTAAATGCAGTGTGCCTAGTTCATCTATTGGCCAATGGATTATGGCAGCTGATTGACCTCGCAGTAATCGGGTGAAAGCCAGCAAGAACTTACATAAAATCAAATAAGCCATACCATGGCTTGAAGATTCGTTTAGTTGGCGGTCGGTGCGGATCACTAGCTCGCTATTGCCTTCTTTGATACGTAATTCAATATCCAGCAGTTTGCTAATACCACCGGTTAACGCGGCGCGACCCAAAATATCCAGTACTCGGTGCATACTCGCTGCATATTCACTTGAAGGGAGTTGGTGGGTACCTTGTTCCAGCCAGTCTAAATACAATTGGTGGAATTGTTTAAGTTCTGGCCAAAATTCCAATTCACTGATTTTTGACCGGATCGTCACCGCTGAATCGGAAATGCCGTCTAAGTAAAGCTCAGCGTCTACTTCTTTACTTAAGCGTTTGCTCTGGCTAGCAATACGTTTGTCTATGTCGGCAAGGACTTGATAATAGCTGGTTAAGCCAGTACCAAATATCTTGCCTTGTTCACATAAACCTTGATGTTTTTGTGGGACAAATACATTGATGAGCTCCGAGAGTTTTTCGACTAATTTAATATGGTTGATTTGACGTAAGCCTTTACTATCAGTGTAACTGCACTCTTCGCGCGACCTATCCCATAATTCAGCTAAACCTGTACCAGCTTGCGCGGCAATTAAGCTGTCGAAATGCCCGAGTTTGTGTTTGACGTTTTGGGTTAGCTCTTCGCGTTCTGCTAGTTGTTCGCGACTTTCGTTTATGCGCTGGGCCAAACTGGCATTTTCTTGTACTGGAGCACAAGGGGGCAGTTTCAGTCTGTTTAGCTCGCGCGATACTTGCTGCAATTCTTGTTCAAGTTGTTTAGCCTCCCGTAAAGCTTGCTCTGAATCGGTTTTTACTTCGTTAAGCTTTTGTCTTTGCTGCTGGTAGGATTGAGCGGCTTGGTTTAGATTGCGCTCGGTATCCGCTTGTATTTGTTTGGCTTCTGCTAGCCCTTGTTGCCATTTTATTTTATGGCCGTTAAATACTGTTTGGTACCAGTGCTGATAGTCATTTACCAAGTTTCGATTTTGTTCAACATAGCGAATGTCTTTTTGTAATTGCTGAATTTCTTTTTTCACTTGGCCGATTTCGTCGACATCGACACCACGTTGCGACAGTTCATCTTTTAGCCATAAGTCGCATTTTTGTTTGTCTTGTTTAAAGCTGGTTTGCGCTTGTAAAATACGATGTTCAACTTGGCTGATGCGCGCCGATAAATCTGCAATTAGTTGTTGCCAATGGGCTTTGTGTTCAAGCTCTGCTTCTGCACGTTGCTCGGCAATCTCGTCAACACAGGCTTGTTTTTCATTGTGCAGTTTGAGTTGGGCTTGTTTGTTTTGCTCAAGTTGAGCTGTGTAACGAGCTTTTCGCTCATTTAGGCTATGTTGGTACTGCTGATGTAAGTTATCTTTGTCGAGCTGGAAGCGACGACGTTGCTGGCTTTTGTGCTCTACATCACTTTTTAACTGGCTCAATTGGTTTTCGAGTTGTTGCAGTTCGTTGCTGCATTCTGCTAAATTCTGTTCGGCTAGTTCAACTTGTGCTTTTGCTTGTTTGACCGCCTCATGTGCTTGTGCCTGTTTAGCTTTTAATGCTTGTTCGCTTTCAGCGTATTCTGGCGTCTCTAAAGCCAATAAATCGACGAGTACAGCAAATGCATGTTCGCTCTGTTCCCCATCGGTTAACTTGGCTAATTGTGGTTTTAAGTCGGTACGGTTTAATAATTGTGGATGAATTATTTTTCCTAAATTATTTTCCCAGCCTGCTTTTTCTCTGCGCAAAAACTCCAGTAAGGTGTTTTGTCCTGGATAGAGCAGCTTTTCAATAGCTTCAGCTGCCTGCTGCTTTTGCTGTAGCGTTTTGTGCGCTTGATTAAGCGCATCAACCAATTTTTGCCTTTTCTGCTGTTGCGAGCTTCTTTTCTGCTCTAGCTGGGTCAATTGGCTACGGCTGTGATCTTCTTCGTTTACCGCTTCTTTAATTTGCGCATCAAGCAAGTCTAGTTCACTTTGTTCATGCGCGGTGAACGCAACATGCTGCATAATGCTGTTTATTTCAGTATGCTCGTTAACTAATTGATGCAAGCTGTCTTTAAATTCACTCTCAATACGGCTCAGCTGATTTTGGTAGTTTTGTTTAAGCTGTTGGAGTTGTTGCTGTTCTTGACTTTTCTGTTCGGCCAATTGCTCATTTACTTGCTCTTTTTCTGCACGATAGGCTTCTATCTCTTCGGCGTGTTGTTCACTAATTTGAGCGAGTCGTTTATTGTACGCCGATTCAATATCCGAGTGCTTTTCGGTCAACAACTGGTAGCGAGAATTTAACGTATCTAGCTGGCTTTGCCATTGTGGCAGTTGCGTCACTTTTTGTTGTAAGCTGTCGATATCTTTGTCTTGCCAGTCTAAATAATCACTCTCAACTTGTTCTAAATCAGCTTCGAATTGGGCAACATCAGCCCGTGCACTTGATAGAGTTTGGTTGAGTTTATCTTGTTGGTACGACCATTCACTATTGAGTTTTTTTAGCTCAATTTGGCTTTGCTCAAAGCTGTTTTGCAACTCGATAAGCTCTTTACTTAATTTTGATTGGTCTAAACTAAAATGGCTTTTTAGTTGCGCTAAACGTTTTTCAGTTATTTGTAATTGTTTATGTTGTTGTTCTAGCTGCTCAAATTCAGGCTTAATTTGGTTAAAACCTTGGATGAGTTGGCATTCTCTAATCCAATCGTCTACTTTGTTGATATTTAAGCTGCTTTTAGGTGGTGTTACCCCATCTTCTTCTAAAATCGCTGAAACCATAGCTTTAATGGTTTCCATTTTTCCTTCTTTAGAATGTACTGCTTTGGCGAGTTTTTCGATATGTCGCAGGTTGGCGTCATTTTCACACAAACTAAATTGACGTGCGTATGCCAATAATTCGCGTCCATTGCTGCTTTGGTTGAGTTGACTGCGGTCGTTTTGAATTATCGCTCGGTACTGAGTTGTGTTGAGCAAACTTGTGGTATGCACGCCTTCACGTTTAAGATTGCGGCCAAGCTCAACCATAGTGACAGGTTTATAATCGCCAGTGATTTGAGCTTGTAAATAGTCTTCGATTGCAAAAGCTTTGTCGACCAATCTGTAGTTAACCCCATTACCAGAAGAAGCCAATACAGCTTGACAAAACTTGCCTTCACCACGGCTGTATTCGTAAATAATAAAGCTAGATTCGCGCGGCAAATACCATTTTTCAAAACTATCACGTGTTGCAGGAACAACTCGGCTAGGAAATTCACCATAAAATACTGGGATTAATCTTTGTAAAGTTGTTTTACCCGAAGCGTTGGTGCCACAAATATTGGTATGGCCCTCTAATTTTAGTTCTACCACGCCTGGTAAGTGGGTATCTATTAATACAATGCGCTGCAAACTTGGCATACAAACCCTTTGTTATCTTGATTAAGCAGCCCAACATTATGCGTATTGTTGGGCTAAAGGCAATTGCCAAAAGTAGAATTATTCAGGTAGCATACTCAAATATTTACTCAGTTTAATAATAAAAATAGGTGGTTGTTGTGATTTTTGTCGGTGCGGCGTTTGCGGTATTGCTGTTGGCTATTTTCTATTTTGCGTCAAAAACAGAAGGAGTCCGTAAGGAGTTAACTGCCTGTCAAACCCAGCTTAATAACATTTCGAATGACAATAAAAGTCAAGCTGAAGTCATTTCCTTGTTGGCAGACGAGTACCAACGTCATCTAACCGATAAGCTTGCTTTGGTAAAACAAACGCGTGGTGATTTAATGCAAGTGAAAGTCGCCGAAGCAATTGTTGGCAATAGCACTTATGTTATTCAAGATATGGTGTATAAAAATTTATCGATTAAACAAGCGGTTGAACGTAATTTGGGCCGCAGTGGCGAACTCACAGCAGAGCAAATGCATAACTTTTTTGTTGATCAATCTCATGCACTTAAACAAGCCTGGGCGGGCACCCATGTTCGCCAGCATATGGACTTATGCCGTCAGCTAATAGAACTAGCTGACAGCTAACCATTCGCTAATTTACTGCTATACTTTGGACATATAGGCAGATTTGAATGGACAAAGCAGCATGGGCCTGACCGAAACAGATTTATTGTTGTACATAATTGGTATTTGTTTTTTTCTTCTACCGATAGCTTTAGTTGCGGGTGACAAACGGGCTATGGGTCAATCTAAAAATATGTGGTTACTGGCAACTTTATTTTTGTCGTGGCTAGGGTGGTTGGTGTATATATCAACAGTTCAAGCCGAAGAAGAAAAGAAAAAAGAACAACAGCGCCGCGCAGATAAAAAAGCGGCTGAAGAAGGAAAGCGCAGAGCGGCTAAATTAAAGCAACAGGCGACTGCCAAAGCGAATAAAAAATAATCTTTTGTTATGTTCGCAAGGTGATATTCGGCGCGTTATCAACGTCGCCTTCTTCGTTGAGGGTAATTATATTGTCATCACACATCAGTACCGCTAGTTTGCCATGCTCCGTTTGGCGAATAAACTGTAGTTGATAACCATATTGGAATAGAGAGTTTGCAGCAAACTTTTGTGCCATAGATAAATGCTCCCACCATTGATTTGGGTCTAAGACTAATTTGCGCTCGTATCTTTGTGTCATACTACTTACCAATAACAACAATCAATATATTTTTAATCTTAATCTAATTTGTTTCATTTTAAACCGATTTTGTTAAAAAATCGCAAAAATGCGACCCATTTGCTAAGCAACTCGTTTACTAGCAGCTATTCATCCTTTTCGAACAACCAGAAATGGATGGTACTTAGTTTGATTAACAACTTTTGATTTATAACTTCTCTATTTTATCTGTGCCTGTGATTTTTTATTTTCATATAAAAATAAATTAATCAGTTAAAGCTATTTATAGATGTTTTGTTGTATGTATAATGTAAACAATTTGTTTGGTTTGGTGTTTAAACTAAATGGGTCGATGTTTATATATAAATTGAGGTTGCTATGATTAGACTTAACAAGGCTGCGTTAGCTACATTGTCGGCACTTACATTACTGCAGTTTAGCTGCAGTTCAACAAATGAAGTGAGCCAAGAAAATAAAAAAGTTACTTTTGAAGATGTTTCTAACCAAGTTGGTTTAGTTACCGAGGCAAATTGGAAGTATGGTGGGCCTTCTATCGCCGATTTGAATCATGACGGCCATTACGATTTATTGCTGACCAATCACAATACCACACCAATCGAGTTATTTATGGCCAACGGTGATGGTACCTATCGCAAGAATGAAAATATTTACCCAAGAGTTGATTTGCACGGTATTGCCTCTGGCGATTATGATTTGGATGGTGATCAAGATGTGCTTATTTCATTAGGAGGCGGTAATGGGAAAAAACCGCAACCGCAAAGGTTATTGCGCAATGACAATGGTAAGTTTGTTGATGTAACTGTTGAAGCTGGTTTATCTGAAATGGGCGCGCGAGGCCGGGCTGTGCGTTGGATTGATATCGACTTGGATGGTGATCTTGATTTTATGCAAATCAATGCTGAAAAAATGATCAGCGAAGAGGTGCCACGCAATATATTGTTTGAAAACTTGGGCAACGGCAAATTTGTTTATCGCTCCAGTCCAGAATTTGAAGAAATAGACGCTGAAAGGGTATTAATTACAGATTTGAACAATGATGGAGTGTCCGACTTGATTGCTTTTAATGCGTACAGCAAAACAACTGTATGGCAAGGCAACAAGGACTTCCACTATACCGATGTCACCCAAAAAGTATTGCCTCAAACAGCTGATGGTTACCATGGTGTGTTAACGGTGGCTCAAGCAGATATAGATAATGATGGCGATTTAGATTACTACTTTGCACGTGGCAAACTTTATTACACCATTGCAAACAACGCGATTTCGTTTAATCCACAAACAGGTCGATTAGATCTTCGAGATGAAGGTAATAAGAGTCAAGATGGTTTTACCTTACACGCACATGGTGACCTGACTTTGACTGATTTTTCTCACTTCCCACGTGCCCGCCGTATGGAATATATGCCAGTTTATTTAGGCAAAACCAAACAACAAATAACGACACCCGCTGAGGCAATCAGCATAAGCCAGCAGCAAGCACAGGGCTTCCCTGAAGAAATTAACGAAACGGGTTGGTATATTGGTTATGTTGGTAACGGAAACTGGCGTGTTGAATGGAAGTTGACTGATGATCTAGCATGGGATATTCGAGCTTCGTTTATCGGGGTTGAAAGTTATGATGCTGAGTGGAAGCCACAAGAATTAGGCTTGCCAGATGCGTTACTGCGTAATGATGGTGGAAAATTAGTGGATATCTCGAGCAACTTACCGAGTATCGCACAGGACAACAACTGGGGCGTTGTAACGGGTGATTTTAACAATGATACCTTTGCTGACTTTTTCTTATATCGCTTTGGCGAGTTAAAAGAGCGCGTTGCCGATGCGTTATTGATTAACCAAGGCAACAACCAGTTTAACCTGCAAATGCAACATGGCGCAGATACTGAAATTGGTATGGACTCTCATGGTGACATGGGCGCTGCTTTTGACTATAACTTTGATGGTAAGTTAGATCTTTTAAGTGGTGATGATGACAATGGCCGTTGGCATTTATATCAAAATACCTCTGATTTGGCCGATAATAACTACTTATCGCTGCGCATTGGATACTCACCTAAAGGGACAGATCCATTGGGTGCCAAAGTAACAGTGGTCACCAAAGATGCGAGTCAGTTTCAATTGGTTGGATCGCATAGTGCATCGCACTCTCAAAGTGTCACAAATATTTGTCACTTTGGCCTAGCTCAAGCCGACATGGTTGAAGAAGTTACTATTCAGTGGCGTGATGGTAGCCAACAAAAGCTACAACAAGTAGCAGCCAATCAATTAAAAATTGTTGGTCACTTTCCTAAATAACACCCGCTATATGACTGAGACAGATTCGGCTTTTATGCGCTGGATTTGTCTCAGTAAATCTTGGGTTTTATCTGTTAATCTATGCCTTGTTGGTTTTTTTGCCAATGCAATTAGGCATTATTTAATAATTAAAATACTAGGAAAGAAAAATGAACAGCCAAAATCTATATAAATATGCTTTGGGGAGCATATTGCTCATGCTACTGGCAGCATGCCAGCCATATGATAACTCACACAAAATAGCTGTAATGGAAACTTTTACGTTGAACGTTGAAGGGCCCATGACCAACGAACAAGCGCAAATAAATCCATTTACGGATTATTTGTTGCTAGCGCATTTTGAATTAAATGGTATCAGCAAAACGGTTCGGGGCTTTTATGCTGCAGATGGTAAAGCGGCAAACACATCCGCGGAGTCGGGTAATATTTGGCAAGTGAACTTTACCCCAGAGCAGGCTGGCGACTGGCAATATCGATTGGAGTTTAAGCACGGTAAAAACATTGCAATTAATCCAAATATAGTCGACGCAGAGCTGATTCAATTACAACATGAAAGTGGTGTAATCGAGGTAATTGAGAATAATCAGCACACTATCGCTAGCGATTTTCTGACAGTGAAAAATGGTTATTATTACCAGCGCAACAACCAACAATTTGTGCTAAAGATGGGGGCAAATAGCCCTGAAACTCTATTCGCTTATGCAGATTTTGATAATACATATAGAGCACAACGCCCTGTCAAAAATCCAGAAAAAAATGATACGGCTTACAACACACAGTTGCATGAATATTTACCGCATATTGCTGATTGGCAAGAAGGTGATCCTACTTGGCAAAGAGGCAAAGGCAAAGGCTTAATCGGTGCAATTAACTATTTAGCCAGCACAGGTATGAATAGTATTTATTTTATTACCATGAATATCACTGGTGACGGTAATGATGTGTGGCCGTATACCGACCACCAAACCTTTGATAGATTTGATGTTAGCAAACTGGCGCAATGGGATATTGTGTTTGCACACATGCGCAATAAAGGCATGATCGCACACATTATATTGCAAGAAACGGAAAACGAACTTTTGTTAGATAATGGTGATACTCAAAGGCTGCGTAAACTTTATTTGCAAGAATTAGTGGCACGTTTTGCTCACCATTCCAACATACTCTGGAATATAGGTGAAGAAAATGGCCCTGTGGGGTTTTCACCAAATGGTCAAAGCCCTGAACAAGTAAAAGCTATGGTTGATTATTTAACCGCAATTGACCCGTACCAACATCCAATTATTATTCACAGCCATGCAAGCAATAAACACAAACATGAAACCTTAACAGGCTTATTGGGGCACAAAAATTTATTAGGTTTGTCTTTTCAAGTAGACCAACCTGCAAGAGTCGGAAAAGAGATAGCAGAGTGGCGACAAAAATCACGTCAAGCTGGTCATATGTGGACAATTTCAATGGATGAAATTGGTATTTGGCACACTGGTGCAAAACCAGACGCAGATGATCCAGAGCATAATATCATGCGCCAACAAGTATTGTGGCCATCACTTATGCAACAAGCGAGTGGGGTAGAATGGTACTTTGGTTACAACTATGCACATAACGACTTAAATGCAGAAGACTGGCGCAGCCGTGATAATTTATGGCAGCAAACGCAAGTCGCACGCGAATTATTTGAACAGGCAGGCGGTTATAGTTTAACCAGCAATTGTGCAGCAAAAAACTTAGCATATTATTGTTTAACCGATGGCAAACGTGCTTTGTATTATTTCCCATCGTTTGATTCTGCACTAATTGAACAATTGCCGATAGCTGCGCAAGCAAAACAAACTTGGTTTAACCCAAAATCGGGCAATGTTGTTGCAGAGCCCGCCTTGCTAACAAGCCAAAACGATTGGTTGTTATTGGTTGAATAAACAAAACTTTTGTTTTATCCGCGAAAAGCCATTAGTCTTATTTCCTCTGTTTGAGTAAGGAGTCGCTAATGGCTTTTGATTACCAGTTAGAGCTGTGTAGAGGTTAATGCTCCACGCCACTCAATATAACTCTGTTTCTGTTCAATAATTAAGCTTTCTACTTGCTGGCTGTATTGATCAAGTGGCAGCGGCGAGCATTTGTCTTCAGCTTCTTTAATCATTAACTGAGTAAACTCTTGAGGTGTTTGCGTGATTAAATAGTGGGTGAGTAGCTTAGCTGAAAAATATAAAGCAGCATAATCATCTGGTGTCCAGGATGGATAAGCAGTAAATAACTCGTGCGGCTCAAGCACATAATCTTGCTGTTCAAACTTGTTTAACTCATTCGCAATTGTATAGTTCTGTATCGCTGAACTTTCAAAATACTCGGCTAAACCTTCATTAATTACTCTGGCCGTAAAACCAAAAAAATATTGGTTAAGCCGATGAATGCTCTCGTGCACCGCAGTTTCAACGCTTTGCTCTAAAGTAATTAAATTAACAAAAGCCAAATTGGTATACGGAAAATACACGCCGATACTAGATTGGCCATCAAAAGAAATTTGCTCCAATAAATCTATATATTCGTCACGCTCTGGTAGTAAAAACAGCACAATTTCGGTCGGTTTGATTAAACTAAACGACAGCTCTTGCGAATAAACTTTTAATACATCCAACAAACGGTTTTTATATAAAGCCCAAAACGCATCGTTAAAACCAATAGGATAAATGACCTGCACTGACAAGGTATCGTTTATTTTCAGTTTGCCATATAGGTAGTCATGTTGGGTGAAGGTGTCTTCTAGCATATACATAACTTGCTGATATAAATCTTCATCTTTTTCTATGGCGCAGTTGTTAATGCTCGTGGTGTTGGCAAGCAGTTGGCCAACATCAAATACCTGCTGCTCGGGCACAACAACCTCTAATTGTTCGGCTGGCTTAGAATCGTTAGTTTCTAGCGGCTTTAACCCAAGCTTATCTAAGGTTCGTACACTGGGTGTAGGAGGTGTTTTATTCGCTTGAGTTGGCTGTGGTGGTGCTTGGTTAGTATCGGGGTACAAAAAAAACAACAGCGCAGCTATAACAGCCAATAAACTGAATAGAATAGTAAATAAATTATTGGGTTGCTGATTATGCGCCACGACTTGCTAAGAATTTTTATTTGGATTAGCGGTTAAGTTAACTGTAGTTGCAGACAAAGTAAATGGAATGGTTTTATCATGTTTGGTTTTGCGAAGAATCAGCAAGATAATATCAGCAAAAAAGTATTAAAAACGTTGAGATGAATGGCCAAAGAATTGCTCAGTTATAGCGAGGAGCAGATATTAACTGCGATTAATAAAGGTGAATTAATAGAGGTAAAACACAATGAGTAACAACATTTTAGATGTGATGCATGAAACAGCGAAAGGTCTTGCTGATGCTGGTGTTATGGATGTGCAAACTATGCGTAAATTCGACGCTTTATGTTTACCCGAAGTTGAGCAATATGGAGCTTCTGAAAAAGAAGCAACTTATGCTGCAGCCAAAGCTGTTGCTGACAAACCCTTGGTTATCCCAAATTTAACTGCTTGTTAAAAATTTGCAAATACAAAACCTTTGACATAATATGTCTTCCGTTCAATTCGAATTAATCACGAGGGAAAGTTATGTCATTGAATGCATTATCATCTAATCAAACTGTTACCAACAAACTTAAATTTGGCTCAAGTATCGTCTTTGCAATTATCGCTATCTCGATTGTGTTTAGCAGTGTGTATACGGTTGAGGAAGGGCATGTCGGCATTGTTAAACGTTTTGGCGAAGCCAAATATCAAGAAAATCCAGGGCTACATTTTAAACTACCTTTTATCGACTCGGTTGAGCCAATCGAAGTGCGTACGCGTAAAAATGCTGAAAAAATGGCATCTAGCACTAAAGAGCAAATGCCAGTTACGATTGCTGTAAGTGTTAACTGGACGGTCGACAAAAACGCTGCGTTAGACTTATTTAGAAAATATGGTGGTTTAGTGCAATTCGAGCAACGTATTTTAGATCCGCGTTTTCGTTCTGCCACTAAAGATACTATTCCAAGATATGAAGCTGAGCAGTTAATCCAAGACCGCGCACTGGCCATTCAAGGCATAGAGCAAAGGCTGATTGAAGAAATGGAAAGCTTTCCAGTGGTGGTGGATAACATTCAAATTGAAAATATCGAACTACCAGCAAAATATATTCAGTCAATTGAAATTAAACAAACAGAGAAAAATTTAGCCGCAGCCGAAGAGCATAAACTTGAACGCCAACGTTTAGAAGCCTTGCGTGAAGTAAATACTGCTGATGCTAAAGCACAAGGTATTATTAAAGTCGCTGAAGCTGAGGCAAAAGCTATTGTGTTAAAAGGTCAAGCTGAAGCCACTGCAATTGAGGCCAAAGCCAAAGCACTGCACAATAATCCGCTAATTGTGAGTTTGACCGAAGCGCAAAATTGGGATGGTAAATTACCAAGCACGATTATGGGTGAGGGGAGCTTACCTATTTTGGATATGCGTAAAAACTAGTATGCGCATAGAGTTCTTAGTTTTAAGTTAAAATTAGGCTTGCTCAGCACATTAGACGCTAGCAAGCCTTTGGTTTAAGTTAATACCTTAAACCAAATACCCCGCATGAAACGCTAAATGTTTATCAATAAAACTGCTGATAAAAAAGTAGCTGTGGTCGTAACCTTCATGCGCTGTGTAGTTTAATGTAAAGCCTTTTTCTGCTGCTATATCTAACAAAGCTTGTGGCGTTAGTTGGTTGTGTAAAAACTGATCTGCTAAACCTTGTTCAATCATTATCGGTTGAATTGAGCTTGCCTGTTTTAGCAATTCGCAACTGTCATATTCAGCCCAAGTTGTTTTGTCTTCACCTAAATAACCACTAAAAGCTTTATGCCCCCACGGAACTTGTGTTGGGTTTACTATAGGTGAAAAGGCAGAAATCGACTGATAACTTGTTGGATTTTTAAGGCCAATAGTTAAAGCGCCATGCCCACCCATTGAATGACCGCTAATTGATCTTTTGTCTGAAACATTAAACTCTGCTTCAATCAACTCCGGCAACTCTTGGGTAATATAGCTATACATTTGGTAGTGCTGTGCAAACGGCGCTTGTATGGCATTTAAATAAAAACCAGCACCTAAACCAAAGTCGTATGCGCCTTCTTTATCATCGGCAACGTCGTTACCGCGTGGGCTGGTATCAGGTGCAACTATACAAATTCCCAGCTCAGCAGCCTTTTTAAATGCACCTGCTTTTTGCATAAAATTTTCATCTGTACAGGTTAAACCCGACAGCCAGTACAATACTGGAACTTTTTGCCCTTGTGCAATTTGTGGCGGCAAAAAAATTGCAAAAGTCATTTCACAATTATTGACGGATGATTGATGGCTAAAGCGCTGGTGCCAACCACCAGCAACTTTGTTTTCACTTAACTTAGTTAATGACATTTATTTGCCTATTTATCAAAGTGAATCACAGAACGAATGCTTTCGCCTTCGTGCATTAAATCAAACGCTTTATTGATATCTTCCAGTCCCATGGTGTGGGTAATAAAGTCATTTAATTTAAACTCACCTTTTAAATATTGTTCAACAATACCAGGCAATTCACTGCGGCCTTTAACCCCGCCAAATGCGGTGCCACGCCATACTCGGCCTGTTACTAATTGAAATGGTCGTGTAGAAATTTCTTGGCCTGCACCAGCAACACCAATAATCACTGACTCACCCCAACCTTTATGGCAGCACTCTAATGCTGAGCGCATCACGTTAACATTACCAATACATTCAAATGAAAAATCTACACCACCATCGGTTAATTCAACAATCACCTCTTGTATTGGTTTGTCGTAGTCTTTTGGGTTGATTACGTCAGTCGCGCCAAGTTGTTTGGCTAAGTCAAATTTTTTGTCGTTAATATCTATTGCAATAATGCGGCTGGCTTTAGCCATAGTTGCGCCGATAACTGCGGATAAACCTATGCCACCTAAACCAAAAATAGCAACTGTGTCACCTTCTTTAACTTTAGCTGTATTTAAAACTGCGCCCATGCCTGTGGTGACACCACAGCCTAATAAACACACTTCTTCTAGTGGCGCATCTTTGTTAATTTTGGCTAAAGATATTTCGGGTAATACAGTGTATTCAGCAAAAGTAGAGCAACCCATGTAGTGGTAAATCGGCTGGCCGTCTTTATAAAAACGTGTCGTGCCATCTGGCATTAAACCTTTGCCTTGGGTTTCACGAATTTTTTGGCATAAGTTGGTTTTGCCCGATAAACAGAATTTACATTCGCCGCATTCTGGTGTGTATAACGGAATAACATGGTCGCCTACTGCAAGGCTTGTTACACCTTCACCAACCGCTTCAACAATACCACCACCTTCATGGCCTAAAATGGCTGGGAAAATACCTTCAGGATCTTCTCCTGATAGGGTAAACGCATCTGTATGGCACACACCTGAGGCGACAACTTTAATCAGTACTTCGCCTTTTTGTGGTGGCATTACCTCTACTTCTTCAATTTTTAACGGTTGCTTTGGTCCCCAAGCAACGGCTGCTTTTGCTTTAATATAAGCTTGTGTCATGTTTTTTATTTCCTAGTAAATTTGTTATTTATATTTGCTTGTTATGGTAGCTGAGTTTTGCACTGTGTTAAACCCTGCTTGTTTATCACAATGGCAGATAATGAATATAGTATAGTTAATGATTTTTCTTAGGTGGTAATTGTTAGGGATAGCTGAACTTGTTAGAGCTCGCAAGTTCAGCAATGTAATAAGGATAACAAGCGCCTAAAACTGCATACTATTGAAAATCTTTCATAGTATAAGGCTGATTTTGCCCTTGAGTGGCTTCTCGTACCTTTTTTATCACTTCAGGTGACACTTCACCGTCGGTGTCAGCTGTGTTGGCCCATGTGTTACGAATATAGGTCGCTATTGCCGCTAGGTCTTGGTCGGATATATCAGGTCTAGTTGCGTAACCAGGCATAATTGCGCTGGTACGCCAAGTCATCCAGCCTATTTTTATTGGTCCCTGTAAACCATGCAATAATACTTTTGCGAGCTTTTCTTCAGACTCAATCACCCATTCGCTTTTCCAAAATGTTGGCCCTAAACCCGAAATGCCGTCACCATCTGGACCATGGCAACCTGCACAGCCACCTCTGCCCATAAACAGCTCTTTACCCTGATCATACAGTTGTATACCAAGTTCAGAAAGTTGCGCGCGGTTGTTTATCTCTGCTGGTTTTTTACCTAAATTGTTCATAATGTACATAAATTCTGAGTCTGGATATTCACCATTGTGCATGGCCAAAAATTCGGCTGCGCGTGTATTTAAACCACTGGCTACTGCTTGACGGATGTATGGCTGTGGTAAATATTGGTCGAGTATTTGTTTTAATAAAATGAGCACATTATCTGATTGCAAAGCGGCCGCGGTCACTGCAGATTGCAATGCAAAGTCGTAGTTATTTTTCGAGAGCTCAATGGCTTTATCAACAAATGTTTGGTGGGCCGGCTTCGGCAGTTTAGCTGCGACTGCTATTGCTGCTTTTTTGCTACTGGCTGGCAATTTAGCACTGTTTAAAACAGAGTTCACACTGGCTAAATCCACGGCATCTAATCCATATAAAGTCCATAATAGGTTGATGCTGGCAACTTCGTTGTTGGTTGAGCTGAGCTGTTGTTTTATGCGGTTAATTGCTGCTTGAGTGTCGGCTTGATTTGTTGCTATCAGTGCATGCTGAACTATCATTTGTCTTGCTGTGTCGCGCCACCAGCCATTGGCATGGCTTAAAAACTCTACCAATTGTAACGATGATTTATTGGTAAGGTTAGGTTGTTTACCCGCAGGGGCATTAGCCCAACGTAACCGATAAATTCGCCCCATTGTATGGTTGCCTTTATCTAAATCACGTTGTTTTATCTGGTTGCCTAAATAACTGGTTAAAAATTCTTTATGTTGAATAATCCCATGGTACATATCTACTATATACAGTGAGCCATCGGGTGCTGTGTATAAATTAACCGGGCGGAATCTTTCATCCGTTGAAGTTAATATTTCTTGTTGAGGAAATATCGCTGTACCTGCAAGCTCACCGACTTTTTCTTCAATAAAACGAGCGCTAATTAGGTTACCCGCAGGCTCTGGAGTTAAACCCATGCCATAATATTTTTTAGGGAAGTTATCACCGCGGTAAATCAAACTGCCGCTGGCGGCGGTAAACTGTTTAAGTTTGCCATAGTTTTTTTCGTCAGTGTGTAATAATCCATGCACATAACCACGGTTTACGCCTGGGTTCATTCTAGCTGGGTAAATATTATTGGTGCCAATTGAGTGTGCACCCATTTTGGGCCAATAGCCCGGATTATGTCTAAGCGAACCTGGCAATAAATATTCGCCCTGAAGTGGCTGGCTGTTGCCATTGTGATAAAGCCGGCCTTGGTCATCCATGGTTAACCCCCACTGACCGCGGTAGTCGGATTGACCTTTAATTAGTTTCCAATATTGGTTGCGATAGATTTCTTTGCTACCTCTGGGTACAGGTGCATTGTGAGCTAACACTTGGTATTTTTTGGCACTTTTTGCGTTGTAGTACCAATTGTCTATGCCATAAAGCATAGTGTTGGTTTTATGCTCTACATTGCCACCTTCTGCATATGTGGCATCGGCAACTTGGCGATTTTTAACGACAATTTCGCCACCTTCTTCATCTAATTCAACAAAATAGAGCTGTTGATTATCCGCATAAAAAAGACCACCTTCCACCATTGCAATGGTGCGCGGCATTTCAATATCGGTTAATAACTCAGTGCGTTTATCAACTTTGCCATCCCCATTGGTGTCTTCTAATACGGCGATACTTCCATCAGGCATATGTTCTGTGCTGCCTGTTAGGTCTTGCATAAAGCGGGTCATTTTACAAACAAATATCCGCCCGTTACCGTCAAAAGCTAACGCGACTGGGTTAAATATATTAGGCTCTGAAACGACATTTTCGAGTACAAAGCCAGGTTGTAATTGGAATGATTTTAATGCCTGTTCGACCGTTAAAATAGGTGAAGGTGGAATATGCTCTGCTGGAATAATGTCTTCCATTACATGGCCGGCTCTGTCGCCTTTAAAGGTGATTTTTTTGTCTGCTTCTGCACTTATCGAGTGCATACTCATGAATAGTTGGCTAATGACCGCGGCTTGGATAAATGATTTTTTCATAACGAACTCTAGCTATATCGTCGATTATTTTTCTTCAATTCGAATGTTACGGAACAAAACAGTGTTGCTGGTATCGCCGTTTTGCTTAAATTGCCAACTACCATGATGTTGAATACCGATTAAACCTTCGCTCGACTTGGTATCAATTACATGTGTGGTTAAAACATCATTGACCCAAATTTTTATTTCGGGGCCGATAGCACTGATTTTGTAATGATTCCACTCTAGGTGTTTATACGCGTTGGCTTTTGCTTCAGTCCACTCGGGCGAGAGGTTTTGTTTAAAATCATCATCTGGAGCAGAGCGCTCAGGGTGAATTGGGTGCAGCCATTGGCGAGCTGTTCCTTGTTCATAGAGGCCGCCACTCCATTTACGTTTGCTTGGGTCTATCTCAGCTTGGTAGCCATATGCATAGTGGCCGTCAAATTTATCCGAAGGGCGGGTATTGGCACGAAAGATAATACCAGAATTAGAATATTCTTTAACATCTGGCATTTTTACTTCAAGTTCTAATACGAAGTCTGAGTATTTTTCTTTGGTTAAATAGAACCAATTTCCGGTTGAAATGAGTTCAACTTCACCAGTGTCCTGGTTGAAGTTTGCTTGCCCATAAGGGTAGACGTTTTGCCAATTTTGCTGGTTTTGACTGATTAGAGAAGGGCTGTTGTTACAACCTAAAATGTTTATCCCTAATAACAGCAAAACCAGACTTTTGTAATGTCTGGTTTTGTTTTTCATAATGATTGAGTTTATATGTGAACTTTTTATTTTAATCTATGAAATACATTACTATTTTTTAACAGTATTGCCAAATTTTCTTTGGTATAAATTGGCGTTCACTTCTTTGGCTGCTTCAACCATTTGTTGATATGGCACGTCAGTAGTGGTTACAAAACCCGTATTATAGTTTTCGCCATCATAGGCTCGGCCAGTCAGTGGTGAGTCTAAATATTGAAACCAATGTGCACCCACCATATAAGGGTTATCAATGACACTGTACATGTAGTCTTTATACATTTGCGCGCGGTCTTGTTGGTCGGCTGCATGAATTAACCCAGGGTGGTATAAGCCCGTATCGCTGGTTGCCCCAATGTGAAATTCACCAATTAAACTGGGTTTGTCTAAACGCTCTAAAAACTCCCAGGCTTTAGGGTGAGCATATTCACGGTAAAAGTTATAACTCATTATGTCGGCATATTGTGCGGCTGCATTGGCAGCTTCTGTAGTTAAACCCCAAGCCGCCATGCGTACACCCATATACATGTGATTTGGGGCGACATCCGCTAATGCGTCGTGAACAATTTTGAAATATTCATTGGCATAGGTAAACGACATGTCAGATAAGTCGGCAACAACTGTGTCATTTAAGTCGGTAACTTTTACCCCTTTGCTAAAGGTCTGCCAAGAATCAATGTCGGTTTGCCATGCTTGGTTTAACGCTTGGATGCTTTGATATTTAGTTTGCATCATTTCAGTCAATTTTGCTTTTAATGGGCTGTCTGAATCTTCCCGTGTTAGCGTATTTAGCACAATGCCATAGCGTCTTTGCAAGCTACTGTCGTTACCCCAGCTCTTTTCGTTATCGACAAAAATACCAATACACCAAGGGTTATTTTTAATTTCTTCGCCTATAACTTGAGCTGTGATAATTGCACGTCGTTTAAATTCAGGATCAAACGGGTCTGGCATACGAGACCAAACGTCTTGACCTGAACTAACAGTTTTAAAGTCACCAATTATCCAGCCATTAGCAAAATACGGAATGCGATTCATCTGATAAAAGCTCGCATCAGTCCAATTACCTGTTGAAGTAAATCCCCAGTTTTTAAAACGTTTGATGGTTACATCTCGCCAAGTATCTAAATATGAGTCTGGATATTCTTCGCCATAACGTCGTTCTAAATTTGCTTGATAAAAGCTGTAGGTTTCACCGTGTGCCATTGGCCCTTTATGTGATGAGCGGCGATAGCTATAGTGGTTGGCTAATTCATGATCATAACCTGGCAACCAAGTAAACATTTTATGGCGCATGTCTGATCTGATATAACGTGTTTGTTGTGCTTGGTTTGATACTGGGCGTATGCCGAGTGAATCTTCTGGGGTTACATCTTCTGGATCTACGTATCTAACCGAGTCATCTTTAAAATCTACACCAGTAAAGGTTGTGGTGTTGGCGATGCGAATGTTGGCCAAAGCAGATGAAAAGAATAAGTGTCCTTCTGGGTCGACTATTGCCCATTTTCCATCGACTTTTTCTGTGCGGAAATAGCCCGTGGCTTCAAGTTTTGGGCCACTTGCCCAGCCGCCAAATTTGCTGCGATCAGCCATAGTACCTTGCTGCTCAAGTTGGGCAATTTCAGCTTCAGCTAAGGCCTTTAATTGTTCGTCTGATGTTACTTTGGTTGGGTAGTCAAATTTATAGCTTTGGCCATACGCATCGGTTAAATCTTTTAGATAATCTTGATTGAACCTTGGGTTTTGTCGTACGCGCAGGTTATCTATTAACAAGGTTTTGTTATTTTTTATCGATTCAACAAAAAAGCGAACCGAAGTGATTTTATCTAGTTGCAGTTTTTTTGCTCCACGCATCCAAAACATTTTATGGTCATCTGATTGCCATGACTTTGGATCTTCACGCAAGCCGCTGTCTAATTCCAGTTGTGGGCCCTTGAGCAGCGCATAATAGGTGCCAGTATACTTAGCTGGAATACTAACGCTGCGAATATGTGGCCAGCCCGTGGCGTCTTTAATTTCAATGTAAATTTGAATCGACTCAGTTGATAAATTGCTGATGTCGGCCGCTAGATTAATATCGCCATATTGGCTCCAATCCCAAGGTTTTGCGGCTTTAAAACTAAGCTCTGACTTGAGATGTGTTGCGTCAAACTCAATTTTTAACGCTTTATTGCCTTCTAGTTCGCTTGTATTTGCCAATTGCGCTTTGGCATTTAACGTTTTAAGCGTATTTGGAAGACCCTGTTCAAAAGTCGCGATCGGCCAGCTCTGTTCGCCCTTTCGTTGTTGTGCTTGTTCCGGGGTTTGGTTTGTAGAAGCTGATTTATCACCACATGCCGCAAGCATCAGTGCGACTAACGAGCTTAGATAGATCTTATTCATATTATTTCTCGAAATTAAAGTTGTAATTTTGTAATAGATTTTTATTTAATTGTATACAATCTATCATTTGGTGTGTTATTTGTATATAAAATCTTTGGTTTTCATTTAAATAGTATATTCGAGTTATATAGAGGTGATACATGAAACTAACAACTCTCACATTGGCTGTTGCTTTTAGCCTAACATTAACGGGGTGTGCGGGCGGAGGCGACTCTGCTGGTAAATCGCCCGAACCAACTCCTTCACCTACGCCTGCACCTACGCCAACTCCAACTCCTACGCCGACGCCGACACCAGCGCCGTTGAAAGTGGATGTGAATACATCGGTAAAACATCAAACAGGAGATGTAGACAGCTTTGACCGTAGCCGGTTTATTACTTTGCATGCAGAAATTGGTGACAAAGAATGGCCAGATCGACAAACAGAAAAAGAGTTTTTTGAAAATTACGATGTATATTTGGGTCGTCAAAATGGTGCCTTGCCTTGGCAACTCAGCCGATTAAAAGACACGGCGAACGCTGGTGTTATTGACGAGGATGAAGCGATTAAATTTGGCACGCAAAGTAAAGGTTGGTATGCCGCCAAACCAGAGAATTTTCAGTATGAAGAGCGTGCAAAAAACATGATGTTTGGTGGCCAGCCAATAATGTACCCACTGCAAGAAACGGGCAATGCTTGTAAAGATCCATGTAAAGCCAATGAGTGGTTAGCTGGATACGATGAATTAGCTAATTTCTACGATTATTTTTTAAGCCATTATTTCGGTACTGGTGGCACCACAGGTATGCCTAAACCAACAATCATTGAGGTGATGAATGAACCTTTTGTTCATGCTTGGGAGCTGCCAACAACCAACCAGAATATTTCTAAATTGCATAAAGTTGTTGCCGACAAAGTTCATCAAAACCATCCTGAAGTACTAGTAGGCGGTTACACCGCAGCATACCCACAATTTGAAGCGAATAATTTCAATGGCTGGGAAAATACATGGCGAACTTATATAGATATTGCCGGTGAATCAACCGACTTTTATTCAGTGCATTTGTACGATGGTTATGCCAACAACAAATTTCAATATCGCTCGGGTTCAAATGTTGAAGCAATTTTAGATATGGTTGAGCATTACAGCTTGTTAAAGGTGGGAGAGGTGAAACCTTGGGTGATTTCTGAATATGGTTTCTTTTCACCAGTTTTAACAGGTAAACAGCCTTATTCTAAAGAAATGGATTGGCGTAACATTCGCTCTTTTTCATCTATGATGTTGGCACTGATGGAGCGCACTGACAAAATCATTACCTCAATGCCATTTAGCATATTAAAAGCGCTTTGGTCGGGCAATAATGGTATTGATGAAGATGGTCATAGATATGGTCCTCGCATGTTTGTGCTCGAAGGTGAATTAGACGGCAGTATTAATGTTCAGGATGATGGCCGTTGGGTGTATTCTGAATTCGTAAAATTCTACCAATTGTGGGCTGAGGTTAAAGGTACACGCGTTGACAGCTTTGCTAACGATCAAGACATTCAAGTAGACGCTTATGCTGATGGCAAAGACTTGTACGTTATTGTAAACAACCTAGAGTTTGATGCACAAACGTTAAAACTTAATTTAAATGATGAACACAGCAATTCAATTACATCAATTAGTAGTAAACATTTGTATTTTGATGATGTGACTAAATCACCGATTCTGGCTGAAGAAACTCTAGCTAATAGTGTTGATGAAATTACTGTGGCTGCTGAGTCGACACGCATTATTAAAGTCACTTATGCGAATGATATAAACATCAATCAAACCTCTAAAGAGCATAAATACTACGCGGATAAATACAAACAAAGTATAAATGCTAATGCGGCAATTAACTTTAAGTTAGACGGTGTTGATGTTTCAACCAGTAATGGTGAAGCAATTTTGCGCATTGGTTTAGGCAGAGCACATGGCCTCAGCTTACAGCCAACTGTTATGGTTAATGGTAGCGAAATTTCAGTACCTGAAGATTTTAGAGGTTACGACCAGAAAACGCGTGATAGCTTTTTTGGGGTAATTGAAGTGCCGTTTGATTACAGTTTGCTACAAGCCAATAACCAAGTATCGGTTAAGTTTACTGATACGGGTGGTTATGTAACCTCAATGTCGATGCAAGTGTTTAATCAAACAGTAGAGATTAGCCGATAAGATAAACTGCAAAACAATTGGCAAATTTGTTTTCCCCTATTGGACAAAATGCCAATTGTTATCTAAACCTACAAAGTAACTGTTTAAAAGTTGTTCAATAAGATTGTTGCTTAAAATCAATAGGGACCAATTATGAAGTTTAAATTCCAGCAAAGTGCAATTGCTGTCGCTTTAACTGCCGCTTTAACCGCTTGTAACGTATCCGTAGATATAAATGACGACGAAGATGATAAGCATGACGTTCCACACATGCAGCTTAAATATGGTGTATTTGTTGATAGTCCTGTAGAAGGTGTGTATTACGAGACTGACACACAAACAGGTATGACAGACTCTGATGGTGGTTTTTACTACTATCATGGGGAGTATATTACCTTTAGTGTAGGTGACGTAGAGCTGCCGATGGCTATGGCATCTCACCATATAACCCCGCTAGATTTAGTGCCAGATGCGGCGGACGAAACAGACCCAGAAGTGGTCAACATTCTGCAGTTTTTACAAAGTTTGGACTCAGACGGTGATCCAGATAACGGCATTTATATTGATTCTGCCGCCCATGGCGAATTTGACGACATGTCACTTGATTTTACTACCGATGATTTTGATACAGTATTTGCTGCACATTTGGGCAACTTGGGTTTGACACTGGTTTTGGAGCAAGACGCGATAGATCACTTTAAAGATGGTGACGATTACCCAGATGACTATCCAGACGATTACCCACCAATGCATGATATGCAACAAGACTTGTATGGCAGTTGGATATTTGAAGAAACTGACGATAATGGCGATTTTGTTGGTCGCCATGTTTTAACTTTTTTACCAGGTAATAAATATATTCTATCGCACGAGACGGATGATGCAGAAGGTCATGACCAAATTGCTGGTTCGGTTGAATTTGCCAAATATGAAATTGATGAGCATGGTCAATTTCATGTTGTACAAGTCATTGAAGCTTCAGATGGTGATGGTGGTTTAGAAAATGAAGGTCGACCCAACGAACAGTTTTTCTCATACAATGATATGGGGCAGCTTGAATTAAAAATGCGTGAAGCACCTGATTTAGGTGATGGGCAGTGGGATACGGATATGAATAATTGGGGGGATTATAATGTAATGACATTAGAAAATGCCTTCGACCCGAATGATTCAATGACTGGCTCTTGGGTTTTACAAGACATGGATGACTCAGGTATGCCGGTGATGGACTCTTACCATGTAATTACTTTGTTTGGTGGTGGCGAATATTCTGTTGCGCATACAATGAATCAAGAAGCTTATGATGGTATGGCTGCGGTGGCAGCTTCTTCTGAGTGGGGTTCATATGCCATGGACGACAATGGTTTTATGATCAATACGCCGCACGTTGATTTAGATGGCCCTGGTGGTTTGTATGATGCTGATAATATCGATGGCAATATTCAAGATATTAATCTAACTGCTGACGGGTCGTTAGAAATTACCGAAGACGGTGATAGCTTCACAGTGATGCCGGTATTTAGCATGAAAATGCTAATGGATGCGGATGTTATGGGAAGCATTGTTTTTCATACAAACCCTGGCATGGGCGGAGACTTGGAATTTGTCGATGTATTTACGTTTAATTCGGATGGTACTGGCTCTTTTTATTGGATGGACGATCCCGATGAAGTTGAAAATTTCGATTGGGAAATTAATGATATGTATCAGTTAGAAATTGAGACTGAATTAGGCTCAATTGGCCATTACACCTTAGTTGCAGGTAACTTAAATGCGGGTTATTTGATGGGGATGTGGGATGAAGATGGCGACGGTCATTTCGAATCTGCCAACGACATAGTTGTAACCTATACCCAAATGCAAACCTTACTCGGCGACATCTTATTTAGTTATGGTGACAACGAAGGCACAGGTCATTTTTCGTTTATGGATGATGGTACAGGTTCAGTAATGTGGGATAGTGATCCAAATGATGTTGAAGGTTTCACTTGGATGTTCACCGACAATGGTGAATTGCAGGTAGGTCTTGCCGATGCGGCCGGTTTACCAGATATCTACACTATTGTCAGTGGCACATTTATGGATGGTGAGTTGTCAGCGCAAATTGATGACGATGAAAATGGTTCGTATGAAGTCATAGATTTGAAGGTGGTTGCAACACCAATTACCAGTGCTGCTGCGAATTAGTTTCGCTGGTTAACAAGGTACATTTTAGAAAGGCCTAGTTTTAGTTTCTAGGCCTTTTTTCATTTTAGGCATTCACCACTAGTTTCAATTGTTGCATTACTTTATCTGCAAATTCTGGTGAACTTGCTGGGATCACATAGCTATCCTTGCCAGTTAGAATCAATATTTGTGCAGGGGTGGTTAGCAATTTCCATTGGTATTGTGAGGGTTGAAACTCAAAGCTTTCGATTTTGTTGTAAGGCAACCACCATAATGTCGCATTAAGCTGCTTCAGCGCCAATTCATTATCTTCAAATTTAACCGAAACTTCAGGCATTTCATTACTTAGATGATTGGTAAAAAACATTAAAATCCCACACAATATCATAGGAAACAACCAAGATTGTTCTGTGTTGAACAGCCATCTGTTGATCATTACGGCTATTAATACAAACAAAATCGATACGGCAATTTTTTTGCTTTTACTATATTTTTTTGGGTTGTATTTAGCTTGCACTGGTGCGCTAATTTCTACGTCCATGTTTATATCCTTATTGATTGGTTAATTTCATTGGTACTTTAATATAGCTTGTACTGTTTTGTTCTGCAGGCGGCATTTTACCAGCACGAATGTTAATTTGAATGCTTGGGTAAATTAATTGTGGCATACCCAGTGTTGCATCGCGGCTTTCACGCTTAGCCACAAATTCACTAACTGAGGTTTGCGCATTTATATGAATATTATGTTGTTTATGTTGGGCGATAGTCGCAACATATTGGAGTTCTCGACCATTAGGTTGATAGTCATGGCATACCCATACATTTGTGTCATCAGGTAGTTGATAAAATTGTTGCACTGTTTCGTATAATCTAGTGGCGCTGCCACCGGGAAAGTCGCAACGAGCTGTTCCTGCATCCGGCATAAATAAGGTGTCGCCAACAAATAAATTGCCGTCGATTAAGTAGCTAATGCTATCGTTGGTGTGCCCAGGTGAGGCGAAAATTTTGATCGCTTGTTTACCTAAATCAATCTGCTCACCTGCACTTAGCAGTACGTCAAAGTCTTGCCCGTGAATATCCTGATAGTCTGCTAAGTTTAGTATGTGCTTAAAGGTACTTTGTACTTTAGTTATGCCTGCCCCAATGGCAATTTGACCTCCTAGTTTTCGTTTTAAATATTGTGCTGCGGTTAAGTGCTCGGCATGGGCGTGAGTCTCCAAAATCCACTTTATTTTTAATTGTGCTGATTCGACAAACTGAATAATTTGCTGGCTAAACTCAGTGGCAATGTTGCCAGAAGCGTAATCAAAGTCATAAGCGGGGTCGATTATAGCGGCATGTTTTGTTTGTTCGCAGTACACCACGTAACACAGAGTTGAAGAGGCTTGATGAAAAAACGGTTTAACCACTGCTGACATAATTTTAAAAACCTTACTTAAATAAAATTCAATTTGTAAAAACAACTTGCACTTTAGCAAAGAAAAATCTAGCATACAAGATAAATATTATATGTAATTCCTTTTGGTTATAAGTGGGTGTTTTTCTATGCAAATCGCGGCCTTAGCAGGTTCTAGTATAGGTTTAAGCTTGGGTATTTTTGGCTCTGGTGGTGCTGTGCTAGCGGTTCCTGTATTGATCTATTTGGCCGGATTTACAGCAAAAGATGCGGTAGTTAATTCACTTGTGATTGTTGCATGGATTAGCCTGTTTACCTTAGTTGCAACTAAAAGTTGGCGCGCGATTAGTTGGCGCATGGCATTTCTGCTGGGTAGTACTGGCTTTATCGGTTCTATTGTCGGTATATATTTAGCGGGTTTAGTTCAGCCTTGGCTGCAATTATTGGTTTTTGCTGCATTATTGCTAATTGCCAGTGGTTTTATGTGGCGTAGTCCTGTTACACAAGCTGACGGACAAGCTGTCGGGACTTTATGGTTATTGTTTATTGGATTACTGGTTGGTGGGTTAACTGGGTTTGCCGGTGTTGGAGGTGGCTTTTTGCTGGTTCCAACTTTAGTGTTATTGGCAAAGTTAGACTTTTTTCAAGCGCGCTCTACCAGCTTAGCGTTAATTGCTTTTAACGCTACTATCGGTTTTGCACAGTATCAATTTATTAGCACTAACAGTTATCAGCTTGATTGGGGACTAATTATGGTTTTAGCCGCGCTGGGTGGTGCGGGTGCCGTATGGGGGCAAAAATGGTCGGCTAAATGGCCTCAAACGCAGCTACGTAAAAGTTTTGCTCTGTTTTTGCTGCTGTTGGGATGTTTTATCTTTTTTAACGAATTTTAGGAGGTATTGTGACTGAGCTTATAACTGTACAAGCTTATTTGGCGCAAGTGACAAAGCAAGTTAGTGAAATTACGCCAGAACAGCTTATTGGTCGATTGAAAAATCATAAAGATAATGATGGAAAGTTGGTGATTATTGATGTGCGTGAAACAGCCGAGTACTCGGCTGGGGCAATTCCTTGTGCTAAACATATACCTCGTGGCATTTTGGAAATGTATATACACGACCATTTGTCGGCACTTGGCAAGTTATCCGCGGAGCAAGAAATTATTCTGTATTGTCGCTCTGGTGGCCGTTCGGCTCTAGCTGCGCTTAGCTTGCAAAACATGGGGTTTAACAATGTTTTTTCGTTAGCGGGTGGCTTTGTTGGCTACAGCGCATGTGAGCTAGATAGCTAGATAAATTAATAGCAATAGAGGGTAGTCATAGTGGAAAATTTTACGCCAGTTTCGGCTTTAGTCGGTGGAGCATTTATTGGCTGCGCTGCGGTATTTTTATTGATTTTTTTGGGCAGAGTAGCTGGTATATCCGGCATTATTAGCCAAGCATTTTCTACTCAATCAAATTGGTTACAGCGAAATACTTGGCGGGTGGCGTTTGTGTTGGGGCTAATAATGGGGCCTATTGTAGCGGTTAATTATTTTGCAATTACACCTCCACAAGCACCAGCAGGAAATATCATAACTCTTGTTATTGCAGGTTTACTTGTCGGATTTGGGGCCGTGTATGGCAGTGGCTGTACTAGTGGACATGGGGTATGTGGTATCAGTCGATTTTCAAAGCGTTCGATTATTGCTACAGCTACCTTTATGGCAACGGCTGGTATGACTGTTTGGGTAATGGCTTAAGGTGCGAGGTATAAAAATGAGCAAGATAAAGAGCGGGCTAGTTGGTTTTATATCTGGTGTGTTATTTGGGGCTGGCTTAGCTGTAGCACAAATGACCAACCCACAAAAGGTATTAGATTTTTTAAATGTAACGGGTGATTGGGATCCCAGCTTAGCGTTAGTGATGGCTGGTGCATTGGTTGTTAGTTGGGCTGGGTATCGAGTTAAAGCACGCATGCAGCAACCTGTGTATGCGTGCGATTTTTCAGTCCCAACGAATAAACAGATAGATCTGCGTTTGATGCTGGGCAGCGCGACATTTGGTATTGGCTGGGGATTGGCTGGGTTGTGTCCGGGTCCTGCAATTGCTTCTTTGAGCTACGCGAGCTTTGATTTACTGATATTTGTTAGTGCAATGTTGGTTGGTATGTTGCTGGCTAAGGTCGTGATACGGACAACATCCTAACGATGGATATGTAACGAATATAAAAAAACACCCGATAAAATCGGGTGCTGGAGATCGCTAAGAGATGTCAGTCAAATTAGCGAATATTACTTAAGTACATATTTGATATTGTCGAATCAAATATAAATCTAGATTAGAAGGAGATACCTTGTTGGTCAAGCTTAAGCTTGGTATTAAATTTTATTGTGTTGGTACAAAATTTTGCTTTTATTTGCAGGCAACTTGTCACTTTTCTCGATATTATCAATTTATTTAAGCTTAATTTCTATAATTTACTTTTGCTTTCATATTTTTTTACCCCCAACCAATTTTAAATCTATTGTTGTTAACCTTCTGTTTTTAAATGGTTTTGTTGTTTTTTCTGGCTTTGCGCCCAGTAATGTTTAATTGATTTTTCTCATTTAAATACAAAAACTTTATTTTGTATATTGATCTTGGTCTATTGTAGACAATATGCTGTAAATGATATGTGTATATTGTGTATTTTATATGTGTATCGATTCGGTGGCTCTAAAACAGAAAACAACAGAGCCAGTCAATAGTTTTTAATCGGAGTGATTAAATGATTATTCGGAACACAGGATACCAACTGAGCAAGGTTTCAGTGGCGGTATTATGTGGCTTGTCACTTAACGTCCAGGCTGCAGAAGAAAACAAAGACAACAAAAATGAAGAAAAAGATACAACCGAAGTAATTGAAGTCACGGGTTACAAAGGTAGTGTCTTAAAGTCTATGTTTGAGAAGCGTAACGCAGGCAATATCTCAGACTCTATATTTGCCGAAGACATAGGTAAATCAACTGACCAAAATATCGCAGATGCGCTTTCACGCGTTACAGGTATTTCGGTACAAAGCACGGATGGTGAAGGCGCTCGTATTACAGTGCGGGGGGCTAATCCTGATCAGAACATGATCACTTTAAATGGTGTGCAGTTAACCAGTTCGGACTTTAACCAAGCGGTTGATTTAAGTGCTTATTCAGCGGATATTTTGTCACATATTAATGTGGTAAAAACGGCCAGTGCTGATCATGATGAAGGTTCTTTAGGCGCGTCTGTGCAGTTACATACCAGTAAACCGCTTAATTTGAAAAATGATGTCAAGAGTTTAACTTTGCAAGGTCGATATAACGACTTTTCAGAGAAAAGTGATTACAAACTAGCGGGTTCTTATTCAGAAAAATTCTTTGATGACTCGTTTGGGGTGTTGTTTACCGCATACAAAGAGACTAACTCGGTTCGTCGAGATGAATTTAAAGTAAATAACTTTGAAGCAAGAAATTTAGCCGTTGCGTCAACAACCGATGGTCGAACCATTACCGATAGACGTGTGCTTACCGCCAAAGATTTTGAATATGCGTTATATACCAACGAGCGCAATCGCCATGGTGGAACTTTAACCCTACAATTCTTACCAACTGACGACACAGATGTAGCGCTTGATTTTACCTATAGTAAACAAGACCTTGTTGATACAAATCATTCTGTCACTATTCGTACCCGTCCAGATTTACCTAACTTTATTGAAGGCCAGGTGGCTCCTTCGAGCACTAGACCTTGGAATTGGCCAGCAGATGTAGATTTTATTCCAGAGTTTTCAGACCCTCAAGCAGACTGGTTTGTGGTTGACGAAGCATCAAATACCTTAGTTAAGTCAGTCAGTCGTTTCGCTGATGGTGGCTTTCAACGACGCAATGGTGGGAATTCAACCGAAAATAAAGTGGCCAACTTAAACATCAAACACCAAATTACCGATGATTTTAAAGTGGAATTTGGCGCCAATTATTCAAACACTGTACGTGATCCTGGTGAAGGCACGGTTCAAATGAATCTGTTAAATAACACCATGAATGTTGGTCTAAAAGCATTGGCAGGGCCTTATGGTCAACCACATACAGGTATCCAACCCGCTGGTTTTGACTGTACTACAGGTATATGTGAAATGGTGTTTGGCGACGGTGTCGTATCGCTGAATGATCCTGAAAATATTTCAGATAACCGTGGTTACTCAGCATTTAGCCCTGATGATATTAAAGCGCAAACCATTAACTGGATGGCGTTGACTGAACAAGCAGTTGAAGATGAGCTTTCAACCTATCGACTTGATTTTGATTTAGACATTGACGTTTTAGGCTTTACTAAAATTGAGTTTGGTGGCAAATACAGCGAACGTTCTAAGTATGTTGATGACCAAAACCGACAATTCCGTAATACTAAAGTACCGGTTCAAGTTATCGCTTATGATGAAGATGGCACGCCAACTGGGGTTAAGGCTATTCTTGCTGGCAGTGGTATCGGCAGTATTACCGCAGATAATTTTGCCTCAGACGAAGCGTTTCCAGTTGATAACTTTATGGAAGACTTAGGTTTTGCTCGTAATAATATCACCGATGGTTGGACCATGGTTGATGATGAGAAGTTTTTGGCACTAGCGTATGCCAACGAAGATTATGAGTTAGAAACCAATAGATTAAATACCCGCTCGGCAGATTTAACCACAGCCGCTGGTTATTTTAAAATGAGTTTTGCTTATTTGGATGACAGCTTAACGGGCGACTTTGGTATTCGTTATATTAAAGATACAGTCGATGTATTGGGATACTCTGGGGCCGAATTTACTGAGACGGTTGCACAAAGAGCTATTTATGATCCATTTATGTGGCGCCAGCTGCGCAATCCACAACTCGATAGCTGTGAGTTTGACAATGCATTAGCGCCAGACGATAACCCGTATTTCAACCGAATTGACGGTTATGGTTGGGATACCAGTGGGACACCAAATGATACTAGTGACGATGTGCGTATTCCGGCAGATCCTGCAGGTTACCCTTGTTACGATAAATATACAGAGCAAGGTTCTGAGCGTTCTGGTTGGTGGTGGAATCAACGACATGTCGATAGATCAACATTAAAAAATGATGTATTTACTGGTAATGCGGTTAAAGGTGAAAACCGCTCGCTGCGTGTTTTTGAAACCACAGGTGATAACGAATATGACATGTGGTTACCTAGCTTAAACCTAAACTATATTATCAGCGAAGATATGATTGGTCGTTTTGCCATTTCTAAAACCATGTCACGACCCAATATTGATTCGCTTAAACCTGGTTTCTTTATGCGCGAGAGTTTCTGGGGCGACCCATCTACACCTCGTGGTTCATCTATTCGGTTAGATAACCCTAAATTGTTACCGCAAGAATCTATTAACTATGACTTATCTTGGGAGTGGTACTTCAATAAAGGTAGCATGGTATCGGTTGCACTTTTCTATAAAGATATGACCAACTTTGAAGAAGAAGAGCAACAAATTGTCTATGCAGACGATTTGCGTAGCAAAGATTTAAGCAATTACTCGGCGGACCAATTGTTTAAAACCGAAGAGCAGTTACGTGATGCGTTTGCCAACGATGAAACTGGTACTGGTTTTGGTATTTGTATGCCTAAACGCGGCAATATTAATGATGTTGCGGCCGATTGGTGGTACGACGACTCAGATTTATTGAATTACTGTGCAACCTTTGCAGCTACCACCAAACGCAATGGTGCAGGTGCTGAGATTGCTGGTATTGAGCTGACATACAACCAAAGTTACGACTTTTTACCGGGGATCTGGGGTGGATTAGGCAGTAGTTTCAATTACACCTATCAAGATAGTAAAACTATTCCTGGCGATTCTAACCTAATTGCTGGCAAAGCATTAGAAAGCTTACCTAGAACTTGGGTTCCACAGCATAGCTATAACGCAACTGTTTATTGGGAACAAAATGGTCATCAGGTCCGTTTAGCGTATCGCGGCAAGTCAGATGAGCTTATCGACCCTTATTTTAGTTATGGCTCACGTTGGAATGAAGGCAGTGACAACCTAGATTTATCAATTGGGTATAAAGTAAGCGACGCAGTTTCCGTGTCATTCCAAGCAATAAACTTAACCGATGAGAGTCAACGCGTATATTGGACCAATCGAGATTTGGGCATAGAGCCTGAGTTAAACGATGCGGGTGAACCGATTACCAATAAATACATTCCTCTGAATGAAGGCAATGCGTTAGATGGTGACGCTCCAACATCTCGTACACAGATATTACGTAAAAATGGTCGTACATTCCGTCTTGACCTACGTGTGAACTTTTAAGGTTTGGGAGAATTAAGCATGTTAAATAAACAAATTAAATCTTTATTGCTTCCAACCGCTATTGCCGTATTGGCAGGTTGTGGCAGTGATACTAACGATGCATCAAATAATATTGCACCTGTGTTAACTCAATCTGAATTGGAAGTGGCACATAGTAGTGTATACGAAAACGCTAACAAGCCAGGGCAAATTGAATGGGATTTTACCTTTCAAGAGAGTGATGATGTTTTCACCCAGCCTAATGGTGAGGTGACCGACTATTATGTGATTGATTTACTGCAAGGGGTTGAAGACCCTGACGGTGATTATTTATCGGTCGAAGATATTAACTTTATCTGGGTTGGTGCTGACTGTAGTAACTTTACTGCCAGACAAAACTACCCTGAAGTATGCGATCCTATTTTGGCGCATTTTGGTTTAACCAAAGAAGATTCAACTACTTGGGAGCAAGATCAGGAAATTAAAAAATATCAAAACCTGCCGTTGGTTACCGATCCAATATATGGTTTTGAATTGCATGAAACTAGTTTAAAAGTGACTCCTAGTAAGTTTGCACCTGTGTTAGATACAGACCAAACCGCTGAATTAGCGATGGTTTATTATGTATCTGATGGTAAAGAGCAAATTGAGCGTCGCATCAAGGTTGAAGTGGTTGGTGAGAATCGAGCGCCTATCTTTTTGCACCAAAATGAATTTGGTGAACCTATACTAGATGAAAATTTAGAGGAGCAACCAGTCGAGGATAAATACACTAAATTGTCGCTATCTGAGAAATCTTCTCCTGTTAAAGTTAATCTTTTATATGGCATCTATGACAGAGATGTGGCTGATGTCAAAGCTTTGGAAGCTGAAATTGGCGATTTAGCAAACACTTATGACGATGCACACTATAAACCTGAACTCATTACTGTACATAGTTTTACTAAACCAGCTGGTTTAATAGAGGGTACTGCGACTCAAGTTAGTGGTGGGTATCGTGAAGGTGTAGGGCAATATAAATACGAATTTGTATTTGACCCTTCACCATATAAAGATGATTTGGCCCGTGGTGAAACCAAAGAACTAGTGTTTAACTATATAGTGACAGATGGTGTAAATGATGTTCCGCGTTCATTCACTTTTACCATTGTTGGTGCCAACGAAAAAAATGAGCCACTGTTTGATGATGCCGATTTTGTCAAAACGGTAAGTAATGTAGAGAATACTTTGGCTGTAGATTTAGCAGAAGGCGCTTATGATCTAGACGGTGATGTGATGTCGGTTGTTGACTTTGCGCCAGCAGCCGGTAGTGAAGACCAATATGGAATTGATACGTCTGAAGTGTTGACCACACGTCGTATTATGGTTGAGCCGTATGCATTTACTAATTTAAAACCTGGAGACACCCAATCATTTGTCTACACCTACAAATTAACCGATGGTGAGTTAACTTCTGTAGAACGAAAATTCACGATTGAAATTGTTGGTGGCCAGTCAAACTTATTTGCCTTAGGGACAAATTCGGATCCTGGTTTGGAACAAGGTAGTCTAGCTGCAGGTCCATTTGCTTGGCAGTGGAGCCCAACGGGTGAAGATAAGCTTGAGGTAAATGCCGGTGCCGCACGCACGGGTAGTTATGGTTTAGAGGCTAAAGAAGACAATGTGTTTATTCGGTTAAACTCTACAGGTTTTAAAGAAGGCACATTCTCTAAAAATGACCGAGCGTATTTAAATTATTGGGTTACTTCGAATAATTGGCAAACGGTTCGTGTCACACTAAATCAAGATTATGACTATGATAAAAAGTTTAATCTAACCGATATTCCAGACAATGGCGGAAAACCTGGTCAGTGGATAGAACATACAATGGATTTAGTTGATTTAGACGAAAAAGTCTATGGTGACAACGCCAAATTTGATTTTACCTTCCAAACCAACGCGCGTAAGTTAGATGACTTTTCATTGATTAAATACAATTACGCTCCTGTTCGTGACTTAATCCCAGAAGGTGATTTTAGCGATGGCATTGATGGCGGTTGGAAAGCAACTGGAACTGCAACTCTAGAGGTCAGTGAAGAAGCAAATCGGGTGCAAGGTACGGACGATGTGCAATATGGCTTAAAAGTGACAGGTGGTGCATCTGGTGGTGAAATTACTTTAGACACCAGCGTATTCCCACAAGGTAAGTTTAAGTCGGGCGTGCGTTATATTGCTCAGCTTGATTTAAAACATCCAACCTTTGTGGATAAATCATCAGGTGGTGCCGGCCCTCAGCCAATATATGTGCGTGTGCGTGCTGATAATGGCACCATGAGCCAAAAAATGGTTTACGCTAAGAAAAGCGCAACCGCTTGGAATACTTATTACATTCATATTAATAACCAAGCAGACAGCGAGTATTTCTTTGGTAAATTAAATACTGACGTTAATTATGATTGGTTATCAGCATCGGGGACTACTTTCTCAATTGCTATACCAGCTAATCATACTTACTTAATTGACAATATTAGGTTCTTCCCTGTACCTCAGTACTAAGTTGTTGCAACTTAGCTAATTGAGCTTCAGCATCTAAAAGCGGGTTTGCTAGCAAACCCGTGTTTTTTATTTGCTCTACTGGTTTATCCTGCTCTAGCAAATAGTCGTAAGTTTAATATCCTAGTTGCCTTTGTTGGCGATCACGGTTAGTGTTTGTTAGCAATAAAAACTAAAAATGTTCCAAGCAGGCAAAACATTAAAATGAACAATAACAAACTAACGACTCAATTTACATTCGCGGTAACAAGCCTATTATTAATGACAAGTGTGTATGCACAAATGTCGCCAAAAGAAACTGAAGTTTGGTCGCCAGAGCCAGAGATGGTGAATCCTCACCCTGTGCCTTCAGATTCGGTTGTTCTATTTGATGGCAAAGATGTTTCACAATGGCAGCATGCTGATGGTAGTGCGGTTAAGTGGCAAGTTAAAAATGGCGAATTGTCGACCTTACCTGGTACCAAGAGTATTCAAACTAAACAAGCCTTTTGTGATGTGCAAATTCACCTTGAATGGAAAACGCCACCTTATATACCGGGGCTATACGCGCAGAAGCAAGGCAATAGTGGGGTATTTATCCAAGGGCGCTACGAGCTACAAGTGCTAAATTCGGTTGATAACCCAACTTATGTAAATGGTCAAGCAGCAGCTATTTATAAACAAAATCCACCTTTGGTTAATGCCAGTTTGCCACCTATGACATGGCAAACGTACGATATTATTTACCACGCACCAAAGTTTAATCCTGAAGGGGAGTTGGTTAAGCCAGCCGATATTACTGTGTTACATAATGGCGTATTGGTGCAAGACGCGTTTAAAATTAAAGGGCCGACCACTCACAAGGGATTACCTAAATACCAAGCCCATGGTTGTGCCCCGCTTGTGTTGCAAAACCATGGTGAGAAAATCTACTATCGAAACATTTGGATTAGACCAATCTAGCAGATGCAAGCATAGAGTTTAGTCAATGCTAAAGTCTATGGTTTTTGTTGCCAACCCGTCAGCTGAAATGGTCACTTTAGCAGGGCCTTGAGTTAAGCCCTGTATAATTGCAAGTGCCTGACCTTCATTGGTGACAACCGTGTCGGTATTATAAGTCGCAATTTGTTCAGTCCGGCCATTGTCAGTACCGAGCAGTCGCAAGTTCTTATCAACAGAAAATGTAACTTGCACTTGTTGATGTCTGACTGGGTGGCCTTGCGCGTCAATAACTTGAACTTCTATGTGCGCGGCATCTGCATCTTTTACCGATAATTTGCTTTTGTCAGTGTTGATGACAAAAGAAGCTGCTGGGCCCGCAGTGTGGATTTCATCGCTTGTGGTACATTCACCTAAACCTTTGGCGACAACTTTACCAGCTTGATAAGGCACTGCCCATTTGTAGGTACGGTCTGGGTGGTCTGCCAGTTTTTGCACGCCAAATGATTTATCATTCACAAACAATTCAACTTGGCTACAGTTACTATAAGCCTCAACGGCAATCATTTGTTGCGCTTGATAATTCCAGTGTTGATTAACGTCGTACCAATACCAAACTCGCGTTTGCCAACCATCGGCTTTTTTCTCGACCAGCTGGTTATTGTTTATTAGCTTGTATGGCGATTGCTCAAGTATGTTTGTGGTTAAATGAATATGTGGTTGTTCATTCCATAATGATTTAAACATGTGGAAACTTGGGTTGGCAAAACCTGCGGTATTTAATAACCCTGAGCGCACTGCTTTTGAAGGCCATTTGTTGTGTTGCTCGCCAAGGTAGTCGACCCCTGTCCATAAAAATGTACCAGCAACAAAAGGTCGCTCGATAACGGCTTTCCATTCATGCCATTGCGGGACATTTTCATGGCCCATGACCATTTTTCCTGGATAAAGTTTGTGGCCATAATCATAAATCACTCGTCGATAACTATAACCAATTACATCTAACGCATCGGTATAACCCGAAATATGGCTGACCGATGGTAAAATTAGGTTGGCGGTCACTGGACGAGTGCTGTCCATTTCTTTAACCCAGTTTGACAATTTTTTCGCTGTTTTGGCTAATACATATTCACCTTCTGGGCTGTTATGAAATCTGTTGTAAATTTCTTCAGGCGTTATAAAAGGTGGGTTGTAAAAATAATTGCCAGAAGCATTCATGTCGAAATACCCTGTCGCTGCTTTATATCTAGGGTAGGTCCATTCGATTTCGTTGCCTATACTCCACATGATAATCGATGGATGATTTCTATCACGTTTCATCGCAAGTTTAAGATCACGCTCAGCATGCGTTTGAAAGTAGTCTGCATACCCACGGCTAATATAATCATCGTGTCTTTCTTGTTGATTGAGACGTTTGTCTTTGGGGTAGTCCCATTCATCAAAGATCTCGGCTTGTACTAAAAAGCCCATTTGGTCACATAAATCTAAAAATGCTTCGGAAGCTGGGTTATGTGCGGTGCGAATCGCATTAACGCCAGCCTCTTTTAATTTTTCAAATCGTCTACGCCATACATCATCTGGCACTGCCGCACCTACTATTCCGGCATCGTGGTGTAGGTTTACCCCTTTGATCAAGGTATGTTTACCATTTAAAAAGAAGCCTTTATCTGGGTTAAATTCTAGTGTTCGAAAAGCAAAAGTTTCCCGCTGCTGAGCTACTACTTTTCCCTGCTGGGTGAGTTTGATTATGGCAGAATATAGTTTTGGTGACTCAGGCGACCATAATAACGGGTCCGCTACGGTTAATTGTTGAGTCAAAGCCGTTTTTTGGTCTGCTAGTATCTGTCCAGTTTGCACTTGCTGCGCGACAGTTTGGCCGCAGGGTGAAATGATTTCTGTTTCCAAGTTGAATGTTTGTTGTTGAGCAAATTGGTTGTTTATTTCAACTTGTAGTTTCACGCTAGCTGATTCATCGGAAATGTCTGGTGTCGTGATATAGCTACCCCAAACAGGAATGTGCAATTTGTTGACTATATGTAGCTTCACGTCACGATAAATGCCAGAGCCAGTGTACCAACGACTATCAATATAACGGGTTCGGTTTACTCTAATAGCGAGTAAGTTGTTTTGTCCTTGAGGCTTTAGGTGTGGTGTTAAATCCAATACAAAAGGGGTGTAACCGTTTACTTCACCACCAATTTTGTGGCCATTTAGGTAAATTTCACTGTGATTATAAATGCCATCAAAGTTCAAGTAATATTGGTGGTTAGATAAATCTTGTGTGGTTTTAAAGGATTTTTGATACCAACCAATTCCGCCTGCTGTATAGGCAGTCGCTCCATTTAAATTTTTATCGAACCCAAGTTCTATTGTCCAATCGTGCGGCAGTTGCACTGTTTGCCACAGCTGTTTATCGACAGCTTCTGATTGGTATTTTTTATTGTCGGTTAATGTAAAGCGCCAATCTTGATTAAATAACTGCTCTGACTGTGTTAGTACTTTTTCTGCTGGAGATGAGCTGCAAGCTGCAATTAGAGTTACAGCACTGAGCAGAATTAACGAACGTAAAAACATGAATAAAACCTTTGTTAAAATTTAGACTTATTTTGGTTGTTTATAAACCAGTTTATATTTTGATTACGTTTAGGTAAAGATGTTTTTAGTTAAATGTAGACAATTATTCTGTTGATGGTTGACAGCCATGTTGGCTACAACATGGCTAAGACATTGGTTTTAGTTGACTTCTATAACGGCTTTAACCACACCTGAATCACTTTGTGCCCATTTGGGAAGCAGCTCAGTTATTTGATCAAATTGTCCAGTATGAGTGACAAACGATCTTGGTTTAACTAAACCCTTGCGAATGCATTCCACCACATATTCAAAGTCCTCTTTAGTTGCATTACGACTACCCATTAAAGTGGTTTCGCGTTTATGAAATTCAGGATCTTCAAAACTGATCTTGTTTTTTACAATACTGACAAAAACAATCGTGCCGCCATGAGCCAAATTATAAAAAGCCGACTCCATCGCGTGGACATTGCCAGTGCAATCAATGATGATATTAGGATACTGTCCTTGGGTAAGTTGTTTAAGTTGGCCGTTCAAATCATCGCGACCATTAAGAACAGCATCAAATGTGTAGTTTTCGACGCAAAACTTTATTTTGTCTGGACAAACTTCTGAAATAAATACACGTGCTCCTGCTGCTTGGGCAAATTGTGCTGTGCCTAAACCAATTGGACCTGCACCCAAAACCAGTACAGTATCTTGGTTATTGATCTTTGCTCGTCTGCTTGCGTGAGCTCCGACGGCTAAACATTCAATCAGCGCCATATCTGTAAATGAAAGATCATCCGTGACAACAATGGCAGATTCGGGAACCGCAATATATTCACACATACCGCCGTCTCGGTGCACACCTATCACTTCTATATTGCTACAGCAGTTAGGTTTGCCAGATTGACAGGCAAAACATTCACCGCAACTCACATACGGGATGATATAGACTGATTGACCTACTTTGCTCTGAGTATTTTCGCCGACTTGTGCTATCACACCTGAAAGTTCATGACCTAAAACTCTTGGGTAGCTAAAATAGGGTTGTTGACCTTTATACGCATGAATATCTGTACCGCAAACACCAATTGCACGAATTTTTACCAGTACTTCACCCGCTTGCGGACTCGGTTTGTCGACATTATGTAAGCTAAGCTCATGTGGTTGATTGCAAACAACTGACTTCATTGCGAATTATTCCTCGGGACTTAAAACTTTATATCTAGACGATAATGCAGTTATAATTAAATGAATATTTAAAAGTGTGGTTTTATATATAATATGTTATATGTAAAGTTGTTAACAGTAAACTTATTTATTAAAACAACAAAATAGGTGCTCAGATGATTAAAAGAATATGCGGCATAATTGGCTCGGTTTTATTGGCTGCAGCCTGCCAAAATACCCAGCTGGGGCCAACAGCTGGCTCAGCTAAAGAGGTGACAAATAATAAGCGTGAATACAATGTGTTATACATTATGACCGACGACCATGCTGCCCGAGCGGTGGGCGCATATGGGGGACGACTTGCGCAACTAAACCCAACTCCGACTTTAGATAAACTTGCGCAACAAGGTATGTTGTTTGAAAATGTATTTGTTACTAACTCAATTTGTACACCCAGCCGCGCGACTATTTTGACAGGGCAATATAGCCAATCTAATGGTGTATTAGATTTGCAAGGCTCGTTGACCAGCGAGCAACAAAAATTACCACAGCTGATGAAACAAGCAGGTTACCAAACTGCGATTATTGGTAAGTGGCACTTGAAAAAAGAGCCTGGTGCATTTGATCATTATGAAGTGCTTGAATTACAAGGAAAGTATTTTGATCCTGTATTTCGTGTGCGCGGTGATAAACCTTGGCCAAAAAACGAAACAAATTATAAAGGCCATTCTTCAGATGTGATCACCGACTTGTCGATAGATTGGTTAAAAAACCGTAAGCAGAACGGTAAACCGTTTTTTTTGATGCACCAGTTTAAAGCGCCGCATGATTACTTCGAATATGCACCTCGTTATGAGACTTATTTAGCTGATGTAGATATACCTGAACCAGCCGATTTATACCGCTCACCAAATACCCATGGTTCAATTGCGACTAAAGGTCAAGATGGCAGCTTGATGAATGATCTTGGGACCTCTATTTCTAAAAGGCATAATCGTCGTAGCTTAGGGGTAGATCTTGGAATCGATCCTAATTTACCTGAGCCTGAATTTACTCGGCAAAGTTATCAGAAATTCTTAAAAGCCTATTTGCGCTGTGTTAAAGGGGTTGATGACAATATTGCTCGGTTAATTCAAACGTTAAAAGATATTGGAGAGTACGACAATACCATTATTATTTATACTTCTGATCAAGGCATGATGCTAGGCGAGCACGATTACCAAGACAAACGTTGGATGTATGAGCCGTCTATTCATATGCCGTTTATCGTACACCATCCGGATATGCCTGAAGTGGGTAAGCGCAGTGACCTATTGATTAATAACACTGACTTTGCCCCTTTTATTCTTGACTTAGTTAACGCCCAAGTGCCAGATAATATGCACGGACGTAGCTTTAAAGCAGAGTTGTTTGGTCAGTCACCTGAGAATTGGCGGACAGCTTCATATTACCGCTATTGGACGCATAGGATGTACCACGATGTGCCAGCCCACTTTGGCATTCGAACTAAAGATTACAAGCTAATTTTCTTCTATGGTCAAGGGTTTAAACAGCACAACTGGTTTTATGACCAAGCTTGGGTGAAGAAAACAGGCCTAAATAACAATGATATTGCAACCCCTGCAGCTTGGGAGCTCTATGACTTGCGCAATGATCCAGAAGAGTTGAACAATGTTTACGCCGATCCTGCTTACCAGCAGATAATCGCTGAGTTAAAAGCGGAAATGCTTAGGCAGCGTGCTTTGTATAATGAAACGGATAAAAACTACCCACACTTACAAAAAATTATTGAACGTCATTGGAATGATTAGTTGTGGTGAAACCACAGGCTGGCGCACCCAGCCTGTGGTTTATTTTAGAAATGCTTTTAAACCTGATATTGGTTGCGTTTGCTAACAATAAATTCATTGTAAATTTTTATCGACAAAATGGTTGCAGATAATAACAAGGTTATCATGTTTGCAACTATCACCGCTTTATCTTGCTGAACAAATCCGTATACCATCCAGCTGGCCACACCAATGGTGAAAATGCTATACATAGCTAACGAAAGAGATGCAGTCTCACGAGTTTTGATCACTTGGATCGCTTGCGGAAGAAACGAGAAAGTGGTTAAAAACGCAGATACGAAGCCTAAAATTTCTACATTTGTCATAATGTTTCCTCAATTTTGCTGCGCCATGTAGCGCAAAGCCCAAAAAATATTTACCGCAGGTTAAGTAAGCGTGTTGAAAGATTACTTGCTGCAATGGTGAAAATTATCGCTGAATCACTAGATTTTTGATATGCAATAATCTATCTTGTTTTTATCCAAAACTATCATTGTTTAAAAATGAGGCAGTGTTGTGATCGGTTGTGATATTGAAGAAATTCTCGAAATTAGCCCACAATGTGATGAACGGTTTATTGATCAGCAGAGTGTACCTGAGTTGGCTGATTTACATATCGGTGTTTCAGGGGTTTCTACTTTGCAAGAGCATTATAAAGTCGGGCGAAAGAACCCAATGCATCATGCTTTATTGTTCAGTGTGGCAGGCGAAATTGAAGTGACCACTGAAAGTGGTATATGCAAAGTTGCTCACGGGCAATTAATCTATTTTCCGGCGGGGCAGCCGTTTTTAATGCAACTTAAAAGTAAAATGTGGCGCAAAGTATGGTTTGAATTAGACGACAACTCAGTCTGGCGTCGATATTTAGCTAATCAACCTTTAGTCGTTGACTGCCGGCAAACACATCAACTCTATCATTTACTCAGTTTGCTCTATTATGAAAAATCAGTTGAGTTGCGTCGGCCGTTGGTTAAGCAGCTAGATGGTTATATTAAACAATCGCTTAAGGTGGAACATACTAGCAATGCCGATGAACAGCGACTTACCCAAGTGATTGACCAGTTGGAAGCTAAACTCCATTACCCTTGGACTGTTGACGACATGGCTCAACTTGCAAATTACTCAGCACCTCATTTGCATCGATTATTTCAGAAACAATTTGCTCGTTCACCACTGCAACAATTGATAGAAATGCGTATGCAAAAGGCCAAATATTTGTTGGCTAATACCAACTGGAGCTCAGAACAAATTGCTGAGCAGGTCGGTTATGCTGACGTGTTTAACTTTGCTAAACGCTTTAAAAAGTCTGTTGGTTTAGCACCTGGGCAGTATCGTAAAAGCAACAAATCAGCATAAAAAGGACAAACAAAAAAGGTTGCCAGCGGCAACCTTTTTTAAACCTTTAATGTAAAATTAAAGACTAGTCTTTCTTCTCACGCGCAGCACGACGACGCTCGTTTTCAGTTAAGAACTTCTTACGAACACGAATGCTCTTAGGTGTTACTTCAACTAACTCGTCGTCATCAATAAATTCTAACGCTTGCTCAAGTGTGTACTTAATTGGTGGTGTTAAAGTTAACGCTTCATCAGTACCCGCGGCACGTACGTTGGTTAACTGCTTACCTTTTAATGGGTTAACTGTTAAGTCGTTGTCACGGCTATGAATACCAATCACCATACCTTCGTAAACTTCAACACCGTGCTCAACAAATAAACGACCACGTTCTTGTAGCGTAAACAATGCGTATGCAACAGCTTTACCCATACCGTTTGAAATAAGTACACCATTTAAACGTTGACCGATTTCGCCGCCTTTGTGTGCAGCGTAGTGGTCAAACGAGTGGTACATCAAACCAGTACCAGAAGTTAACGTCATAAATTCGTTTTTGAAACCAATTAAACCACGGCTCGGTACGATAAAGTCGATACGAATACGGCCTTTGCCATCTGGCACCATGTCAGTCATCTCAGCTTTACGTAAGCCAAGTTTCTCCATGATAGTACCTTGGTGCTCTTCTTCGATATCTACAGTTAAAGTTTCGAATGGTTCTTCTAATTGACCATCAACTTCACGTAAGATCACTTCGGGACGAGATACAGCTAACTCGTAACCTTCACGACGCATGTTCTCGATTAATACGCCTAAATGTAATTCACCGCGGCCAGAAACACGGAATTTATCTGGATCTTCGGTTTCTTCAACACGTAATGCTACGTTATGAACAAGTTCGCTTTGTAAACGCTCTAAAATTTGACGAGAAGTAACAAATTTACCTTCTTTGCCCGCAAATGGTGAGTTGTTGACTTGGAAAGTCATAGTTACAGTTGGTTCATCAACAACCAATGCTGGTAAAGCTTCAACTGCATTTGGATCACAGATGGTGTCGGAGATTTTTAATTCGCCCAAACCTGTGATTGCGATAATATCACCAGCACTTGCTTCGTCTTTTTCGTATTTATCTAAGCCTAGGTAACCTAATACTTGGCCAATTTTACCGTTACGAGTTTTGCCGTCAGCACCAATTACTGTCACTTGTTGGTTTACTCTCGCAGTACCACGAGTGATACGACCAATACCAATTACACCTACATAGTTAGAATAATCTAACTGTGAGATTTGCATCTGTAATGTGCCTTCAGGATCGGCTTGTGGTGGTTCAACGTGTTCTAAAATTGCGTCGAACAAATCATTCATGTCGTCTTTTTGTTCGCCTTCATCTGCACTGGCCCAGCCGTTAATTGCAGATGCATAGATAATAGGGAAATCTAATTGCTCGTCAGTTGCACCTAAATTAACGAATAAGTCGAAAACTTGGTCGATAACCCAATCAGGACGTGCTGCAGGTTTGTCAATTTTGTTGATAACAACAATTGGACGTAAACCATGTGCGAACGCTTTTTGTGTTACGAAACGCGTTTGTGGCATTGGACCTTCTTGTGCGTCAACTAATAACAACACAGAGTCAGCCATTGAAAGTACACGTTCTACTTCACCACCAAAGTCGGCGTGTCCTGGGGTGTCTAGAATGTTAATACGGAATTCTTTGTAATCGATAGCGGTGTTTTTCGCTAAGATAGTAATACCACGTTCTTTTTCTAACGCGTTGCTATCCATTATACGTTCTTCAGCTTCACCGCGACTTTCTAGCGTGCCAGATTGTTGGAGTAGTTTATCAACTAGGGTAGTTTTACCATGGTCAACGTGCGCGATAATCGCGATGTTGCGTAAGTTATTCAAGTTCATCAGGTTAACTTCTATATTTACAGGGTTTAACTGAGGTTAACGCCCTATGTTGAGCAACCTCTCGAAAATTTGCGCGTATTATACGCGAATTTTAATCAATTACCTATATAGAATATTTGTTAACAAGATTCAAAGTTGTGTGCCCAGTCCACAGCTTGTTGATAAAAGCCACAGATGTCCTCGTAACTGAACTTAAGCTTCATTGCTTCCATCGTCGTTAGATGCCAACTACCTTGTTCGAATAACTGAATGGTTGAAAGAGCGATTTTGATCGGTGTTTGATGTTGGGTCGTCAGCGCTTCAATAATTTCTTCAGACAAAGGCAGGGTGTGCAAAATTTGCTCTAGCGGTTGGTCTAAAATGGCATCTAATAATGAAAACAACCCTGCGAGAAATGCATGTTCTCGTAATGAAGGGGTATTTTTGTGCATCATTAATTCGCAAAAACGTGCTCGAATCGTCGCGACTTGAATTAGTTCACGAGGTTTGTCGTAAGAAAGCACGCTTGTGGTTAACAATGCGATTAAGCGGCGCATTTCATTTTCACCTAAGTACACAATCGCCTTGCGGATTGATTGCATTTTCTGAGTGATTGGAAGCAACCCTGAATTGATAAAACGCAGTAACTTAAAAGACAAATTTAAGTCTTGCTCAAAGTATTGAGTTATCTTATTAAAGTTTAATTCTTCACGCATCAGTTCTTTGTATAGCGCAATCAAAATGCGCTTGTTGCTTTCAATTTCGCTAGATGCGTACATTTCTGGTTTGCAAAAAAAGTAGCCTTGAAAGAAATTAAAGCCAGCGGCTTCTGCTTGCTCAAACATTTGATGGTCTTCGACCTTTTCAGCTAAGAAACGACAGTCCTTCCTGTGTCGGCGAATTTCATCCATGTGTGTTTGTGCTGCTTGAATGCCAGTGTGTTGCAAATCAAATTTTACCAATTTGACATACTTAAAAAATGGCTGCCATTGGGCATCATAAATAAAATCGTCAAGTGCGATATGATAACCTGCGTGATAGAGCTTTTTAAACATCGCAAGAATTTGCCCTGTCGGCTCTACACACTCTAGCACCTCAATCACAATTTTGTTTTTTGGCAATAACAGCGGCAGCTCTTTCAATAAACAGGTTTCTGAGAAATTGATCAGGGCAGGTTTGTTATTGGTTATCCGTTCAATCCCTTGCGAAAAATGGGTTCTAACTAGCAAACGTGAAGTCGCTTGGGTTGCATCGACATTTTGCGGGAATATGTTGTCTGGGCCATCGCGGAACAATAGTTCGTACGCAACCACATTTTGTTTGCGATTGAAAATAGGTTGCCGCGCGGTATAAATTTTGTTGGCCATAGTTGGATTAATTTAAACGACTTGATGGTAAAGCTTAATTGACCATGAGTTCTTTTGCCAATTATCTCAGCGATTTTGTTAAACATATTAGCAAATGAAAATAATCTGCTAAAACCTAATGAATATTTTGGTCAAGCTATTCTCTTAACTGACACAATACTGTATTTTAAGGCAGCGAAGTTAGCGCACTTTAGGCACATAAAAGGGGTTGCGCTTTTTTGGTGCTTTTTATGCACCTTGTTGGTGCGCGCTGGTTTGGTCACGCATTAATACCAAGCCTGAAAGCTAGTAAAGTTGTGTATATGTTAGTTTGGTACAATTATTGCTAGTTACTGGCAACGCGTTTTTGTGCGCTGTTAAAATTATAATTTTCCGGAGGATTGCAATGTCTGCAGAAATTCTAGATATGTTAAAAGAAGGTGAAATCAAGTTTGTTGACTTACGTTTCACTGATACTAAAGGTAAAGAACAGCACGTTACTATTCCTGCTCACCAGGTTACTGCTGATTTCTTCGTTGAAGGTAAAATGTTCGACGGTTCTTCAATCGCTGGTTGGAAAGGCATCAACGAATCTGACATGATTTTAATGCCTGACGCATCAACTGCTATTTTAGACCCATTTGCAGAAGAAGCTCAATTAAACGTTCGTTGTGACATTATCGAACCTGCTACTATGCAAGGTTACGATCGCGATCCTCGCTCTATCGCTAAGCGTGCAATGGAATACTTAAAATCTACTGGTATTGGTGACGACGCTTACTTCGGTCCAGAGCCAGAGTTTTTCTTATTTGATGACGTTAAATACGGTCAATCAATGGGTGGCGGTTTCTACAGCGTAGACGCAGAAGAAGCAGCATGGAACTCAAACAAAGATTACGAAGGTGGTAACACTGGTCACCGTCCTGGTGTTAAAGGTGGTTACTTCCCAGTTCCTCCTGTCGATTCAGCTTCTGACATCCGTGCAGCAATGTGTTTAATCCTTGAAGAAATGGGTCAAACTGTTGAAGCGCATCACCATGAAGTTGCAACTGCTGGTCAAAACGAAATCGCAACTAAATTCAACTCTTTAGTTGAAAAAGCTGACGAAGTTCAAGTTAAGAAATACGTTATCCATAACGTTGCTCACGCTTACGGTAAAACAGCTACTTTCATGCCTAAGCCTGTTGTTGGTGACAATGGTTCTGGTATGCACGTTCACCAATCTATCTCTAAAGATGGCAAAAATGTATTCGCTGGTGACAAATACGCTGGTTTATCTCAAGAAGCTTTATGGTACATTGGTGGTATCATCAAGCATGCTAAAGCAATCAATGCTTTCACAAATGCGTCAACTAACTCTTACAAGCGCTTAGTTCCTCATTTCGAAGCACCAGTTATGTTAGCTTACTCTGCTCGTAACCGTTCAGCGTCTATCCGTATCCCATACGTAACTTCTGATCGTGCACGCCGTATTGAGTGTCGTTTCCCTGATCCAACACAAAATCCATACTTAGGTTTCACAGCTATGTTAATGGCTGGTCTTGACGGTATCATCAACAAGATCGATCCAGGTGCGTCTATGGATAAAGACTTGTACAACTTACCACCTGAAGAAGAAGCAGTAATTCCAAAAGTTGCTTCATCTTTAGAAGAAGCATTACAAGCATTAGATGCTGACCGTGCATTCTTAACAGCTGGTGGCGTAATGAGCGATGAGATGATCGACGCTTACATCGAGTTGAAAACTGAAGAAGTTAACCAAATCCGTAATACTCCTCATCCGGTTGAGTTTGAGTTGTACTACAGTGTATAATTTTTAAAACAATTGTTTTTTAAATGTTAAAAAAGTCCGCAAAAGCGGACTTTTTTTATGGATAAATAAATTTAGTCAGAGTAGAGTAACGGGCTAGATGTTAGTAAAGGGAATCATTACACAGTGGTTAAATCAGTTGGTTTGTATAGCCGTATTTGCATAACTTGTTTAACTTTGCTTTTTGCGTTGGAAGCGGTTGCGGCAAAAGTGTATGTACATCGCAATGCCGAAGGCGTGTTAGTCTTTTCGGATACCCCCCACCCAGACGCTGAAGAAATATCACCTAAAAGTAAAATTGAGTCGATACCGAGCTCAACTCCACAAACATATTCGGGTTCGAGCAAACAGCAAGCGCAATCTCCACAATATCAAGTTAGATTGGTTCAACCGATAGACCAAGCAACAATTCGAGATAACACAGGTTCAGTGTATGTTGCGGTACAAGTCTCTCCCACTTATCAAGCGGAGCATCAAGTTAGAGTATTGCTCGATGGTGAAGCTGTCATCCAGCCACAAAATCGTTCGGTGTTTATGTTAAAAAATGTCTTTCGCGGCGAGCATAAATTAAAAGTTGAATTGCTTGATGCAAACGGCAAGGTTATTGCATCGTCTAAGCCCAGAACTTTTTATATGCACCGGGCATCTGTTATAAAGCCGAATTAGTCAAGATTCTAATTGGTATTTAGTTGTCTAGGTGTTACATTTTGGTGCACTGATTCAGAATGGTGCGTTGGGCTGTATGCAACGAGGCAAAAGTGTTTAGCGAGCTAATCCTTAACAATATTAATAGCAGCATTTTAGTAACTGATGCAGAGTTAAAGATACTCTATGCAAACCCAGCTGCGGAAAGCTTTTTTAAGCTGAGCGCACGCAGGCTCAAAGAATTATCTTTTGAGCAGTTATTTCGTTATAGCTCATTCGATTTAGAGCGTGTCCAACAGGCCATTCCAACCAATCAAGGTTTTACCGATACGGAAGTATCACTTGTCACTATAGATGAAAATCATGCGATGGCTGAAATGTCGTTCACGCCGGTAAAATCACATAAAGAAACTCATTTGTTGATAGAAGTTCACCCAATCGATCAGATTAAGCGTGTCAGCCAAGAGAGTTTTGTGCAATCGCAAATGTTAGCTTCGCGTGATTTAATTCGTGGTCTTGCCCACGAAATTAAAAACCCGCTTGGTGGTATTCGTGGTGCTGCACAATTATTGGACAAGATGCTGAGTGACAATGAACTGAAAGAGTGCACTCAAATTATAATGGACCAATCTGACCGGCTAAGAAATTTAGTAGATCGACTGTTAGGTCCTAACAGGTTGCCTAAGCGTAGCCAAACCAATATACATAAAATACTAGAGCAAATTCGTCAGTTGATAGAACTTGAATCTGACACTGATGTGGTCAAATTTTATCGAGATTACGATCCTAGTATCCCTGAATTTGTTGTTGATGAAGAACAAATTCATCAAGCACTGTTAAATATTGTGCGTAATGCCTATCAAGCATTACACAGCCAAGGGCAAGGTAAAATAACCTTCCAAACCCGAATCGCGAGTAAAGAGACCATACATGGTCAGCGCCACAAGCTTGCTGCCATTATTAAAATTATTGATAACGGCCCAGGGATCCCAGAGCATATTCGCGACACGTTATTTTATCCAATGATCACAACCAAATCGGATGGTACAGGTTTGGGTTTATCCATAGCTCAAACTTTAATTAATCAACACAGAGGACGGATTCATTGTGAAAGTTGGCCTGGCCACACCGAATTTACCGTTTATTTACCGATAGAGTTATAGGAATAAAAAGGTTATGAATGCGACTAAAGTCTGGATTGTAGATGATGACAGCTCAATTCGATGGGTGATGCAAAAAGCCCTAGACGCAGCTGATATCAGCAATACTTCGTTTGAATCGCCACTTGATTTGTTAGACGCGCTGAAAAACGAGAGTCCAGATGTGGTGATTTCTGATATCAGAATGCCTGAAATGGACGGTATGGAGCTGCTGGAGCAAATCCACCAACAAGATGCTGAAATACCGGTTATTATTATGACCGCCCACTCTGACCTTGATTCAGCGGTAAATGCGTATCAAAGCGGTGCATTTGAATATTTACCAAAACCTTTTGATATTGATGATGCGGTCAGTTTAACTCAGCGTGCGTTGACGCATGTAAAAGAGAATAGCCGTAAAAAACGTAGTCGACCAAAAGAAGAACAAATCTCTACAGATATCATTGGTGAAGCGCCTGCTATGCAGGAAGTCTTTCGGGCGATAGGTCGTTTGTCGCGCTCGAGCATCAGTGTTTTGATTAATGGTCAATCAGGTACAGGTAAAGAGTTAGTTGCGCGGGCACTACATAAACACAGCCCTCGTCGCGACAAAACATTTATCGCATTAAACATGGCAGCAATTCCAAATGACTTAATAGAATCTGAACTATTTGGCCATGAAAAAGGTGCGTTTACTGGTGCAAATGCGGTGAGAGAAGGGCGCTTTGAACAAGCGAATGGTGGGACATTATTTTTAGATGAAATCGGCGATATGCCATTGCAGGTTCAAACGCGTTTGTTACGTGTGTTGGCTGACGGCCAGTTTTATCGAGTGGGTGGACGACAGCCTTTAAACGCTGATGTACGTATTATTGCCGCAACCCATCAAAATTTGGAAAAGTTGGTGGCGGAAGGTAAATTCCGTGAAGATTTATTCCATCGCTTAAACGTTATCCGTATTCATTTGCCGCCACTGCGTGAGCGCAAAGAGGATATTCCTCGTCTTGCTGCGCAATTTTTACAACAAGCGGCCAAAGAAATGAGCGTTGAAGAAAAACGTTTGTCGCAAGAAGCTGCCGATTATATTAGTCAATTAGATTGGCCAGGAAACGTACGACAATTAGAAAATACTTGTCGTTGGTTGACTGTAATGGCCAGTGGCCAAGAGGTGTTAATTACTGATTTACCTCCTGAGCTGCTCGACGCACCAGCACCAACACTAGAGGCAACTTCTGAGGTGTCAGGTGACTGGCAAACCTTGTTAACGCGTTGGGTCGATGAGCAACTGGCATCTGGGAAAAACGATATTTTAGATGATGCTCTAGCAACCTTTGAAACCATCATGCTTAAACGCGCATTGCACCATACCATGGGGCACAAACAAGAAGCGGCTCGCAGACTCGGTTGGGGGCGCAATACCATTACCCGTAAAATGAAAGAGCTTAATATATAAAGTTGTTGAGGGTACTGCGCCGTTTAATACGGCGTAAAAAATCCTTAATTGACATTCTGTTATGATAAGTTAGCCTTTTATAAACGCATTTAAGCAAAGTTTTTCGGAAGCTAACTATGTCGATCCGCCTGTCTGAGCGAGAAGCAAACTGGCAAGGGTTTATTGCCCAAGAAATCACACCATTTTGGCAGTGTTATCATCAAGCGATTGAATTAACAACGCTTGATGGTTTAACTCAGTCGTGTGCTACTTTCCGCCATCCGCAGGCAAAGCGTAATATTATTTTATTGCCTGGGCGGGTTGAAACCTACCCAAAGTATCAAGAAGTTATATTTGATCTGTTCAATACCCAAGCCAATGTTTTTGTAATTGATCATCGTGGGCAGGGCCATTCTCAGCGAATGCTCAAAAGTACCCAAAAGGGTCATGTTGCTCATTTTAACCACTATGCTGAAGATTTAGAGCAAGCATTGGCGTATACCAGGTTTATCGATAATGATTTGCCAACAAGTGTAGTTGCTCACTCAATGGGGGGAGCGATTGCGTTAAATTGGTTGCATTTGTACCAGCCGAATATTGATAAGTTAGTTTTATGTGCGCCTATGTTAGGTATTAACGCTGGATTATTGCCGCAGAAAACGGCCTTTTATATCGCCTGTTTTGTTGATCGCATCAACCGAATATTTAAAAGTGAACCGGGGTATTTTTTTGGTCAGCAACCATATAATCGGCCTGACTTTTCTGACAATGTATTAACTGGCAGTAAAGTCCGCTTTGATTTTGGTCAAGATATTCAAGCCCAATGCAAATTGGGAGGCGTGACGACGACTTGGTTAAAAGAGGCGCTGCGTCTGATCAATCGTTTGCCGTCACAGAGCCGATTCTTAAATTGTGATGTGTTGTTGTTGCAAGCTGAAAAAGATGTGGTGGTGAGTTTGCCAGCGCAAGATAAGTGGCATGAATACGCTAGTGAGTTTGATAAAAATGTAATTAAGCGGCTGGTCAAAAATGCACGGCATGAGATTTTGATGGAGTCTGATGATATTCGCGCTGAAGTTATTACACAGATTCGGCATTTTTTGCAGGGGTGATATAAAAACTACTCTCCACCTAGAAAATCAAGTTGTCGCCATGCTTCGTAGCTAATAATCGCCACTGAATTCGACAAGTTTAAGCTTCTGTTATTGTCGGTTTTTACCATAGGAATACGTATTTTATGCTCTGCCGTTATTTGTTGGTGAACATCTTCAGATAAACCGTGAGTTTCTGCTCCAAATAGCAATACATCACCAGCCTGATACTGAATATCTGTATGGCTGCGAGTACCACGTGTAGTACAGGCGATAATGCGGTTACCTGCCACTGCTTTAACAAAATCAGCGTAGTTTTTGTGAATGGTTAAATTTGCAATGTCGTGATAATCCAACCCAGCGCGACGTACTTGTTTTTCATCTAACGAAAAACCAAGCGGTTCAATTAAATGTAATTTAAAGCCATTATTCGCGGCTAGGCGAATGATGTTGCCGGTATTAGGGGCGATTTGTGGTTCAAATAAAGCGATATGTAACATAATAAAACCTTATAGTGCTATGCCCCAGCCGTCTGAATAACCTTTGAGTTTTTCTACGCAATCAGTAAAAGCTTGATCCCATTTATCCAGTGTCTCGGCGTTTGGAATTAGGTTGACTGAGGCAACTAGCTCAACACCACCTCCAACTTCAGGTTTTTGAACCTTAACTTTAGTAAAACTTAGTTGATTAACTTGCAATTTTTGCACTTGCGGTAAAGCCTTTTCCGCTTGTTCTTTAAATTCAAACGCAGCAAAAAAGTCAATTTGCATTGGCTGGCTAAGGTCGATGCCTTCAGCTGCCATTTCAGCCAAAATCTGGCTGGTTTCGTCTTCTTGTGGCAAATCAAACATGGGTAAACTCACAATAAATTTTGTCGTATTATACTCAAGAATTTGCAATATACCCAGTTTTAGCGCGGTTAACTTGCGAACGACTAAACTAAAGCATTTTTTGCCAGAATTCTGCTGGTCCACCTTCAATGCTAAGTTGGTAAGGGGCGAATCCAAATCCTTCGTATAAGTCCTTTGCGATGCTATTTTCGCGCAGCACCTCCAAGGTTAGTTTGCAATAATCATGCGTTCGACAGTGCTGCTCTGCGGCATTAAGCAACTGTTTGCTTAAACCTTGCCCACGGTAATCTTTATCAATGGCAATGTCGTGAATGTTAAGTAAAGGTTTAGCATAAAAAGTTGAAAAGCCTTCAAATGCATTGAGCAAACCAATAACTTTGTCACCATCAAATGCTAGCCAGCCATAATAGTCACTGCGTTGCTTAAGTTTATTGACTAAATTTTGTTGCACATAGTCAGATAAAGGTGCAGCACCACCCATAGGGTCAAGTGCATAGTTGTTTAAAGCTGCTAGTAATGCTTGTTGATGGTCAGCGTTTGTTATGTCGGTTGGAATAACTGAAATCATAAATATTAAGTGTTTAGTTAAGTGGTTTTAGCCTTGGGCGCTTGCCTATCTATTGGCTATTTTGCTGTAAAATTTTCTGCATACTTTAAATAGAAACTCAGAAAAAACCAGCTAAATATGTGTTTTGCATTCGCAACAAACCTGACCATGAACTACATTTACTTTCAAGTCGCTCAGCAATTGGAGTGGTCAACCATGGGGAAAGTTATGGCAAATGTGCAAGTTCAACCTTATTTATTTTTTGCAGGTCGTTGCGAAGAGGCGATCAAGTTCTATGTCGAAGCGCTCGGGGCAGAGCTGCAAATGTTGATGCGTTTTAGTGAAAGCCCTGAGCCTATGCCGGAAGCCATGCTACCTGACGGATTTGACGATAAAATAATGCACGCCAGCCTGAAAGTAGGGGATTCGGTTGTTATGATGTCTGATGCGGTGGATATACAAAACCAATTTGGTGGGGTGTCATTGTCGATTAATTGTATGAACAAAGAAGACGCACACAAAATGTTTGATGGTTTATCGGTAGATGGTGAAGTGCAAATGCCATTAACGCCAACTTTTTGGTCTCCTTTATTTGGCTCGTTAACTGATAAATTTGGCGTGTCTTGGATGGTAAATTGTGAGCCAGCAGAGAATAGCTAATTAAAAAAAAGCTAGTGATAATAATTATCATTTGTTATAAAGCCAACTTTTCCCAAGTTGGCTGGTGTTGTGTTACATAAAAATTTCTTTAGACAAATTCATTTAGCTCTTGCCTGTTGTGTATGTGTTTTTTTAATTGTGCTCTCTGTTACAGGTGCATTATTGGTTTATGCCAAAGATATTCAAGCATGGTGGAGTCCGCATTATTGGCTAGTCGAGCCACCTAACAAGAGTCAATTAATTGATTATGACCAATTATTGGAAAATGCTGAGAAAGCATATTCTCAGCCTGTCAGTTATTTGAGTATAGAGTCGCAGCGCGATAAAGCTTGGCAGGGCCGGTTCTTAGACGGAAAGTATTTCAATGTTAATCCATACACTGCGCAGGTGTTGGTGATTTATGACTACACAGATACTCTGTATGGTTTTACTTTGTATTTGCACCGATGGTTATTGTGGCAACAAGCAGATGATTATCCATTGCGCAATTTGGTTTCTACCGCTGTATTGCTATTTATCATCTTGTGTTTAGTTGGCCTTTATTTGTGGGCTAAACCAGCTAAGCGGTTAAAGCGCCTGCGTATTAAACCGCATAAAAACAAGCGCATATTCTATTACCAATTACATTCAGTTATTGGGGTGTATTTAACTATCCCGTTAGTGTTAATCGCTTTTAGTGGATTAACTTTTAATTGGTCTAAACAAACTAGCGCTGTTATTGAGTTTATCACGCGCGGGCCAATAGAAGCACGTGCTGCTAGCCCACAAGTGACGACAGCTGAATCAAATCGACAGTTAAGTTGGCAAAAGGCCATATCGCAGGCAATGCAATCTATGCCGGATGCACAGTTACAACGCATCTACTTTGCCAAACCGGATGAGCAAGTTGTGATGCTTAGGGTGAAGAATCCAGGTGAATTCCATCCATATAGTTATATTTGGTTTAACCAGTTAACCGGTGAAGTGTTGCAAACTCAGAATGCTAGTATTGCCAACGTCACTACTCAAATTTGGAATTTCCGCTATCCGTTTCACATAGGTAATTTTGCTGGACCATTGTTACAGTTTTTCTGGTTTATTTTGGGGCTGTCGCCTCTATTGTTTGTGTTTACTGGTGGTTATTTATTTATCAAACGAAAATGTTTTTAGTAATGGTAATGGTTATCATTTGTGTTTACTTGTGGTTTATCTTACAATGCGCGCACTTTTTACAGGAGCGCATTTATGAAACATACACCACTTTCACTTGTTAGTTTGGCTGTTGCCGCAGCCGTTAGTTTACCTAGTCAAGCTATAGCCAATGACGAACTGGCTAATATGGAAAATATCATAGTGACCGGAAGTCGTGTTATTGAAAGTATTGACGAAGTACCTGCTTCAATTACTGTGATTAGCTCAGAGAAAATCCAACAGCATTTAAAAGTATCACCAGAATTGCAAAGTTTGCTGTCAATGTACGTACCTGGTATGGCACCTGATACAGGAAGTTCAAGTAACACTGGGCAAACTTTACGAGGAAGAAAACCCTTGGTTATGATTGATGGTGTCCCTCAGTCAACGCCTTTGCGCAATGGTTCATTAGGTGTTAAAACGCTTGATCCAAGTGCAATTGAACGCATTGAAATTATCAAAGGTGCAACCTCAATCTTTGGCAACGGTGCCGCTGGCGGTATTATTAACTACATCACTAAAAAAGCCAGTAAAGAGCAAGTTGCAGGTCAGGTCAGCTTATCAAGCCGCTTTAGTGCGGTTAAGTTGGAAGAAAGTGCCGGAGGCCGGATTGAAGGTGCGTTGCATGGCACTTTAGATAAATTCAGTTATTTGGTTACAGCTAGTTATGAAGAAAATGGGGTTCAACGTGACGCCGAAGGCGATATTTTAGGTCTTCAATACGGTATGTCTGACTCTGTTACCCAAAACTATTTCTCTCGATTGGCATACCAATTTGACCAAGATAAATCGCTGCAAATGAGTTACAACTTTTATAGCTCGCAACAAAAAACCGATTTAGGTGATGTTGTTGGCGATATTAATAAAGGTGAAAAAACTTACGCAATACATGTTCCTAAAGAACAGCAAAAACGTGGCAAACCTCAAGGTCCTGAAGGCAATACTAACTTCACAATAAAATACACCGACAACAATATTTTTCACAATACCCAATTGACCGTCGACTTTTACAAACAGAACATTGAGAACGTCTTTTTCTTTTCAACCTCGCTGGCAAACCCTTCTGAAGGTTATGATGGTGGCCAATCTGTTATTAAATCCAACAAAACCGGAGCTCGTGCTACTTTCAACTCAATGTTTGAGCTGGCAGGTGCTGATGTAACCTTAATTTATGGTGTGGATGCGCTAAGAGATGTGACTTCACAACCTTTAGTTGACGGGCGAATCTGGGTACCAGAAATGGACATGCAAAACCTAGCTAGTTTTGTGCAATCGAAATGGGTATTTGATGACGCAGTCGTTGTTAAATTAGGTGTGCGTCAAGACAATATCGATTTAGCCGTGGATGATTATAAAACTTTGGTTTTATGCCGAAATGGTTCCACTTGCTCAGAGGAATTTGCTGTCAAAGGTGATACGTTAGAATACGACGCAACCACCTATAATGCAGGGGTTAAGCTTAAATATACACCTTATTTCCAACCATTTTTTAGCTACTCGCAAGGCGCTGACATTTCTGATATCGGTCGTTTATTGCGTAGTGCGACAGTGACAGATATAGCTGATATTCGCACCGAAGCGTCGATTATCGATAACTACGAGGTGGGTTTTACATCAAATGTGAATGCAGATTTAAGATTCGAAGTTGCGGCTTACCGCAGCACTTCTGAATTAGGTACTACTAATAGCTATGATGAAAAAACGGGTATTTATATGCCTGTACGTGCTCCACAGCGCATTTGGGGCTATGAAGCCTTGGTCGATGCACAATTGCATGACTCGTTGCAATTGGTTGCTACATACAGTTATGTTGAAGGGAAAAACACTGAAGCAGACGTCTACTTAGGCAGCCAAGCAATAGCTCCGCCAAAAGCAACTGTAAGTTTAAATTGGCGTCCAACTAATGATTTATCAGTCAGCTTAAACCATTTGTATGTCGGTGATAGGGACCGTTTTGAAGCGAATGCTGAAGGTAACTATACGGTTGATCAGCGCCCTGTAGAAAGCTACCAAGTGACACATTTATCAAGCCAATATCAGGTAAGTGCTAATTTGTCGGTTTTTATGGGAGTGGAAAACCTGTTTAACCAAGACTACTTCTCTGCTAGGGCTCAATCATATACCTATGGTGGGTATAATGTTAAAGGTTTGGGCACAACGGTTAACTTTGGTGTGGAGTATAAATTTTAATTAGTCAGTCCCAAAGCTAAACATAAAAAGTCGCCAAAGCGACTTTTTATGTTTTTGCATATTTTTAAGAATTTAGCGGAATCGAGTGAATCGCGCCTTCACGTTGGTAAGCCAACTTAAACTCTGGTAACTGGGCTATTTTCTCGACGTGTTGAATTACATTATCGCCCAATTTAAATGAAAGCTCAGGGAATACATTGCCCCAGTTGGCGTATATGGCAATTAGATAATCCATAACCGAAAGTTTATCGCCAACTAGGTAATCATTGTTGGCAAGCTGTCTATCCACTATTTGCCATAACTCGGAAATACGCTCAGCCATATTTTGATAAAAGTCATTTCTTGCGTCCGAGTCTGGCATTTTAGTCATGCTCGCAAATAACTTACTGTAAGCAGGATGTAGAGTTGCATAACAAAACATTAGCCAATAATAAAATTGCTGTTTATCTCCCCAGTCATCCAAATTAATGCCGTGTTTTTCCAATAAATATAAAACGATTGCTGCGCCCTCGGTTAAAATTGTATCGCCGTCTTGCAGTGCGGGCACCTGTTTGGTTGGGGCTATTTGATGATAATTATTAACTTGATCAAAAGGTATAATTTTAACTGGCCGCTCTAACTGGTTAAGTAAAGTATGAATGGCGGTTGAGCAAGTACCGGGCATAGAGTACAAGGTATACATAGTTTTCTCCTATTTATTAAATTTTTCTCTAAAAGCTAATGCGGGTAACCCTGCAACACCCCAGTTGTCTAAGTTAACTTCTTCAATTACAACAAAGGTGGTTTGTGGATCTTTATCTAATACTTGGCTGAGCATTTCAGTTGAACGTTTAATCAATTCAGCTTTTTGCGCTTTGCTCACGCCTTCATCTGTCACTTGAATGGTAACAATTGGCATCATGACTCCTTATCTATTTGGTAGTGGAATACTTTGCTGATAATTTGCCAGCGTCCATCAAGCTTGATTAAGCTAAGCAAATCGACAAAGTGTTTGGGGGCAATGCTGCATTGAACTTTGGCTAATGCTGTACAGTCGCTAACAACATCTATCTGTAATATTTTGTCTGTACGAGTTTGTTGTTTGCTTGCAGGGGAAATACGTTGTTCGACTATCGAAAAATAATCAGGCATGGCTAAATTAATCAATTCGCCTGAGCTTGCTGTGACGTACTTTGCCTGTGGGTGAAACACTTGGTTTAATAAACCGACATCACTGTGGTACAAAGCATCAAAATATATTTGTAATACTTGCTTAATTGCTGGTTGAGCTGAATCCATTGTTTAACTCCTGTGGTGATTTGATTAGCAGTGTACATAGCACAGGTTTGTTGATAAATTCACAGAAAATGCACAGTGGGTTTGCAAATATGCACAGTTGGGATGACTTTAGGTATTTTTTACATGTGGTGGAATATGGCAGTTTTTCGCAAGCCGCGGCAAAGTTAGGTGTTAATCACTCAACTGTATCTCGGCGAATACAAGCTTTAGAAAGCGCCCATGGGGTTAAGCTATTAGAGCGCACACAAACTGGCTATCAAATGACTGATGCGGGCGCTTCGGTGTTTGAATTGGCAGAGCAAATGCAGCTGGCTAATTTAGCGGCATCACGCGTTTTACTTGGGCAAGATGCAAGGTTGGCAGGGGAAATAAATTTAACTATGCCACATGAGCTATTTGATCATGTATTGGCAAAACCTTTACGCCAATTCACGCTTAATTACCCGGAAATTCGGCTGAATTTACAAGTATCAAAAGGGCTGCGCAATATGGCAAATCGTGAGGCTGACTTAGCCGTACGTTTTACTGAAACACCACCTGAATATTTAATTGGCAGCCGTGTCACAACCATGCAACATGGGTTTTATAAACATAAAGATTTGGATGTGCAAAAGGGCACGCCGTTAATTGTTTGGCAGCGCGATAAAGGCATACCACATTGGGCCTCGCAACTGCTTAAGCCTGAGGTGGTTATGCAAGTAGATGATTTGCAATCTATGTATACTGCGGTTGCTGCTGGTTTTGGCCTTGCCAGAATGCCGTGTTTTATGCCAGATGTGATGCAAAACAATGATATTGAACGTTTGCCGAATCTGTTACCAAGATCTAATTGGGGCGTATGGATTTTAAACCATGTTGATTTACGCCACACGGCAAGAATTCAAACGTGTCGGCGGTATTTGCAGCAAGTTTTATCTGAATATATTCCTTTGTTTGCGGGGGAATGGTCAAATTAGGGAGTAGTTGGGCTATACTGATAGCTGGCTAACGGAATTTAAAACATGAAGAACTTATTCATAAAATCGATATTACTCATAGTTAGCTGCTGGTTTGCTGTTTTTTCAGTGAATGCGCATGAACTAACATCTGAAAAACGAGTGATACAAGATGACGCGCTTTGGCACTTGGTTGATGACAACAAAACCCCTGATATTACCCAGTTAATTAAGCAATATAATCAATCTTCAAATGCAATCTCTTCTTTATTAGGCCGTAGCGGCGCCGCGCTAGCTAAATTACCTATTACAGCCATGCAAGCTGGCAATTGGTATGTAATGCCGGTGGCCAATTTTGTAGACCAAGGCCATGCGTATTGGCAAGACGAATTGGGCAATATTAAACAGCTAGCCGACTTCTCGCAGTTTCAGCAACCACAGTCTGTAGTCTTGATGCATGGGCAAGCATTTAAATTAACCTTAAAAAAACCGAGTACAGGTAACTTATGGATATATATAAAGGCTAAGCATTATCCAACACCTGCGCATATTGCAGTTGTGCCTGAAAGCCAATTTATAGCGAGCTCGTTTGTGGTCAACTCACTGTCTATTGTCACTATAACCGTGATGTTGATGTTGGCAATAATGGCGCTGATTTTGTTTATAAAAACGCGTTATAAGGTTGCGGCTTTTTGTTTTGGTTATGTTGGTTTACATGGTTTAGGTTGGGCAATGGCAGCAGGACTTGGGCAAATTATTTACCCAATGTCGCCAGTGAATACTAGTTATGCAGGTATGTATTTATTTCCATTCGCGATAGGTTGCGCTAGTTACTTTGCTTACTACTTGTTTAACTTTAATCGATTAAAACCAATAAAAAACCGTTTGCTGGTGTACTACGCAAATATAGCATTGCTGTTGGGGGTGGGGATGCTGTTTTTACCTTTTACCTGGGTGTTTTATTTATCGCATCTACTTGCAAGTATTTGGGTATGGGTCAGTTTGTTTGTTGGTTACAAAATGCTGAGTTTGCAAGACTTTAGAGCAAAGTACTTTTTCACTGGAAACCTAGTGTATAGCTTGTCGCTGGTTTATTACATGCTGTCACACTTTACCGCCTTTGATGGTCCATCACCAGAGCTTGTAGTGATGCTGGCTTTATCGATAGATTGTGTATGTATTGTTATGTCGTTGTCAGAGTGGCTAAGGTTAAAACAGCAAGAGTTTAACCATGTAATGCACCAGTCTAGATTTGACGCATTAACGGGCGTTGGCAACCGCCTGTTATTAAATGAAAAGTTGGCAGATCTGCAAAACAAATATTTAGTGGTATTTATTGATTGTGACAGCATAAAACAATTAAACGACCAGTTAGGTCATGCGCAAGGGGACCAGTTTTTAATTTATGTCGCCGATTTAATGCAACAACAATTAGCTGATTTAGGTCAAGTGTTTCGTACTGGTGGTGACGAATTTATTGGGTTGTGCGAAGTAAACCAAGGTAATGACCTAGTCAGTTTAAAGTGGAATATAGAAAAGCGCTTGCAGGAAATAAATATCCAAGTAAAACAACGCTGGCCTGCTTCTGGTATTAGTTATGGCATAGCAACTAGTGAAGAAGGCAAATCTGCTTCTCAATGCTTATCTATCGCTGATAGCCGTATGTATGAAGTAAAATCGCAACATAAAGCGCAAGCGACTAGTGAAGTTTAGAGTTGGTTTTTCATTATGCGAGTTAACTTAGACTCGCACTAGTGTCCGACAAGCTTAAAACGCCACTTCAACAAAATGTGGATTATCCACTGTTACCCGTAACTTAGCTATCAAGTCCAAGACCACTAACGTGTCTTTGCCTGCAACATTCAGTTTGATACATTCTTCGCGGGCGTCATTGCGGGCGGTATCTAATGCTGTGCCTATAATGCAGTCACCGTTCTTTAGCGTCAGTTGGATCGGGTAGTTAAATAAACAGACTATTTCTATATAGTCGTAGTCACTGCAACTTATCATGGCTATTTCTCAAAAAAGATAACCCGCGCTTGGCGGGTTACCTTGGTAGGTTACTGATTTTATTCGTCTTTAGTTAACGGCATCAAATTATTGTATAACTCGCTGGCTAAATACGCTTGGTCGTTATCCGGCAATTCGCCTTTGCCAAGTTTAACTTCGAGTATGCTTTCAATTTCACTTTTATCTCTATCACCAAAACTCATGTTTACACCAACACTGGTGGTTGGTTCACTGCGTGTTCGACAGCCAAGTAATCCACATTCGCGGTAAACATTATGGTTGCGACCAACAGATACACCACTTTGAGGGCTGACTCTTTCTTTGTCGATTATGGTTTCGCGGTTGGTTACGACAAACCAGTCATAATCGTTTAGTTTAGTTATCTCAGCAGCACGCAATAACGCTAAGTTCATCGCCTGTGCTCTGTCGTCGCTGCGGTGTTTAAAATGCACGCGATACTTGTCTTGAGTTAGTTTGACTTCTTTATAGCCAAACCCGTTATCTTTTGCCGGACGATATGCCGGTTGGCTGGCACACGCCGAAATTAAAATAACACTGATTAAAGTTAATACTAGTCTGTTTAAGCTGTTCATCATGTGTACCTCTTTAAATCAAAATTACCTAAACTTGATGCATACGTAGAGGCAATAATCTAGAGCAAAATGTACTTTTCAGGGATGAAAAGTCCAAGCTTACAAGGACGTACTTGCAGCGTTTTTGCGAAGATTATGGCTCTAAGGATGTATACTCCGAGCTCTAAATTATTGTTCCTATACATTTATTGGCAAATTGGTATCTGCGAGTTTCTCACCTGCAATTTACTTCACTTGCCATTTTTTTTGTTTAAGCGATTGCTCCTGCTGCGGCATTAAAAAGTCGCTGCTGATCATCGCATCAATGCTTTGCTGCATTAACTGCTCTGCTCCGACATTGCTTGACGATGCAGTACCAGACGCAGTTTGATATTCATTAGTCGCTGTTTCAGGGTAAAAACTTGCAACTTTTTGCCAGTTATCACCACCCTTACAGGCTATGTGTTTACTAATCTCACCAGCTGTAGATGAAACTTTATATTGGCGGCAAACTTGTTGACTGTAGTTAATAAAAGTTAACTCAGGGGTTAGTGTGCTGCCGTCATCCAAACTAAAAGCATTGCCCGATATACTGTTTTCTAACACCGCTGCTTGTTGTTGCCAATTATCAGTTGCAGTGGGTAATGACGTTTGAGTTTGACTAAATACACCTAACATCACACCCGCTACTAACGCAACACTGGCAGCTTGTGCAGCATGTTCAGATAAAAACTGACTCAACTGCTTAACTGGTTTTTTCCAGCTAGCCATTTCAACTACATTTGACTCAGCTTGGCTTGTTGCGCTTGGCTGTGCCAATAAGTCATTTAACCCTTGTGGCAATGGCTGATCATCAATTTGGCTATAGGTCGCTCTAATTTGTTCATCCACCATACTCAACTCAGCTAAACGCATAGCAATTTGTTCGTCGTCGGCTATTTGCTGACGAATTTCCGCCATTTCATTTTCAGCTAGTTGAGCATCTAAAAAGGCTGAAAGTTTTTCATCGGTGATCTTCATGCGTTTGTCTCCTGTGGAGTCACTTTTAAATATTCTGCTAATGCACTGCGGGCGCGAGCCAAGCGGCTCATTACTGTGCCCATTGGTAAATCTAGTGCCGCAGCGGCTTCTTTGTACGATTTACCTTCAAGCGCAATTAAAGCAATTAAACTGCGCTGATCATCGGGTAATTTATCCATCGCCTGATTTACTTGATTGAGGGCAATTTCGCTCTGAATGGCATGTTCACCATCCACTGTTTGATTGTCGGTTAACTCAGGTTGAGTTGTCGCTTGGCTGCGTACTTTGCGCGAGCGATATTCATCAATCCATAAGTTTTTACAAACTCTAAACGCCCATTTAGTTAAGTCTTGCTCGTCACCTTCAGGGGCTTGGCGCAATAACTTCTCGATGGTGTTTTGCAACAAATCGTCGGCGTCGGCATGGTTGCCTGTTAGAGCAAAAGCAAACCGCCTAAGTTGTGGCACAATTCTAATAATCTGTTGTTGCATACTGGCTTATGCCTCGTTTTTGTTAAACTGTTATTTAGATAACGTATCAGCAGAAAATTTATTCCAAAAAAAATTAAATTTTATTTCGTACTGTTTTTTTGATGTCGTATTTTTACTTTATATGGGAATAAATAATGCCTTTTAAACGTTAGCTTAATATTAGAAGGGTTGTAATCAACGAGTGTGTGAAATGGTTAAATTTATTCGATTAAATGCAGGGTTATTACTTGTGCTGAGTTTTACTACTCAATGGGCCGCTGCAGATGTACTTGAGCAAGTAACAGATGTTGTTGAGCAATCAACTGAAACAGCTGAGCAGCGGCTTGAGCAGGTTTTACAACAAGCTGATAAAAGTGCGGACAAACTGGTTGAATTACCAGAGCAGTTGCCTGCTCAGTTACCAGAAAAACTACAACCTTTGCTTGATCCTATTGAACTCGCCGCTGAATCAGAAAATATTTTATTGGCAGGTATTAGCAATAATCTTCAGCAAACTTTTACTATTGTTGATGCACAAGGTAGAAAGGTTTTTGACGAAGCTGTATACCCGCCGCAGCAATTGGCAGTGGCAAACGAGTGGTTAATTCAGCTAGACACAGAACAAGTGCAAAAGAAATGGCAACAACAGCTGCAACAGGCAAATAAGCTAACCGCCATAGAGCAATTTTCTATTGAAAACTTAGCAGCGCTGGACATGCAAATTATCCGCTTGCGCACCACACCAGCAGCAAGCAAACAACTGAACCAAGATGCAAGTCTTGCCGAGCAGCAGGCATTTTTAGCACAACTACTGAATATGCCTGTGGATGTGATACAACAGCTGACCCTTGAGCGTAATTTTATTTACCAGCTACAAGCTGAGGGGAGATCACCGGCAGCCAATACTCAGCAAGTACCAAACAAAGCAGTGTGTCAGCAGCCGCTAAAATTAGGCATGTTGGATTCAGCAATCGAGCTGAATCACCCACAACTACCAGCTAACAAGATAACCCAACAAGATTTTACTGAGGGCGGTTTGACCCCAGCAATGGCACATGGTACTGGGGTGGCGGGTATTTGGATGAGTAAAGATCATGCTTTTGCCCAGTTGCCAAATGCGCAGGTGGTGAATGCCTCTGCTTTCTATCAAAGGCCCGACGGTAGCCAAGGTGCAACCATGTTAAGTTTAATCCGTGGGTTAAATTGGTTGACTGAGCAAAATGTGAAGGTGATTAATATGAGCCTAACTGGGCCGGATAATGCGTTATTGCAACGGGCAATTAAAAAAGTAGCGGCTAAACCTGTGGTGATAGTTGCTGCGGTTGGTAATGCCGGACCTGCATCAGCCCCGTTATATCCAGCTGCTTATCCAGAGGTTATTGGTGTAACCGCAGTGCAAAAAAATCAAAAAATATATCGCTGGGCAGTGCGTGGTCAACAAGTTGATTTTGCCGCACTGGGTGTGGATATGCCGGTACTGGCCGATAAACAACAGGTTATCCGCCAAAGTGGTACTTCGTTCGCTGCGCCAATTGTAGCGGCACATATAGCCTGTTTAATTAATGATAAACCCACTTTGGGCTTAGAAGCTAAATTAAGGTTGCGCAACCAAGCGGCTGATTTAGGTGAGCCAGGAAAGGATACGGTTTTTGGTTATGGTTATATTGGCAGAGGATAAATAATGGTCGGGCAAATAACAGCGCTATCGTCAATCTTGGATAGCGCTGGTTAATGCGCTTTTGTTACAGCTGGTAGCTAATTGCATGCGCTAACAAAGCGTTTTCTTCCAAGTAAGTTTTTATGCGGCTAAAGGTAGCGGTTTTTGCTTTACCCTTGTGATCGCTTAAATGCACACCATCAACAAACGCTCGGCCTAACCACAATTTAAAGCGGCTATGTTGCACTGGCTGCGGAGTAAAATGCGCTAGGCTGGCAGCTTTTAGCTCTGCTACATCCGTTGTTTGATAAATCGCACTGTTAATCATATCCAAAGTAAACTCAGTACAGTTTTGATATTTCGAATTGAACGGGTTAGCAATTAACGAGTATTTGGGGTTGTGAAATTTTGCATGATCATTGCGTGCAACCAGCTCGATTAATTTTTGTTGTAACTCTGGTGTTGGAATTAAAATACCAGCTTTAAGTTGATGTACTTGCCAGAAAAAGTCGGTTGGATAGTCAACCACTAATTGGCTGCTGTCAGCGTCACCTGCGTTTTGATAAAGGTTGTGGATCGCATACCCAAAGGCAACTTCGCCATCTTCCAAAGTGATTTGTGAATAAATCGCCACAGCTGTATGGGTAAATTCTATGCCTTTTGGCAAATTTTCTGCTGGTTGACCAACTCGAGCGATAATAAATGCACGCGCATTTTTAGCTGCTGCGTATTTTTCAACGGATTTGGCAAACTCAGTGATTTCTTCAGGGCTAAATTGAGCTTCACCTGTTTGTGTGCTGCCTGCAAAACTAAAACCACTGATTAATAAGGTGGTGGCTATCGTCGTGAATAAAGCTAACTGAGCAAGTAATTTTTTAAACTGTTGCATAATTTTTTCCTTTAATTTTGTGCTTGTAACTGCGCTATAAACGACTAGGGCAGCTTGTGACTATTTGTTTAGCTCTGGGATTAATTAGTTGTTGTTTGCTGCATGGCTTTTTTCGGTGAGGGTGGCAGCTCATTTTTAGCGACTTTGCCTTGTTGGGTGACTACTTTGTCACTGATATGCAAACCCATTTCATCCGACATAGCTTTGGAAACATCAGTGGTAATTTCTTTAACTACTGCATCTGTGGTAATGGCGGTCACAACAACCGATGCACCAACTGCAACTACAGGCACAGCAACTGCGGCGCTAACCACTTGCATGCCAGCGACAGTTGAATGACCAACAGCTTGTGCACTGTGTTTACTTGCTTGGCTAGTATGTTGTGACGGGCCTTGTTGCGAACCAAGTGCTGCGGCTTGGCCGGCGAACAATAGAGATGTTGTAATTAAGCTTGTTTGAATAAATTTGTTAAACTTTAACATTGTGAAATTCCTCTTCGGTTTTGCCAACAATATGTGTGGTGACGAAGAGAAATTAGTCTTGTGTAGCAAAATGGTAAACACCTTTGCTTAATGTGTAGAAATGAGCTACTTTTGGTCTATTAATTTAATACCTTTATGCTTAAACAAGGGACTGTAAATAACAATGAGCCAAATTAAGCACATTACTAATACACTTAAAGCTTTATTAAAACAGCATAAAATCACTTATAAAGAATTGGCCAAACACTTGGATATGAGCGAAGCCAATGTAAAACGGGTTTTCTCTACGCAAACATTCACTTTAGAAAGGCTTGAGCAAGTTTGTCATGTGATGAACATCAATCTGTCTGACTTGTTTTTATTGGCAGAAAAACAACAAGACCAGCTAACTGAATTAACCGAAGAGCAAGAGCAACAATTGGTGGATGATTTAAAGTTATTGCTGGTTGCCGTGTGTGTGCGAGATGGTTGGAGTTACGCTGAAATCATTGAACATTATCAAATAGACAGGTTTGAATGTACTCGATTGATGGCTAAGTTGGATAAGTTAAAAATGATCCAGCTATTGCCAAACAACCAATACAAATTGTTAATTGCACAAGATTTTCGTTGGCGTAAAAAAGGCCCTTTAGAGCGTTTTATGCAACAGCAAGTATTAACCCAATTTATGCAAACTAATTTTGAAGGTGCAGATTGTTTTCGATTTTATCTACGAGGCAGTTACTCGGACGCTTCAATTGTGACCATTCAACGCAAACTTAACCAAGTGACCAAAGAAGTGGCTCTACTTAATCAAGAAGATGCGCAATTACCTTTATCACAACGCAAACATATAGGTTTATTAATGGCGATGCGGCCGTGGGAGTTACCTCAGTTTGCTAAGTTACGTAGGTAAGGTATTAAAAAAATAAACTTTAGGTTGTGTAAAACAAGACTATTGCCATTTTGGTTTATTATTTTGTTGGTTGAATTACCTTTAAACCACCTAAACGAGGTTTAATTAATTTAAAGGAAATCAATTATGACAAATTCAATCACTCAAGTTACTAAACCTACATCAGCGTATAAATTAGCCTCTATCGTTGCCTTGTTGTTGGGTAGTGTCAGTTATTCAATTGGCTTAATTAATGCTGATTTACAGCTAAATGAAAAAGGCTATTTTTTGATTATTTTGTTGTACGGATTATTCGCCTTTGTGTCTGTGCAAAAGTCAGTGCGCGATAAAATCGAAGGCATGCCAGTTTCAAAAGTGTACAACATTATTTGTTGGGCTTCGGTAGGTATAGTATTGCTGTTAATGACGATAGGTTTGTTTAATGCACCGTTAGCACTCAGTGAAAAAGGCTTTTTCGCCATGAGTTTTGTTTTAAGCTTATTTGCCGCAGTGACAGTGCAGAAAAATATTCGAGATAACTTGCTGGTGGATGAAGTCACCGAGCTAGAGCAATCAAACTAAAGCGAAATTGAATTACGCAGGGTACTTGTACCCTGCAATTAAGTTACCTATAGTGATGCTTGGCGATATCGGGAATGTCTATTTGATTCGCTTGGGTAAAAGCTGACATTATTTTGTTTTAAGCTAAACTTAGTGGATGTCGCTTTGACTGTGGTGTCTGGTTGAATGTGCTAAAGTTATGTGCCCCTAAATATAAAGGATTGCGATGAGTATTAAATACAAAATCTTGCTGATATTGTTGTTGCTCGTTTTTGCAAGCCATGCACTTATTACATCTGTTTATTACACCAATTCACAAAAGTTGGTGAAAAACTTAGCATCAGAACAATTGCTCGCCATTAGCAACCTGCAACAGCAAAGAATGGTCAGTTTTGTCGACAACAATTTTGAGAAGTTGAACTTAGTCAAAAGTCGTACGCAACTGAGACGTTCTTTGGCAAATTACCAAAAGCATAACCAACCCAAAGATTTACAACTGATAAATAGAATTATCGTTGATGCAGTTAATCAATCCCATTCGGTTGAAGATATTTTTATTATCGATCTAACAGGCAAAGTAGTGACCACAGCTCAAGGTAAACTTGAGGGCCAGTCTTTTGCTCAGCATAAATTGTTTACTCAAGGCAAACTGCAACCGACAAGTACCTTGTTGGTTAATGAAGTTGAAGTGGCTGTTCCTAGCTTTATTTTTTCAGCTCCGCTTGAGCTAAATAGGCAGATATTAGGTGTCGTTGCTATGCAGGTTAGTACGACTGGCCTGGAGCATTTCCTGCAAGACTATACTGGATTGGGAGAAACCGGGGAGGTATTGATGTCGACTGTAGCAAAAAACGGCAATGTTTTGTTTTTTACCCCACATAGATTTGCTCAATTTCCGCTAAGTTTTAAGCCATCACACTCTGCAAACATGTTTGACAATAAAGGCGACTTCAACATGCCTGAGCCAGTTATCTCGGCGCAAGATTACCGAGGAAAAGCTGTGTTTGCGATTAGCCGGTATTTGCCAGAATTGGACATTCGCATTGTGGTTAAAATGGACCAAGAGGAGGTGCTCAATTACAACGATGAACTGACTAATTTAATTCTATTTTTAATTGTATTTCTTGTACTTATTGTATTTTTTGTGTCACTGGTACTCGCGCACAAAATAACTCGACCTGTGATAGATATAACAAAAGTGGCGGTTGAAAGTAGTCAAGGTCATTTTACTCGGCGCATGCAAAGCTATCCAAATGACGAGTTAGGTCAATTGGCACACGCTTTGGATTCAATGGCTGAAAAGCTCATTAAACACAACAAAGATTTAGCAAGCGAAGTGGCTGCTAAAACCGCTGAGTTGCAACATGTAATAAAAAAATTAGAGCATGAACAGCATAAATTTGAACAATTTGTCAATCTTGTGCATGTTGGTATTGCTATAAACAGGTTGAGTGATGGCGCATTTATATTTGTAAACGCAGAGTTTAGTCGATTTACTGGCTATAGTATCGAAGAGCTGAATACTCTGGATTATTGGCAACTCACGCCTAAAAAATACCAACCACAAGAACATCAGCAGTTGCAATCAATGAATCAGACTGGTCGATATGGCCCGTATGAAAAGGAATATATTCATAAAAATGGTCATTGTTATCCAGTTTTATTGCATGGGGTAAAAATAAATACAGATGGTGTGGATTATATTTGGTCAGTTGTGCAAGATATTTCGCAATTGAAAGAGAATGAAAAAGAGCTGTTAGTAGCAAAACAAAAGGCTGAAGCTGCTAATGAAGCAAAAAGCCAATTTTTAGCCAATATGAGCCATGAGATAAGAACGCCGATGAACGCGATATTGGGTGGTTTGCAGTTATTGGATGAGCACGTTAGTGACGAAAGTGCTAAGAATTTATTGTCGAATGCATCATATTCAGCCAAAAGTTTAGTGACTATAATTAACGATATTTTGGATTATTCTAAAATTGAAGAGAATAAACTAACGTTGGAGCAGGCGCCTTTTTCCGCGTTAGAGGTCGTTAATTCAGTGCACTATGACCTAGAAGAAGTCGCAGTTAGCAAAGGAATTGCCCTTATTGTGAAGGTCAGTGACAATTTTGTGGATGGCTGGGTCGGTGATTTAGTCAGGGTCAAACAGATTCTCCTGAATTTAGTATCAAATGCGGTTAAATTTACCACTGAAGGGGAAGTCGTTGTTCAGCTAAATGCTGCGCGTGTTACAGGTAAACAAGCGATTGAGTTTAGGGTGACCGACACTGGCATAGGTATGAGTAAAGAGGCGCAAGGTCGTATGTTTGAGCGCTTTGAGCAAGCCGATATTTCAACAACACGTAAATTTGGTGGCTCTGGTTTAGGCATGTCTATCACAGTCAATTTGGTTAAAATGATGGGCGGCAGCATAAAAGTGCACAGTGAAGAAGGCAAAGGCACAAATATCCAGGTTATTTTACCACTTCCTCAAGCCGATCTTTCCGATAGCACACAAGCGCCTGTAGCGAGTCATATCCCACTGTTACCAGGTAAACGTATTTTGGTAGCGGAAGACAATATGATCAACCAAGCTGTTATTGAAGGAATGTTGCTACCAACCCAGGCTGAATTTGTAATGGTCGAAAATGGTTTGTTGGCAGTTGAGTCTGTAGCTGACAGTTCGTTTGATCTAATTTTAATGGACATCCATATGCCGGAGATGGATGGGGTTGAAGCCTTTCAGCAAATTCATAAAACGCACCCTGACTTACCTATTGTTGCTTTCACTGCGAATGTAATGCTAGAAGATGTTAAAGCTTATTTAGCTCAAGGGTTTGTTGCACATTTGAGTAAACCGATAGATATAAAAGATTTATATGCCTTACTCAAACAATATCTGGTGTAACCAATATCACAGCCTATAGGGCAAATCTTTATTATAAGCAAAAGTGATAATAATCGACTTGTTTTATTTGCGAGTGATTGTTTTACTGGAGCCAATAGGGAACGAAGCTTCAAAAGGTTTTTAAATGTCACAGATAGATATCACCAGCCCATTGTTACTTTTCCCAGCTATTTCTTTACTGTTGCTTGCCTATACTAACCGGTTTATTGTCATCGCAGGGTTAACCCGCTCGTTGTCGCAGCAATATGAAGAAACGCATGACGACTCAATGTTCGCGCAAATTAAGCATTTGCGTTTACGCATTCGGTTAATTCGCCACAAGCAACTTTGGGGGGTTGTATCGTTTCTACTGTGTACTTTGTCTATGCTGTGTAACATCACCAACTATCTTGCGGTTGGGGGGCTATTATTCGCGGCAAGTTTAGTTACGCTGGTGGTGTCGTTGCTAATTTGTTTTGTTGAAATCTACATTAGCGGCTATGCGTTAAATGTCCAGTTAGAAAACTTGGGTAAACGAGGCAGCTGATTTACCCCAAGTGTGGGCGGAGCATACGATACCTTGACGTTATCTCGGTATTGCAGCACTTCCGCCGATATCCAACTAAAAACTGAGTTTTACTCTGACTTGCGCGAGTGTTTCTGAATAGTCGGCGCTGGTTAAGTTTGATTGATTATCTCTGTATTCAATGTTGCTGATGAAGGTTAAATAGCCCGCAAAAGGTTGTTGCCACTCAATACCTGCGGCTTGGTTATTATCGCTGCGTACCGCGACTGGTTCGCCTTGAACATTATTGATCGGGTAATGATGGTAATTTTTTTCTAACCATTGATAGTGTAATTGTAGTTGTGCCGTTTCACCAAAGCTGGAAAACTTATAGGTATAACTGCTACGCATTTTATGCTGGCTGTAATCAAACCTTTCATTATTTGCCGTTTCGTTTTCTTGCGTCAAACTTAATGCTAAGTGATGATTCAAATTTATAAAATAAAATGCATCTAAGCCAAATGCAAGGGCGTTGGCGTTACGCTCACTCAGTTCTGAAAAATCTTTGTTTTTGATTGTACTCGATAATCTTAGGTACGTTTTTTTGCCAAACATTGAGCCGATATCTAGTGTTAGCATTTGCATGTCTAATAATGGGGTATTGGCAAGCTCAACGTCGGCAAAGTCGTAACGAGCACCTAATCTTACTGAATCAAATAACCATTTTCCCGCCAAGTTGAATTGTTTAAGTTCGGTATCATAGCTTTGTGTAGATTGGTAGTCTTTGCGGCTCCACTGCAAACCAGCTGAAACTTGACTTACCTCTGTTATGTCAAATTGGCCTTTCAATTTCGCTTTTAACATGAGTGCATGATCACTTTGATTTGACGCTGTGCCATCGAGTTCTGCGATGGTTAATTGGCTGTCATGTTGCAAACCAGCTTCAGTGGAAAATTGGATGTGATTGTCAGCCATTAAACTAGGTGATAAAAAAGCTAATATTGTGGTTGCGACTCGGTACATAACAATGACCTCTTGTAAATACTTTGGCTATAAATGGAAATGTGGCGTCCTTGCCACTACTCGAGGAGATTAAAATTGATATTACAGGTCAGCTAGTGCGTCTAAGCTGTTTTCAGCTGCGAGCTCTAACGCTGTGCCTACTTGCTCGTCAATATTAGAGGCAATTTCGCTTTCGACACTTTGTTCAACAGATTGCTCTGCAGTTGCTTGTGCGGTAGATTCAACCGAGCTAGAAATTGACTCGCTAATTTGTTGGTCAAAATCGAGTGATTGAGCTAATGCACTATCAAGGCTACTTTCAATTGCGCCAGTGACTGTGCCAGACACAGCACCATCAATTGTTGAATCAATCGCACCTGAAACACTTTCCGACACGTTGCCAACCACATTAGCGTTTACCACTGTATCAATGCTTTGTTCTATGCTGTTGCTCACTGCTCCGGCAACGTCAGATGCTTGTTGCACATTTCCATCGACGGCTAGTGCAATATTGGCCGCTGCACCTTGGGTGTATTCAAGCGTTTTATTGATCCCCGCGGTCAATTGTTTATTGATTTCTGCTTGAGAGTTACTCACCGCTTGTTCGCTAGCTTCAGTATCATTGTTGGCGGTTACTGAACCTTGTGCGTTTGACTGAGTGTTTGATTCAGCACTTGAGTTCGACTCAGTTTGATTATTCGTGCTGGCTGTCTCAGTTGATTCAGACGGTGAAGTTTCAGTCTCCGTTTCAGAGTTTGCGACAGGATCTGTTTCAGTTGAACCATCAACTTGTTGTTCTGTTGAGGTATCTGTTTGGGCGTTTACATTTGCATCCGCTTGAGTTGATTGTTCCGCTGTCGCTTCAGCTTGTGCTGTGTTTTCTGCATCAGCTGAGTTTGGCATATTTGCTGAGTAGCTAGCAGAAGTTGATTGCTCAAACTGCACATCAGCATCAATGTGAGTGTTCGCAGCTGCAGTCGCAGAAGTTAAAGCACAGATAGTTAAGATTGCAGATTTTTTTAAGTTAAACATAATCGTTCTCCTAGTGAACTCATTTTAAACATTGATGCGTTTTTGCATCAGATTCACTAAGGTAACGATTGGGCTCGAAGGTTTATTCCGAAAATATTTTCAGGTTAAAATAAATTGAGCATTGGTTCACATTCTGTTGTGAGTTACAAGCCTAAATCTATTCCATGGATACATTCTATAAGCCTTGATACATCGCGTTTGCAGCAGCCTGAACCATCGGTTGCGTATGTTTTTCGTCTGACAGCTTCTAGTGTGTCTGCGCCATCCGCTATGGTTTCGATGATTTCCATTTTGTTGACTTCGTTACAGACACATAGGTTGCTGTCGAGATCTTTTTTTAGAATGTCGGGTAGTTTGTCGAGCGGATTTTTTACGATAAAACTCATGGGAATACGTCGCATTGGTTAAGGTGAACTGCGCCATTATATCAGTATATGGGAAATTTGTTTTCGGGGTATTTGTTGTGTGTTGCGGAATTTCCATGCGACCGTGCACTAGACCTCGGAGTGCGGTTCTGGTTGCTGTTAGTGTTGTTGCTATCAAGCCCATTTGCAGCATGTTTTTCAAAA
>NZ_ARZY01000004.1 GCF_000568405.1 Catenovulum agarivorans DS-2
ATTTGTCCACGAAAGATCAACAGGCCCTAGCCCCCTGATAACTTGTCTGACCTCAATTAGATTTTAATGAGCTCAGCAGTATAAAGAACTTCTGTTGGTGAACCCGTAGGCGAGCCACCTATTGGTTCTAAACTAACGGCTAGCAAAGCAATATTGCCGTTTGCAAAATCTTGAGGAACGGGCAGCGAAGCCGTGCCCGATTTAGGCAATAAACCAAGTGAAATTGGCGCTTCTTGTGTTTTCACTACCATCCATAGTTCATAATCTTTGTCACTACGCGCAACTAATTTGTCACTTGCTTTCACAATAAGTTGTTCACTGGTGACGTCAATCAACCATAATGATTGTTGTTGCTTGCCTTTAACAAGCGCAAACTGATCACTAACAAATCGTTGATCGACTGGTTGAATTGGCTGCATTAATAAAATAGCAAGTACCAAACTCGCGGCTAAACTGATGGCACTAATGGTTGGCCAGAACCAGTTGTTTTTTGTGTTGTCTTGTGTGTTACCGTCGCTACGAGCTTGAGTTAGCAACGAAATCTTTCCGCCATGAATGCGAGCTTGAATTTTTGTCCATACCTCTTCATTTGGTACCTTGTGGGGTAATGGTGTACCTAATGCATTTAGATGGCGTTCCCACTGTGTTGTGGCCTCGCGAGCGTGGCTAGAGGTCATGAGTAAACGTGCAAAACGTTTACGAGCGGCGCCGTTTAGAGTGCCTAGTACGTATTCTGCTGCTAGGTAACTCATGAGTTCGTCATTGTCATACTTCATATTCCAAGGCACCTCTTAAGTTGTGATAAACCTCGACGGATCCAGCTCTTTACCGTTCCCATTGGATCACCCAAATAAGATACTACTTCGCTATGGCTGAAACCGCGAAAATAAGCCAAATGAATAGCTTGGCGTTGCTCCGGAGCCAGAGCTTCAATACAGTGAGACAGCTGAGAGTTTTCTTCTACCACAATCTGCTCTTGTGCATTATGTTCTTCATTTAAGTCTTGTTCCTGTCTAACTTTTTGATAGCGCAACATGTCTAAGCAACGGTACCTAGCGATACTCACCATCCAACTTAGCACTTCGCCTTTATCCACTTGGTAATCACTAGCATTGTGCCAAATGCGGACATAGGCTTCTTGCAGTGCCTCATCGGCTAGTGCTCCGTTGCCAAGCATTTTTCGGCAGATTGTATTGAGTAAACCACTGGTGTCTTTATATAAATACTCAAAAGCTTTTTGATCTCCTTCAGCTACTGCAATTAGCCATGGTAAATGTTTATCTTTTTGCACGTATATATCCCCTAAACGAATTACAAACCAATTTGGATGCATAATTTTCAACCAGCCTAGCACATAAAGGTTGATATACCATTTACCGTGTTAATAAATGTTAACAACATCAAGTACTTCAAAATCCTAAGCGTTTTTTTATTTATGATTTGTGTTATGGCATGGGAGCTTATTTCAATATGTGTCGCTGGTAGAGCTCAACCTATGTTGCTCGTTGCTTAGGTGTGTTGGTGGCTACATGGTGGTATTAATATTACTTTTGCTCAGGCCTTTTTGCTTTTTCAACCAATCGTTCGGGCATTTTTGTTGCGAGTGACGCCAGGGCCTTTTCAGCGCGTTTGTGCATTTTTTTATCGGCGATAACAGTGTTGTGCAGCCAGTGGTAGGCGTCTTCAAAATCAAGTGGGCTACCAAGGCCTTGATCAAGGTATTCGGCAAATTGAACTCTTGCTTTTATGTGGCCAAGCGCGGCGGCTTCACGTAGATAGTTGATTGCGCGTTTATCATCTTGTTGCACGAGTATGCCGTTGGCGTAATAACGACCTAGTTGCTCAAGTGCACCGGGTAAACCTTGGTGAGCGGCTTGTTGCATATAGTACAAACCTAACTCGGGGTTTTTATCCACGCATACACCCCAAGCTAACATATCACCCCATAAAAATTGATATGCAGGGGTTTTAACGATTTGTGCACGAGCTTCAATATCTTCAACCAACTGACATCTATCTTCTTTTACGCGAGTGAGGTGAGTGTTGTTATTTATCCAACCGATTAATTCTTCTTGCGAGTAAATTTGCACAACTTTTAAGTTATCAAATTCATTGGCTTGGCTGTTAGCGGTTGTAAAGAGGCTAAACAAAGTTGCAAACGCACAAACGGCCACTGATGTTTGTTTTAAAGTTGAATTGTTGTTAGCCATAGATATCTGCCAAAAAAATGTCGTTAAGTTAAATTTAGCTCAATGTAGATGATTTAAGCAGATATTGTGCCGAATTTAAATGTTCAATGATTGGCGATTAAATTGTAAGGTATAGCAAAATTTTATTGGGAATGATTATGATAGAGTTTACTTCGGTACACACACCAAAATTAGTTGCGTTGAATCCAGCTGAGCACAGAAAATTACGTATGTTGGTGGATAAAATCGAATTGCATAACGCTCAGCAGCATATGGCACCAGCGATGTTTTCTGAATATGTTCGATTGGCTGCCAATTATCCAATTGTACTAAGTAAAAATGAGCACACAGGCCAATTCACCACTAATGTTTTATTTGGTTTAGAACAAAATGAAAATTTATTTTGGGATAAAAATCAATGGCAAGCAGCCTACACTCCGATGCAAGTGCGCCGCCAGCCATTTTTTATTGGCCAAGAACCAAACGAAGCTGAGCCTAGTAAACCTAAATATGTGTTGTGTATTGATGAAAACAGCCCAGCTTTAAGTTTTGAGCAAGGAGAGGTGTTGTTTGATGAAAACGGTGAACAAACCGAGGTGTTTAAACAAAGTTATCAGGTGATCAGTGATATTTTAAAAGACGAGCCAATCACACAAGACTTTGTTCATCATTTAGTTCAACTCGACTTAATCGAACCGATGAACTTAGACATCGTGTTAGACAACCAACAAAAATTACAAGTGAATGGTTTATATACCATATCTAACGAAGGTTTAAGTATGTTGAAAGCTGCTGAACTAGCGATGCTTAACGATAAAGGCTACTTAAGTGCTTGTTTTGCTCTTGCGCACTCAGTCGCACAAATTCATACATTGATTCAACTAAAAAATCGGCGTGTTCAATCAAGCTAAAGCCACTTTGTGTTTTAGCCAATAGCTGACTATGCTTATAGCTACTTTCGTCGTTTAGTTGTGGGTAAAAAGCTTGTTACTTAGGTTGACCATATTTTTTGTCGCTATATGGACACAGGCAACGGCATTTGCGTTTGGCACTTTGTTTACCTATATGGGAAACGAATCTGTGGAGGACGAGCGCAATAATTATGACAAGCGTTTACTCGAGCTTGCGCTGGAAAAAACTGTTGCTGAATACGGCCCATTTGCAATGGTGCCGACGAGTAAAGGCATTAATTTAAGTCGGATAATTAAGTTAGCCGAAGCTAATCATTTTAATAATTTCTTTTTTAAATTCTCTGTTACTGACGAAATGCTCAGTAAATTTCTGTCAATTCAAATACCAATTGATAGGGGGGTAGTTGGTTATAGAATTGCTTTTGTTCACCAACAGAATCAATACGCATTCGCCAATGTTAATAGTCTGAAATCTCTTACCGATTACTCAATTATTCAGGGAATAGGCTGGTTGGATACACAAATTCTCCACCATAACAAACTGAGTGTTTTTCAGGTTAGTAATTACAACAGTATGTTCGCTATGGTTGAGCGCAAGCGGGTTGATTTATTTTTCAGAGGGATAAACGAAATCACGCATGAGTTTGACGACTTTTCTATTGCTTACAATAATTTACGGATTGAGCCTCATTTGCTGCTGGTTTATCCATTACCCAGGTTTTTTATGACCTCGAAAGACAATGGTAAAAATGCAGAGCGAGTTGAACTTGGACTAAAGCGAGCTTGGCAAGACGGCAGTTTTGTTGCTTTATGGCGAGAACATCATTTAGCTAGCATCAAAAAAGTTAACTTGTCGGAAAGAAAAATTATTCGTTTAGACAACCCATTTATCAAAACGTTACCAAGCAACTACACCCAATATAACTTTACTATTGACGAGCTTATTACTGAGCCAAAGGCAAACAAAAACTAAATTCACTGCCTTTTTCAGGCGCTGATTTAACCTTAATTTCGCTTTTGTGTAACTTGAGCAAATGGTTGACTATAGCTAAGCCTAAACCCGCATTGAGTGATTGGCTTTTGCTATTGCTGGCTTTGTATCTAGCATCGAATATATGCTTGAGTTCTGTTGGGGGAATGCCCACGCCAGAGTCAACAATTTTTATCAGCGATTGATGCGCGTTTACTCCAAGTACAATATCGATACAGCCGTGGGGGGGAGTATGGCGAATTGCATTGTCGATTAAATTGACAAATATGCGTTCTAATTTAGCGATATCGGCTAGTACAATTGGTGAAATGTGTTCGGGCATTTTAACTTGCACGCTAACTTGGGCTTTTTGCGCTTGAAAGGAGAGTCTTTGCACAATATCCAGCGTGAGTTCAACCAAGTTTACTCGCTCAAAGTGAGTTTTAATATCGCCATGTTCTAGTCGAGCAAGCTCGAACAGGGCTTCTACCAGCTGGCTGAGTTGTTGAGTATTTTTATGTGCCCTTTCAATTAATTGTGGGCTTTTCTGTGGTTCATCTGCAATTAACCAAGTTTCTAAGTAACCATTGAGTGCTGTGAGTGGTGTTCTAAAATCATGAGATATGTGCGAGAGCAATTCAGTTCGCAGCTGTTCGGTCGATTTTATCTGACTAAATTGCTGTTGAATATGTGTTGCTGCTAGCTGAATATCTTGCTGGAGTAAATCAATTTCATCAGAACTAAACCAGCTTTTGTGCAGTTGTGGCAATTGACTATAGTTGCTATCAACAAAACTATGTAATTGTTGGCTCACTTGGCGTACAGGCCGGCTAACGATATGAATAATTAATGCCAAAACTATTGCGGCAAACATTAGGCTTAGCAGTAAAATAATTAAACCATTTTGCAAAACTTGGCTGGCAGATAACATATCCACTAAGCCAGTAAACTTTTGTCCGCCAATAACAACATACAAATACCCTGTTATGTCACCTTGCGGTGTGTAAATTGGCGCAGCTGAAAATATTTTTTGTTCGCCAGGGGTACGCGGATCACTGCCATAAATCGGATAACTTTGCCCTGCTAAAAATGCTTTTATCGGAGCAAGCTTTATCTGTTTTAGCTTAACTACTCCAGCGGGGGCAGAATAAGCTAAAATTTGGCCATTTGCGTCAATGGCATAAAACTCCCACTCAGGCCCCAACAACATTTGCGTATGGAATACTTGTTTTAAATCCGTTTGGTTAATAACGCCACGTTGTAAATCATGGCTATCGTGAATAAGGTGATGGGCTAATTCGTGGTGGAGTTGTTGTTTAACTTCGTGGCTAAAGGTTTGGCTGTTCGACACATACCAATTAAATGCCAATGCGCTAAACAGTAAAAACAATAATGTGCATACTAAACTTAAACGGGCTGCCAGAGTGTTAAACATAAGGGTATCCTAATGGACTAATTGATTGGGTGCGACAAACTTGTAACCGACACCCCAAACAGTTTGCAGCCATTGTGGATTCGTTGGGTCGACCTCTAATTTCGCTCGCAAGCGATTAACCGTAGAATTAACGGTATGGGCAGAGTTTGCGTGTTGATAACCCCAAATTTGCTCCAACAAATGTTCGCGTGAAAACACTCGGCTAGGTTGTTGTGCAAGAAAATGCAGTAGTTCAAATTCCTTGTGGCTGATATCCTGAAATTCCCCGTTGAGTTTTATTTGATAGCGGTTTGGGTCAATTTCTAGCTGCTCAAAGGTTAACACTGGCTGCAAATTTTCATCTCGCTCGCCAGCAGTTAAGCTGTGTAAACGACGCAGATGTGCTTTTACCCGTGCTTGTAGTTCTAAAACTGAAAAGGGTTTAGTTAGGTAGTCATCAGCGCCACTTTCAAGCCCCACCACTAAATCCAGCTCAGACGATTTAGCCGTCAGCATAATAATTGGAATATTTGGATGTAATTGACGCATGCGTTTACAAAGTTTCAAACCATCAGTACCGGGCAACATAATGTCAAAAATAGCCAAATCATAATGTTGATTAAGTTGTTTGTAGGCCTGGTTGCCGTCGTTAATCACGGTAATTTTATGGTCTAACATTCCTAAATTTATCGATACTATGTTGGCAATATCTGGATTATCTTCCACCAATAAAATATGTTTACACATAATTGCTCCCTATCATCTACCCAAGCTGGTTTAGATAAGGAGCGTGTTTTCAACAATTTTATTGCATACGAGTGATGGTTATTTTTGTGACAGGGTTATCAAATTTGTGCTCGGGGCTGAGTAACGAACCCGTTAGCTCTGCATTTGACAACACACCAGGGTGAATATGCACTCGGTCAACATCATTTCGAGCACTATTGTAACCTTCGCCACCGGCTGCAGGACCTGGCAAATTAATCTCATCATTTGCTTCTGTACCGGCATCGTACGCCATGGTGGTGTAGTGCATGCTCATGCCGACATCTAAGCTAGACAAATCTATAGCTGTTTTGCCAGTAAAAGCATCGTTGGTATTAACCAGCATAGTTGCAATAGATAAATGCATATAATTTTCGTACATGCTTTCTATCATCCAACTTTGGCTATTACCTGGCATTAAAATGCCCTCACCAGAGTAGGCCATTTTTACTGAAGGTAATTCAGCAAGTTGGCTGTTGTCACCGCCTTCAGCCATCACCTCTAGCGCATTACTAGCCAATTCACCCATCATCCATAATTTAGTTGATGCATTGTGTAGGGTTAAACTTACAGGTGACATCGGCTGTGCTTGGGTTAAGTTAGTCACAGTGATCTGGTAGTGATAACTTTGCTTCATCTCATCATCTTTGTCGTCATCATCGCTGTTAATATCAATGCTACAGCCGCTCAATACAGACATTCCAGCAATGAGTGATAACCAAATCAAACTATGAGCAGGTTTAAATTGAGTTTTCATAGCCAACTCCTTATTTCACTGTTACCACTAATTTTGCTACCGGATTTAACCAACGATGCACGCGACTATCTAAATCAGACATGCCGCCAGCATTGTCTGTGTCACCAACATTACCTGGGTGGATGTGTACCATGTTGTTGGCTTCAGTAGTGCGTACGCCAGATGCGCCTGAACCACCATCTCCATTCGGTGCAACTGGAATCCCAGGTGTGCCAGAAGCACCACCACCGTTAATTATTTCATCGTTTGCTTCAGAGCCTGCATCATATGCGTTTAACCAAACTGTGTAAGTGCCAGCTTCAGATGGGATCTTCCAGCTGTCTAAACCAACAAAACCATCGTTAGTTGGCAATAACATAGCTGTGAGGGACAAATACATATTGTCTTGCGTATCTAACATGGCCGTAGTCATGGCACCTGCACCCAGCATACCTTGCGCTGGATTTTCAACTACAACACCACCTGCAGTTGTTACTTGGCTAGATAAATCGTCTATTGCACCACCTTCAGCCATTTTTTGTAATGCGGCAGATGCCGTATCACCTACTTTAAACAACATGGTTTGGCTGTCATGCGCTGCAACTAACACGGGGGTAAAAGTAATGCCGTGAGTTAAGTTATATAGTTTAATATCTAACTCAGCCGCTTGAGCTGAAAAAGCACTTGCTGCCAATGCTGCTGCCATGACTGCGTTTTTTGCGAGTGATTGAGCTGTTATTTTCATTTTGATTCTCCGTCAAAGGAATTTAGTTATCAGGTCAGAATCATTGTCGAAAATAACTATCGCAAAACAATATAAGTAAATATCACAAAAGTATCCCAAGTTGTTTTCGTACAATAGTTCGAGGTGTGGAGCTTGGGTGATTGTTTAATTTGTGCAGGACATTAGACTCAAACCTAAGCTTTAATAGCAGGGATTAGCACCAAAGTGCTAGAGCATAATTATCGCAAAAACGCAGCAAGTACGTCCTTGTATGCTTCGCTTTTTCATCCATGAAAAAGAGATTTTGCTCTAAATTATTGTTCTATCACTTTTCACAAGTCACCTTAATAAAAGAAAACTCAAATGAATATAACGTTAAAACTAGCCCAACAGCTAATCACTAACACAATTGAAATCGCCACCAGTAAAAATCAGCAAGTCGCAGTCGCGATTGTTGATGCACACGGTGAATTGCTTGCATATGCTCGAATGGATGGCACAGCTTTGCATGCAGGCGTGCTTGCACAAAACAAAGCTTATACCTCAGCGCGAGATAGACAAAAAACATCGTCACTGGCGAAATGGGCGCAACAAACAGGTAAAGATTTAGCCTATTGGACAGATGTAAAATTTACCGGCATCGCGGGTGGTGTACCCATTGAAAGCAACCAAGGGGTGATTGGCGCAATTGGCATTAGTGGTTTAGCTGAAGAAGATGATGAAGCGTTAGCGTTAAATGTGCTGAAGATTAGTTTGTAGCTTGCCGTTTATCACGGCTATAAACCGCTTATCATGTTTAGTTGTCAAAGCAGCTCCAGCCAAGTAAATTTAATGCTTGGGTAACTTGTTGTAAATTCTATTATGTCGTTTTGGTCAAAAGAGCCATTGTTTTGGCTGTTCCACGCTATCGCACTTGCTTGTTATTTGCTGGTGGTGGCTGTGTTAATGCTGCCATCTCCAGATTGGCTATTGTACACAGTGCTGAGCTCGGGCAGCAAAATGGTGTTTCTGCTGTTGGGCTGTTTTATTTTTCGTTTCCTGTACCAGAAATATGCTTGGCAACACCTTCAATTGTTTCATTTAGCCAAGTATATAGCGCTGACGAGTGTTATTGTCAGTGTTATGGCGTGCTCGCTTAGTTTGGCTATTAGTTATTTTTCAGCAAAATGGGTATTGGCTGAAAGTTTATATCAAAGTGTTATTTTGCATGGCGAAACTAAGCATAAAGTTTTAGAACTGGCGTGGAACATTTTTAGCTGCATATTTATGGTGTTGGGGTGGTGTGCGCTGTATTGTTTTGTTGAACACCGCAAATTACATTTTGCAACCAAACTTGAAAACTTACAGCTGCAACAAGCACTAAAACAAGCGCAATTAGATGCATTGCACACGCAACTTAATCCACACTTTTTGTTTAATAGTTTAAATAACATTCGTAGTTTAATTCGCATTAACTCTGAACAAGCGATTGAGATGATAACAGCGCTGTCGCAAATCTTGCGCTTTTCACTTACGCATCAACAAGCTGATAAAATTCCGCTTGAAAGTGAGTTAGCCATCGTCGATTGTTTAATTGATATTGCGCAACTGCAATTTGCCGAACGGCTGGTTTTTAGCAAACAGCTTGATGCTGGTTTAATGCAAGCGCAAGTGCCACCTTTGGCGATACAAATTTTGGTTGAAAATGCGCTGAAACATGGTGTTGACCAACGAAAATCGGCCACAGAACTTAAGCTGACAATTAAACGTAACAATCAGCAGTTGAATATTGAAGTCAGCAACTGCGGTTCGCTTACCCCTGTGAATAAACAAACTCATGGTGAAGATAAAACAGCAGTCGGATTAAAAAATTTAACTCAAAGGTTGCAGTTGGTATATGCCAATCAGGCTAGCTTTCTATTAACCGAAGCTGATGGAAAAGTTGTTGCCAAATTAAATATGCCATTACAAATAGGACGGGAAAATGCGCACCTTGCTTGTTGAAGATTCATATCTTGCCAGAGAAGACTTAAAAGCAATGCTGGCAAAACACCCTGAAATAGAGTTAGTGGCTGAAGCGAGCAATGTAACCGAAGCACTAGAGCTAGTAGCAATGCAACAAGCCAAAAAACAAGCGGTTGAGTTAATCTTGCTGGATATTCATTTGCCAGAACAAGATGGTTTTGCTTTGCTGGAACAAATTGATGCCGAACTGAAAGTGATATTCATAACTGCTTATTCGGAGTTTGCGATTAAGTCATTTGACTATCACACGGTCGATTATTTGGTGAAACCTGTGCATCCAAAAAGGTTAGCTGCAGCAATCAAAAAATTACAAGTGCCACAAACTGGCGAGTTGGGTGATACCAACACTGCTTTTTCTGAGCAAGACCGAATTTTTGTCAAAGATGGTGACAATTGTTACTTGGTTGCACTAAAAAATATTCAGCGCATTGAAAGCTGCGGCAACCACTCTTTATTGTATTTTTATCAGTACAACCACGCCAGCCAGTTACACAAAGCTTTTGTGTATAAGTCTTTAGTCAAACTAGCAGAGCGTTTACCTGAGCAAATGTTTTTTCGTGCCAATCGACAAAATATTGTTAATTTAACTTATGTAGAAAATGTCGAGCCTTGGGTGAATGGGGGCTTTAGGCTAACGCTAAACAATGGCCACGAAGTTGAAGTTTCACGCAGACACGCTAGCCAACTAAAAAACAATTATGCCTTTTAGCCGACTATTCTGCCGCTTATCATAATTTACAACATCTTATTAACCTCTGTGTTTAGACTGATATGCCCAAGCTTTGAAGTGGGTCACTTCGAGTAGCTTGGGGATATTCCTGCATCTAGCAGGCACACATGCAAACGATAAACAAAAACAGAGGGAACACAGGTGAAAAACTTTAAACCCAACCTACTAATGTTGGCGCTAACGGCAGCTGGCATAGCCGCACCAACTACAGTTTTGGCACAACAAAATAATACAATAGAACAAGATGAAGAAACTGAAGTCATTGAAATTCGTGGTATTCGCCGCAGTATTTTAGGTTCAATTGATAAAAAGCGTTTTAACGATACAGTTAGTGAAGTAATAGACGCAGGCGATTTAAATTCACTGCCAGATGTTTCAATTGCCGACGCATTGGGACGTTTACCCGGCGTGACCACCATTCGAGCCAGCGGCCAATCGTCACAATTAAATATTCGAGGCATGGATGGCGACTTTATCCAAACGACACTGAATGGCCGTGAACAGGCAAGTACCAGTGGTTATACAGCGGGGAGTCGTTGGATCTCTTTTGACCAATATCCAGCAGAATTGATTAACCAAGCAGCTGTATATAAGTCCCCTAAAGCGTCTTTGGTTGAAGGTGGCGTCGCAGCAACTGTTGAGTTAAAAACGGTCAATCCGTTGACTGCGGAAAAACAGCATAGCTTTTCAGGCTCGGCCCGATATTCGTGGAATGACGAAGCAGGAGAGATTGATGGTGAGGAATCAGGCCATCGACTCAGTTTGTCTTACCAAGGAAAGTTTTTAAATGATACCTTGGGTGTAGCGGTAGGCGCAGCTGTACTTGACCAACCTAACTTCTTCAAAGGTTTTGATGCGCATGAACCAAGTAATCGGCAAGATTATCGCCAAGATGGCACTCAAGTCCGCTCACTTGACGGCATACAACTTAGGTATGCGCGCGGCAAAGACGAGCGCACTGGGATGTTATTCACCACTGTATATCAACCAACAGATAATTTTAAAGTTGCGTTTGATTACTTTCGCTCAACTTTTAAATCAGAGGATTTCCGCCATGGCCTAAATTTCGAGGGTATGGAAAAGTCGATTAACCTGTATGATGTGACAAACCCTGTATATGAAATTGTCCCACAAGCTGAAGGCGAAGTAGACGACAACGATTGGCTGGTTGGCGGTACTGTACACAATATGGCTTATAACGGCCCTTGGTTTGAAATGCGCTCAGAAGACCAAACCACAGATGCAACCACTGACAGTTATGGTTTTAACGCTGAATACTTGGGCGACAATTTCGAAATAAAACTTGATATCGCGCGTAGTGAAGGTAAAAAAACGCGTATGGATATGATTGCCAGTATGCATGCCTACGAATTTGGCACTGATACAGTGACTGATGGCGACGGCAACGATGTCCAGGTAGAAACTTGGCAAGAAAAGTCAGACCAACAAATTACCTTTGCCTATCAAAATCAACAAATGCCCAGTGTTGTACTGAATACAGACTACACAGATCTAGACTACATGCGTTTGGGTATTTTTGAACGCTTCCCGCATTTGTATACAGATAAAATAGACAGCGCCAAACTCGATTTTAAATTGCATTTAGAAGGCGATTTTTTCACTTCAATTGAATTTGGTACTCGTTTGTCTGAGCGTCGTTTTGAAGACAAACGCAGCGTATTTAGATGGGGTACACGAGAAGGCCAAAAAGGCTACCGCATGCCCGATGGCACAGTCGTTAATGATCCAAATACCACCTGTGAGTTTAATCACTATGGTTATGATTGTACGCCAAGATCGCTGGAAGGTTTTACTAAGGTTACTGAACTAGATGGATTAAAGTTTCTTGAAGTTACTGATATGAAAGGTTTAGGCGATGCAACTTTTGGTGTTGGTGGTTATGAAGCACAGCAAACTTGGAATCACAATTGGACTTTAATTGAAAGTGGTGCGGTAGAAGAAAAAGTCAGTGCTGGTTATGTGATGGCTAACTTTAATACCGACCTTGGTAATGTTGGCGTAACAGGTAACTTTGGTGTGCGTGTTGTTAGAACTGATACTAAAACCATTGGTATTCAGCAATTACAAGGTGGCTTAATTGGTGATGAAATTACCGATGACAATGGTGTGACCCGTAACGACTATGAAAATGTTAAATACGGCCCTGAATACACAGACACCTTGCCTTCGGTAAACTTAAATTTCCAAATATCAGAGCAGGAGCAAATCCGTTTTGCAGCGGCTAAGGTACTAGGTCGCCCTCCGGTTTATCAATTACGCGGTGGTGCTGGTTCTTGGGCGGATACGGCCAACGATGGTACGAGCCCTAGATACAATGTTTGGTCTAAAGGGAATCCAAATTTAGACCCGTTTAGAGCGACTCAGTACGATCTGTCGTACGAATATTTCACCGACAATGGCGGCGCATTTACCGCGGCAATTTTCTATAAAGACATTGAATCAGTAATTGAATCCATTACCTATAACGAAGGCGATATCCCTTGGTCTGCAATTGGTTTAGAAGCGCCAGAAGGTTTTGTTGAGGGGCAATATCAAACGGTACGTAACACGGATGAAGGTGGTTATATGCAAGGTTTGGAGCTTGCTTTCACCACCATGTTCGATCAATTGCCTGGAGTGTTTTCTGGCTTAGGTATTAATGCCAATTACTCATATACCGACAGTGAAATAGGTTTAGACGGAGGTAATACTTTTACGAATGTCCACGTGAGCCTACCCGGTTTGTCTGAACACGTATGGAGCGCAACCGTATTTTGGGATATTGATAATTTAAGTACCCACTTTAACGCTAGATACCGTGACGAATATATCTACAACGGTGCTACACCTGGTGGTGCCACTTTTGAGCTAGCAGATGAGTACTTAATTGTTGATTGGCAAGTAAGTTATAACTTCAACAATGGTGTGGACGCCGTGCTGCAAGTGAATAATTTAACCAATGAATCCAATTCATCGACCTATGGCACACCATTATCAACAGGGCGCTACCATAGTTTTGGTCGTCAATTCTTTGTTGGCGCAAACTTCAACTTTTAGTTGTCGCTAACATAACTAAGCTCACAGCCATTTGGTTGTGAGCTTTTATAAACAGGGTTACGGAGTTGAGTTGATGAAAAATATATGTATCTTAGGTGGTGGCACGGCAGGTTGGATGACAGCATGTTTAATGGCAAAACACTGGAATAATCGCCAACCAGACAGTCAAACTGAAAAAGTGCAAATTACTCTAATTGAATCAGATAAAGTACCAAGCATTGGTGTGGGTGAAGGCTCAACCCCGCAGCTTAAAAAATTATTTGATACATTGGACATTAGTGAACAAGAATGGATGCCTGCTTGCCATGCCACATACAAAAATGGCATTCGTTTTGTTGATTGGTCTACTCGAGCTGGCTTCAAGCAATACTTCCATCCTTTTCCAGCACAAGTGGATGATCACACAGTACCGGGGTTTTTTCACAACAGCTTTTTAATTCGCAAAGGGATTGATTTAGACGCTCACCCTGATCATTTTTTTCTAACCACACATTTGGCAAATCAAAATAAAGCGCCAATTTCAGCAGAAAATTTTCCGTTTGAGGTGAACTATGGTTATCACTTCGACGCCGCCAAAGTTGCGCGAATACTTAAAACAAAAGCGCAGCAACTGGGGGTATCTGTGGCTGTTGCAACAATTGAGCATGTTGAGCAAGATATAGCTGGGAATATTAAACTGCTAATCGGTCAAGACGGCCAAACTTTTTCAGCTGATTATTTTGTTGATTGTTCAGGCTTTCAATCACTATTGTTGCAGCAAAGCCTAGCGGTGCCATTTCAATCTTTTTCAGACAATTTATTTAATGACAAAGCCGTGGTGTTAAGTGTGCCACGTAAAAGCCAGCAACCACTAATGAGCCAAACAATTTCCACTGCATTAAAGCATGGCTGGATGTGGCAAATACCGCTACAGCACAGAACAGGGTTTGGCTATGTTTATAGTAGTCAATACACAAATGCGGAGCAGGCTGAACAAGAGCTACGTAATAGATTAGTTGCTCAAAGCGCTGATATTTCAGCGCGGCATATAAATATGCGGGTGGGTCAAGTGACTAAGCACTGGCATAAAAACTGTGTGGCTATTGGTTTGTCACAAGGATTTATCGAACCTTTAGAAGCAACTGCTTTGCATATAGTGCAAGAAGGTATTGAAGGTTTTATTGATGCACTCCACAAGGGTGGCTTTAGTAACCAACTTCAAGCCGACTACAACCAACAAATGACAGCGCGTTTTAATGCGATCCGTGATTATATTGTTGCGCATTACAAGCTCAATACACGCAAAGACACGCTTTATTGGCGTAACAATGCGGCCAATCAAAATTTGTCAGACTCATTGCAGCACATTATAAAAACTTGGTTTAGTGGGCAAAATTTGTCAGACGAGTTGGCGCGGCAGAAAATAGACGAGTATTACCCGAGTGTCTCTTGGCATTGTTTATTAGCAGGCTATGGCCACTTTCCGGACAAACAGCAGTTAATTGAAGGCAATGATTTTGCTAAACAGTACTCAATTGAGCAAATCAACAAATTTATTCACGCCTGTTGTCTGAACTACCCATCTCAGGTTGATTGCTTGGGTTGTTAAAATGCCAAGCAAAGAAACACTATCTTTTAAACTCAAGTGTATAGAAGCTGTTGTCCACCAGCAGCAAAGTTTGTGCAGTGTCGCAGAGCAACATCATGTCGGCAAACGCAAGCTCCTCAAATGGATTACTCAATACCATAGAGGGGAGCTGTATAGGCCACATGTTGAAGAGTTAAACCAAATACAATCTTCAGTGATTGATTTAGAGCGACAGCTTCAAGATCTGCAAGCTCTGACAAAAATGCTTTCCATGTACACCAAACAGAATTAAACGTTTTCAAGGTTGATATTTAACCTTTAGCGCTAGTTAGGTTTGTTAAACTCGCATTTTTCGCCTATTTTTTAATAAATATGTTAATTAAAGGTTCTAAAAAATGGGATTTTTGTAATCAATTAAGTTGACTATACAGAAATGATCATCTAGATTGTGTAAATGTTTACATTGATTTGCAGGTTAGCCTGCTTTTTTTTCGTAAACGATGTAAATGATTACATTGGCAAAGGGGCCACCAAAAAGGTTTTCCAACACATGGGTGAACACGATGAAAAATAATAAGTTTAACAAAACACGACTAGCAACCAGTTTATCACTGGTATTAAGTGCAACCGCATTTACCTCAGCACCAGTATTTGCTGAAGAAGGTGCTGATACTGAAGTGATTAAAGTAAAAGGCATACGCGGCAGTTTAATGCGTTCTGTTGATTTAAAACGCAGTGCGGCAGGTATTGTGGATGCAATTTCTGCTGAAGATATGGGTAAGTTTCCAGATACTAACTTGGCTGAGTCTTTACAGCGTATTACCGGTGTATCTATCGACCGCAGTAATGGTGAAGGCAGTAAGGTAACCGTGCGTGGCGTTGGACCTGATAATAACTTGGTATTGTTAAATGGCCGTCAAATGCCAACAGCAAATATTAATGCAACCAGTGCATCTGACTCTCGTTCTTTTGATTTTGCAAACTTAGCTTCCGAAGGGGTTGCTGCAGTTGAGGTTTACAAATCAGGAAAAGCTGACATTGCAACTGGTGGTTTAGGCGCAACCATTAACTTAACGTCGTTTAAACCGCTTAATAATCCAGGCACCAAATTGAGTGTGGGCGTTAAAGCTGTTCATGACACTTCAACAGACTCGGGTGATTCAGTTACACCTGAATTTTCAGGGTTATTTAGCCAAACATTTGCCGATGATAAAATTGGTATTGCAGTTGTTGCTAGTTATCAGAACCGTCAAAATGGTGCTGCGCGTGCTGAAGCGGGTAATGGTTGGCGGCCATTCTCCGCTACCCAAGATGCAACTTGGGGAACCTTGCCCGATGCGCCGGCTGATGGCAGTGCCGATCCTAATCATCTAAATCGTCCGTCTACTGGCATTTATGCGGTACCGCAAAACATGCTGTATGGGTTTAAAGAAGTCGAGCGCACGCGTACTAATGGCCAATTAACGCTGCAATTTAGGCCGTTTGATGAGTTAACCGCGACATTAGATTATACCTACTCTAAAAATGACGTCGACGTAAATCAAAATATTCATTCTGTGTGGATGAATTTTGGCCATACATCCAGCCAGTGGACCGATACTAACTCTGAAGGTGTTGCAGCACCTATTGTTATTACAGAAAACAATACAGGTGTCGCAGGTGACGAGCCACCGTTTGGCCATGCAAAAGGCGACTTAACTTTTGCTGATTTAGTTAGCCAAGTAGAGCAAAGTGGCCAAGTAAATGAAAATAAATCGGTTGGTTTTAACTTAGAGTATCAAGCGAACGATAATTTAAAGTTTACTTTGGATTACCACAGTTCAAGTGCTGAAGCTAAACCAAACACCATATATGGCAACAGCAATACGATCCAAATGGCGACCAATATTCGTGGTGAAACCACCATTGATTTTAGTTCTGAGTTTCCAGTGGTTAGTGTGAAATTCCCAGCAGAATATTCAGTTAACGATTTTGATGACGCAACGGCGCATCCTTTGAGTGATGTATCTGGTTTAGAGCCTGATCGCGTGCGAACAACTGGTACTAGCTTCCGTAACTCTTATATGAAATCTGAAATCGATCAGCTACAAGTTAAAGGGAAGTGGACCTTTGATAGTGGCATTGTTGAAAGCATTGATTTTGGCATTGGCAATAATGTGGTGGAAAACCGCAACGCTTATGCTTTCGCTGAGCGCGCTACATGGGGTGGGGTAGGTCAATATGACGATGTACCAAATGAGTTATTGGAAGCCAGTCGTTCAACCATGGTTGAACGTTTTGATAACTTACCCGGTGACAAATCCAACATGATAAACGAGTTTTGGGCGCCAGATTTTGAAGCCATCGCTAAGATTGTTGGTGAAAAATATGGTGATCCTTCAGACCCACAAACTTGGCCTTGTGGTACAACTATTTGTGCACCATCAAAATATCAAGAAGACCGACGCACTAAAGAAGAATCAGTTAGTGCTTATGTACAATCTAAGCTTGTTTTTGACCTAGGACCTATGCCTGCAACCATTTATGCTGGCGTGAGGTACGAAGAAACGGATGTAATTTCAACAACTCTGCTACCAGAAGTATTGCGCATTGGTTGGATTGCAGACAATGAATTTACAATTGAACGAGGCACTGAAGATGTCTTTGCAACAGGTAAAGGTAGCTATGACTACATTTTGCCCAATCTAGACTTACAGCTTGAAGTGGTTGAAGATTTATTTGTTAAAGCATCAGCGAGTAAAACCATTAGTCGTCCTGGCTATGGCAACTTAACAGCGGGAGGGCGTGTAAATGAAGCCCGTTATACAGGTGTTAAAGGCGCTAGAGGGAATCCAGGTTTATTGCCAATAGAGTCAACTAACTTAGATTTATCAGTTGAATTTTATTATGGTGAAGGTAGTTATGTGTCAGTCGGTTATTTTGATAAGAAGATTGATGGTTTTGTATCGGTAGAAGAAGTTAACGATACGCTGCCTGGCGTGTTTAATCCTGCTGCTGGTGAGCGATTTAATGACGCGGTTGCAGTGGTTGGTCCAAATGATCCTGCGGCTGTACGAGCCGAAATTCTTAAACAAAACCCAGCGGATGGTGTTTATATAGAAGAAGCTAACTCTACTACTGGTGAAGCAGCTAAAATCTGGGGGCACCCAACTGAAAACGCTGTTTTAGAAGTCACTTATACTCAGCCTGTAAACTCTGGCGGTAAAAACCTTGATGGTTTCGAGTTGGCAATACAGCACTTATTTGGAGACAGTGGTTTTGGTTTGATTGCCAATGCGACTATAGTTGATGGCGATCTAACTTACGACAATAGTTCATTGGAGCCACAAGAAGCACCATTGATTGGTTTGTCTGACTCTTATAACTTGGTTGGGTTTTATGACAAAGATGGTTTGCAAATCAGGTTGGCATATAACTGGCGTGATAGCTTCTTAAAAGCTACGAGTGATGCCAGTGTGACGCACAATCCAATCTACACCCAGGATTATGGTCAACTGGATGCAAATGTCAGTTTTGATATTAACGAAAACTTCACTGTATTCGCTGAAGCAATTAACGTCACTGACGAGTACACTCGTGATCATGGTCGTCATCAGCTAATGACCTATTTAATCGAGCAAACAGGTACACGCTATAACTTTGGAGCGCGTTACACCTTCTAAAGTCTTTGTTTGACCTTGTAGTAACCTTTGTGTGCCGCTAACTGAGCAATCATTAGCGGCTTTTTTTGATTTAGATTCACTTGCAGCTATTGCTGATGATGTTAATCGTTTGTTATGCTGATGCGATGAATGCGCTTTCGCGAATGATTTCTCATTAAAATAAGACTCTACACGAGCTATTTATACAAATATAAGGCGTACACATGAATAAAGTTACCAAGGTTGTGATAGCAGGTGGCGGCACGGCAGGCTGGATGGCTGCAGCTGCGTTAACCAAGCTGATTAGCAACCTAGAAGTTACCTTAATTGAGTCGGAAGAAATAGGCACTGTTGGTGTTGGTGAAGCAACCATACCAACACTTGTTTTTTACCATCGACTGCTAAAAATCAACGAAGCTGAATTTATGAAAGCGGTCAATGCCACGTTTAAATTGGGCATTAGTTTTGAAAATTGGCGTGATGTAAATGAAGATTATATTCATGCATTTGGGGTAACGGGCCGAGACTGCTGGGCAGCGGGTTTTCAACATTTCTGGAAAAAAGGCCGTGAAAAAGGCTTTGCTTCTGATTTTGGTGATTATTGTATAGAGCAAGTTGCTGCCAAACGTAATCGCTTTGCCCAGCTTCCTAAAAATGGCATTAACTACGCTTACCATATGGATGCCTCTTTATACGCTAAGTTTTTACGTGGTATTGCTGAGCAACATGGCATTAAACGTATTGAAGGTAAAATTGGCAAAGTAAATGTTTGCTCTGAAAATGGCTTTATTCAATCACTTGAAATGGAAAACGGCCAAGTTATCGAAGGAGATTTATTTTTAGACTGCACCGGCCAGCGTGGGCTTTTAATAGAACAAACGCTACATGCAGGTTTCGAAGACTGGTCGCATTGGTTACCGTGCGATAGTGCAATTGCCATTCAAACGACAGCTGTTGAAAAACCGCGAGCTTATACGCGTTCAATCGCGCATCCATTTGGTTGGCAGTGGCGTATACCGCTGCAAAATCGCGTGGGTAACGGTATTGTGTATTCAAGTAAATATGTTTCTGATGAAGAAGCAAAACAAACCTTACTGAACAATATTGAAGGTGAGGCGTTAACTGAACCAAGAGTGATCAAATTTAGAACGGGTACACGCCGCAAACACTGGCATAAAAACTGTGTTGCAGTTGGCTTATCCAGTGGCTTTTTAGAGCCATTAGAATCAACCAGTATTCACCTTATTCAACAAGCTATTGTGCGTTTATTGCGTATCTTCCCATACGATGGTGTTAAACAATGTGATATCGACGAGTTTAATCAACAAACTAAAGTCGACGTTGAGGCTATCCGTGATTTTATTATTATGCATTATAAAGTCACCAACAGAGATGATGCTGATTTCTGGCATTATTGTCGCAATATGCAGGTGCCTGAAACTTTGGCGCATCGGCTCGAGTTATTCGAGCAAACCGGTAAAGTATTTAGGAAAAACAACGAGCTGTTTGATGATTCATGGCAGCAAGTGATGATAGGGCAAGGTTTAATACCTCAGCATTACCATCCTATTGTTGATAACATGCCGGACGAAGAGTTAAAACGCTTCTTAAAATCAATTAAAGATGGCATAGACAACACTGTTAATCAATTACCTGAACATTGGCAGTTTATTCAGCAGTTTTGTCCGTCTCCGCTAGCAAATTAATTATCCACTATAAAAAACACTCAAAGAAAAAAGGGGTGACTTAATGAGTCACCCCTTTTTACATATCTTTGGGCTTTCAGTGGCTTAAAAGCACTTTACATTTGTGATTGCAAATAGTTTGGTAAACCAAGCATTTTAATTAAACGCAGCTGTTGCTCTAACCAATATGCATGATCTTGTTCGGTGTCGTCGAGTAATTTCTCTAACATTTCACGTGTCACGAAATCTTGCTCTTTTTCACACAGCGCAATTACTTCTTTTAATGCATTGCCAACTGCATACTCAACGCGCAAATCACTTTCTAACATTGAAGGAACATCTGTACCAATGACTAAACCATCTCGTTTAGTCATATCTGGTGTGCCTTCTAAAAATAGAATTCGCTCAATGAGCAAAGACGCATGTGACTTCTCGTCGTCAAATTCGTGGTCGATACGCTCATATAGTTTTTCTAATCCCCAGTCTTGATACATGCGAGAATGGATAAAGTACTGGTCCATTGCGGCTAGTTCAAAAGCCAATAATTTGTTTAGGGCGTCGATAATTGCTGGATTGCCTTTCATGATTTTCCCTCCAATTACAGTTGAGATTGGAGATAGTTTTCAATCCCCATATTGTCGATTTGATATTGTTGCGTTTCAATCCAATCGATATGTTCTTCTTCATACTCTAAAATTTCTTCTAGAATATCACGAGTGACATAATCTTGAGCTTGTTCACAAAGGGCAATTGCCTGTTTTAACAATGCAATTTGTTCAACTTGGAATTCCATATCGCACTTAAGCATTTCTTCAGTGCTTTCACCAATGCGCAACGAACCTAAGCGCTGCAGATTTGGTAATCCTTCTAACATTAAAACACGCTCGATTAACTCATCCGCTTGTTTCATGTCTTTAATCGACTTTTTGTAACTTTTTTCGTTTAATGCTGAAAGTCCCCAGTTTTTAAACATGCGTGCATGTAAAAAGAACTGGTTAATAGAAGTCAGTTCAGACGTGAGAACTTTATTCAGAATATCAATAACTTGCTTGTCACCTTGCATGGCTGGCCTCATATAGATTGGGCTTAAGATGGACAAAGTATAGACGATTTAATCGATTTGTCAAAAAAATCTTTATATTTCAATGTGTTGCAAAGGTTAACTGTTCTCATTTCCATTCCTGTTATTGCTACTGCTGTCGCTTCTTAGGTTGGCCAATAACATAACCCACAATGTTTGTTTTATAGTCTTGAAAATGATTGAAAGGACCCTTCATCCACATTAGAACCTTGTAGCCGTGACCGGCCACTATTATTGGGCGGATGTTTCTGTAGCGAGAGTTTTTAGTCAGCGGTTGCCATTTGATGCTGTTTTTATCATCAAATTCCGCCACGGTTGCTAAATAAATTTCGTGTTGGCCTTTTAAATGTTCGCCAGTCGTAGGGTTTACGTCCGTTGATATGGCAATGTTAGCTGGATTGGTTGGATCGAGCGCCAATAATCCTGAATAGCTGCTTTCTTTTTTGTAGAGGTAACTACCCGCATGTGCAATTTCTCGATCTAGCCATTTTTCCCCTGTCCATTGTGCTAAACGGTAGCGTATATCATTGTCTTTTAGGTAGACGCTATAGCCTAAATAAGGACGTTTATTTTGGTCAGTTTCCATGTCAATCGTCCAGGCGCTGTTAGGCATGCTGCCATAACCTGTAGGTTTTTTTCGTAAGCTGCTGCCTTGATAAATTAATTCAGCCTCTTTTGTTATTAAGGGGCCATCTGCCAATGATTTTATTTTACTGCCATCGGCTCGATAAAAGCTCGCACCATTAAATGAAGCGTAGTATAAGCTATTCCCGTAATCGCGAGGATGTGCATCGGTAAAATTAACTCCGATAGTATTTGGCGTTATTTGGCTATATTTAACATAAGGACGGTGTTTGCCAGCAACATCGTCTTGAAGAAAGTGGGTAAAGCCTTGCCACGTTTCACCTTGATTTGACGAATAGCTAAAGTAAGGATTTAAGTCCATACCGAGTCTAAAAAAATTGTATAAACGCTGCTGTTTCTCTATTGTGTACAAATTCATATAAGTGACACCGCCCCAATATGATGATTTTGGCTTATCAAATGGGTGCTGATGAATTTGTATAGATTGCCAAGCTAAAAAATCGTTGGGAGCAGAAATTCTGTAGTAGTGCACTTTTTCTTTGCCATGTGTTGCCCAGGTTGCGACTAAACGATTGTCGGGTCGCATGTAAAATACTGGCGCATTGTGATCATCTACTTCAAATGCTGCATCCAATACAGTCTCGCCAATAATTTTATTGTTTTTTAGATCAAACACGCTGACTCTAATGTCGCCACTCTGGCCACTTATACCACCTATAATGAGCTTATCTTGATGGATAATGGCTCTGGGATCTTGGTACCAACACCAACCTCCATCATGCATGAAGGTAGTCGGTGCTTTATTTGTTAACGTTTGTGCAGAGAAGTGTTTAACTTTGGGTGTTTGGCTACAGCCTAAAGTTGTTAGTAACAAAGATAAAATTATCCAATTTTTCATTTTAGTATTGCTCACTCATTAATATATCGGTTTGATATGTGTTGTTGGTTATGTCGCCGCTGAGCCAAAATAGGCTAAACATTGAGCCAGTAGAAAATTTGGGGTTCAGTTGGTTAAACACCGGGTCGAATGTCAATTGCTGCCACTGTGTTTCTGTCTGATTTACCTGTGCTTTAAATAATTGGTTTTTATTGTTGGCTAAAGTGTATTGTTCGTGCGGATGAACTTGGGTAGAAATAACTAGGCTGTTTGCATTTATAGGATGTATTGCTACCGAGGCTGTATCTGCTTGTGCTTCAGTACCAACAAAGCCTATTTGGGTTTCAGTCCAGTTATTATTTGACAAAATCGCTAGGTATAGTGCGTATTGGCCATTGGTTTTTCGTTTAATGTATGTGGCTGTTAACTTTGGCTTTAGGCTAACATCTGCGTTTGCAGCAAACTTTCCTGTTGCAACAAGTGTTGCCGATTTAGCACTGTTAATTGGTTGCGAATAACTGTTGTAGAGCTGCCTATGTTGAAAATATATATGATGTAAATTTGTTGTATGCTTGGCCTGTTCAGTTGTATACAGTATGTCGATACGATCTAGACCATTGCTGATGATGTAGCTGTTGGTTGGCTGATGGCCGTTATTCGTAAAAGGGGTAACTTGTTGTTGCCAATTTTTACCTTGATCATCCGAAAAGAACATCACAAATTTGTTGTCAGAGCTGTGGGCAAATAAGTAAATTCTGTTATTTTCTGTACTCAATTTGAACATTTTAGGGGTAGACAGCTGTGACAATGCCTTTTGTTCGCTAGACAATTGCATTTCTGACCAAAGTGGCAAAGTTATGTTACGTAAAGCCATATGCTCGTTTGCATATAAGCCTATCAAGTTCTCGTCAGTGGTTGCGACTAATGCAGGGATATCCCTTGTAAAGGGAGAAGAGGGCATGGCTAGTATTTTCTCTTTACGAGCATACGCACTGACATTAGGCCATACTTTGGCGGTAAAAGCGGTTAATGCTTGTCGGCCATCTGATTTTCGGTAACTGGGGTAATACACACCTTTGTGTGCAAGAAGACTCTGGTTATTGTTAGACCAATGGGCGTTTTTCGCGACTAACCTTGGAACAAACTGATTTGTTTCAGCTATTGGCAGTTCCGTTTGGTTTACAAGCGAATGCATCTCTGATGCGGCTAATATAAAAGCACCTTGGGCATAGTCGATACTATCGTGGGGCCTTACTTCATGTGGAGAACCTGCAACGACTTGGCTGTAACCTACTTTTCCTGAAGGTGAAACTATACCGACCAAACCACTCCAGCCTTTTATCAGAATGGGTAAAAAGTATTCTTTCTCTAGCCAACCTTGGTTGACACCTTTGGCAATACCAAAAATAAAAAATGCGGAACCAGTCGATTCCTTGGTTGGGTACCAATTTGGATCATTCAGTGACGAACGCCATAGTCCATCAGGTTGTTGATATTTCGCAAGGCTATATGCCATTTGCTCAAATAGCGTTAGATATTTTTGTTTTTGTGGGTCGTTGTTTGGAAGGTAGCCTATCGTCCTTGCTAAACCTGCAAATACCCACCCGTTGCCGCGACTCCAGAAAATTTTTTTGTTGTTCGGACTGGTTAGGTGCTCGGTATCTGCTTTGCTATCGCGGAAAAACAGTTGTTCGTCAGGATCGTATAAGTTATCTACCGCATCCCAATATAGCTTGTGTAAAGTACTAAAATATCGGTTATCACCAGTTGCTTTACCCAATCGTGCAAATACAGGAGGAGCCATGTACAAAGCATCGGCCCAACTCCAAACATTACGCCCAGTAAATGGTTTGTCTTCAGTGTCCCACTTGTGTAAATCACCAGCTTTTAACACTTGCTTATTAAAGTATGCTTTAGAAATTTTCTGTTTAAGAGTATCAATTAAAGTTTTATCTTGGTTGATAAAGTAAAGATCTAGGTAGGTTTGTCCTGGGCAAATTTCGTCTGCGTTAATGCTATGTTTGATATCCCAGTCAGTGGTTTTCCCCCATTTTAAGGCTTGTTTAAAATACCAAGGATCTTGAGTGGATTTATAAGCAGAAACAAAACTTGAGTAGAAAGTTCCAACAGTCCAACCTAAACCTGGGCTAGGGCCATACTCGTTTAGTTGAAATTCAGCTGCGTCGCGCATAACTTGCTGAATGTTGTTTTTCTCAAGCGCGTATGAATTTAATCTACTGTAAGGACTTAATAGAATTGAGCTGCTTTTATGATAAGTAGAATCAGCTGAGATTGCTCGAATAGGCTGTAAAAAACTTGCTACGAAAATTAATATTATTAAAGGTAAACGCATCTATAGCTCCAATAAAACTCTGATTTATCAGGCTATAGAATTGTTGTTGCAGCTACCTTCAAAAAATTGACGTAAGCACCTATAAAAAAATGAACAAAGATTAACTTATTGATTTTCAAATGGTTAAGTTGTTTGTTTTTCAATATATTGTTGAGGACTTAAACCCGTAGTCTTTTTAAACACGGTACTAAAGTAGTTTGAGTTATTAAAGCCAACCGCAAATGCAGTGTCTGTGACGCTATTGTGTGGAAGCAGCTTTTTGGCTTGGGTGATTCGATATTCAGTTAAAAATTGTTTGATGGTTTTTCCAGTGTGTTTTTTAAAATTACGCATCAAATAAGATTCACTTACATTTACTTTATCAGCTAACTGTTTCGCTTCAATATTGTGTTGGTATAGCTCTGTTAGGCTCTGTATTGTTTGTTCAACAATTTGTTGCGCACGGGTCGGCGATTCTTCATTTACCAGTTGTCGTATTTTAATTACATCATTTGAGCTGGTTTGTTCTGCCAATTTAGCTTCTAAATTTTCCGAGTGTGCTTTCATCGCTTTAATGTCTTGGTACACAGCATAAAACCAACCACCTGCGGTAATAATAGAGCCAATGTAGTACAACCAATACTTTTGTGTTGGTAAGCCCACAACAAAGAGAATGGCAAAACTGAGTGAACTGAGTAAAAAAATGAGTTGAGTTTTATGTTTGTGTGAAAGGGCTAAGCGCCACGTTAGGTAACTTAGCGGAATAACAGAAAATACCATGGTAAGCACCAATAGTACGTTATTGTAGTTGATGTGATGGAGTAGTTTAGACCAATGAGCTTGAAAATAAATTTGTGACAGAGAGGCATCTGCGCTGCTTACATATATCAAACACAGGAGTAGCGAAAACGTATAGAGCAGAAGTTGGACTCTAGCTTTGTATCTATACCCAAATAAATTGAAATTAAGTAACAATAGCGATGGGATGCCAAACCCAAAAAACAATAAGGTTCGCAAAAACAATATAGTGTAAGCGCTGGTTAAATCTGTATATGACTGCAGACCTTTACCAAGTAAAAAAAGAATAAAGGTGACTAGAAAAATTATGGTGTGGTGCAGTGGTAGGTTTACAAAGATGCGCTCACGCATAAAACAAATATACAGCAAGACCAACAATAGTAACTGAGCCGAAATTAAAGGCATAAGCACATATTGAACAAGGTTGGTCGGTATATTAAGCATTGTTGTTTATTGTTTACATTTGTCTTTTTAATGCTAGCAAAAAGTATTGTTTAGAGCAATTAACCTGTACTCGCAACAAGTATAAAGTGACTGAAAAACAAAAAAGGAGCCATGGCTCCTTTTAAATATTAGGCATTAAATGACTTGTATTTATTAAAGCAACACACGCGCTCTAATTGTGCCGTCAATTGCTTTTAATTGTTTCAACGCAGTTTCGCTGTCGTCAGAATCAACCTCTAATACAACGTAACCGATGTCAGCATTGGTTTGTAAATACTGAGCTGAAATATTGATGCCTTTTTCTGCAAACGCTTGGTTAATTTTAGTCAACACACCTGGTTGGTTTTTATGGATGTGTAACAAGCGGCTGCGACCTTCGTGTGAAGGTAAAGATACTTCAGGGAAGTTTACAGCAGATAACGTAGAACCATTGTCACTGTATTTAGCTAATTTACCCGCTACTTCAATACCAATATTCTCTTGCGCTTCTAAAGTTGAGCCGCCGATATGTGGCGTTAACAATACGTTAGCTAGGCCACGTAATGGTGAAACAAACTCTTCAGCATTTGATTTTGGTTCAACCGGGAAAACGTCGATCGCTGCGCCGCCTAAGTGCGGTTGTTCGCCAGCTAAGAATTCGGCTAAAGCTTCAATGTCTACTACAGTACCGCGTGACGCGTTAATGAACATTGCGCCTTGTTTCATTGCTTTAAACTGCTCGGCACCAAACATGTCTTTAGTGCTGGCGTTTTCTGGTACGTGTAAACTTACCGCGTCAGCTTGCGCTAATAATTCATTTAAATCATGAACTTGTTTTGCATTACCTAGTGGTAATTTGTCTTCAATATCATAGAAGATAACATTCATACCAATGGTTTCAGCCAAAATACCTAACTGGGTACCAATGTGGCCATAACCGATAATACCAAGCGTTTTACCACGAGCTTCAATTGAACCATTGGCAGATTTTTGCCAAATACCCTGATGTGCCAAAGTGCTTTTTTCTGGAATGCGGCGGAATAATAGTAAAATTTCACCGATAACTAATTCAGCAACTGAGCGCGTATTTGAAAAAGGCGCATTAAAAACAGGAATACCGAATTCTTTAGCTGCTTGCAAATCAACTTGGTTGGTACCAATACAAAAGCAACCGATGCCAATCAGCTTTTCAGCTTGCTCTAATACTTTACGTGTTAAGTTGGTTCTAGAACGAATACCAACAAAATGAGCATCTTTAATTTTGGCAATTAAGTCTTCTTCAGCAAGTGAAGTTTTAAGGTACTCAATATTGGTATAACCCGCGTTATTCAAAGTTTTTACAGCACTTTGATGCACACCTTCCAAAAGAAGGATTTTGATTTTATCTTTTGATAAAGAATATTTACTCATTGGGTTTCCAGGGCATTACTTTAAATTGGGCGCAATTATATACTCAAACTAGCTGAAGATGCTAGATTTTAGCTATAGATTAACCACGCATTTTTAGCTCGAAAAGCAGTTAAATTCCGCTAATATCACAACATTTAACAGCTTGTTTAACGTGTTTTAACACCGTTGTCGGTTGCAACTAAAACCACATCAGCGCCGCGCATTGCAAATAAACCATTTGTCACCACACCTGTAATTTGGTTTAACTTGGTTTCTAGTTCAATTGCATCGGTAATTTGTAAATTATGAACGTCTAAAATGACGTTACCGTTGTCGGTGACAACACCTTGACGGTAAACTGGATCACCACCCAATTTAACAATTTCACGTGCAACATAACTACGTGCCATTGGTATCACTTCAACTGGTAGTGGGAAATTACCCATTACGTCAACTTCTTTTGAATCGTCAACAATACAAATAAAACGTTTGGCAACAGCTGCAACGATTTTTTCGCGGGTTAACGCGGCACCGCCACCTTTAATCATATGGCTTTGCGGGTTAACTTCGTCTGCGCCATCAACATAAATATCAAATGACGAAACTTCGTTTAGGTCAAATACTTCAATGCCTAATGCTTTTAATCTTTCGGTTGATGCTTCAGAGCTTGAAACAGCGCCTTTTAAATCATCTGCAATTGGCGCGAGCGCATCAATAAAAAAGTTTGTGGTACTACCTGTGCCAACACCAACAATACTGCCTTTTTCAACATATTGAATAGCAGCTTCGGCGACGGCTTTTTTCTTATCGTTTTGGTTCATGTGAGCGGCTCCTCGTAAAAGTGGCGCTAGTATAACGAACCAGAAGCTCGCTTAACAACCAACAGACGGCAATTTAAGCATATTTCATTTTAAGGCTTGTGAATTTATATAATTTATTTATTATATAACAAAAAAGTTATGAGGGTTGCCGTTGAAAGTCTTATTTTTATGCACCGAAAATTCAGCAAGATCGATAATGGCGGAAGCTTTGCTCAAGCATCATGGTAAAGGCAAGTATCAAGTGTTTAGTGCGGGCTCTGACCCGAGTGGTATTGACCCACGCACCTTATCGGCAATTGAACATTTTGGATTGCCCACAGCCAATTTGACTTCGAAATCTGTAGAACAATTTGCCGGTGAACACTTCGACTTTGTGATTACCTTGTGCAATAAAGCCGCGGCAGAATGTGAAGGGCGAGTCAGTGGCACAAACTGTTTAGCCTGGGATTTCGTTGGGCCAAAATCACGTAAAGAAGCCAATCCATTTGAAAAGACGCTGCAAGAGTTGAATGAACGCATTAAAACCTTTGTGTTGCAACTTGAACAAGCGACGCCGAATACGATTTCGCCGACGCGCTTTTATAAATCATTGGCTGACGATATTCGGCTAAAAACTTTGTTGATTGTCGCGGTGGAGCACGAAGTTTGCGTGTGTGAGTTGTTGGTTGCATTGGCAGAAGAAAGCCAGCCTAAGGTATCGCGCCACTTAGCTCAGTTAAAAAAGGCGGGCATATTGTCGGATCGCAAACACCAACAATGGGTATTTTATTCACTCAACCCAACTTTACCTGTTTGGATGAAACAGGTGATTACTTCAACTGTGGTAAACGAACCCAATTTTATTGAGCAAGAGTTGGCTAGATTAAATGCCATGGGTGATAGACCAACTCGTACTGCTAAATGCTGTGAATAACAGGAGTACATTATGGGAAATTTTGAACGTTATTTATCCGTATGGGTCGCAGCTGCAATTGTTTTAGGTGTCAGCCTAGGCTTGCTATACCCTAGTTTGTTTGCTTTTGTCGCCCAGTTGGAAGTGGCCAAAGTGAACCTAGTGATTGCTGTATTTATTTGGTTGATGATCTACCCCATGATGGTGCAGATAGAGTTCGCCAGCATTCGCGACGTGGGCAAAAATCCACAAGGATTATTGCTCACCATAATCATTAATTGGTTAGTCAAACCTTTTTCGATGGCGGCACTTGGATGGTTATTTTTTGAAGGTATATTTGCCGATTGGGTGTCTGCGCAAACCGCCCAAGAATACATCGCTGGCATGATTTTATTGGGCGTTGCACCTTGCACAGCAATGGTGTTTGTATGGTCGCATTTAACCAAAGGGGATGCCAATTACACACTTGTTCAGGTATCAATAAACGACATTATTATGATATTTGCTTTTGCGCCGATCGCTGGATTTTTATTAGGCGTGTCAGACATACAGGTGCCTTGGAGTACCTTGTTTATCTCTGTTGTGCTGTACGTGATATTGCCGCTGATAGCGGGTGTGATAACTCGCAATTGTTTAAACAAATCAGCCAAAGACAGTGCGGCAATTGGCCAACTGCTCGATAGACTTAAACCTTTTTCTGTTATTGGTTTATTAGCCACCGTCGCTTTGTTGTTTGCATTTCAAGCCAACACCATTGTGGCACAGCCGCTAAATTTGCTGCTAATTGCGATTCCGCTGTTATTACAAACCTATGGAATTTTCGCAATAACTTACTTTCTAGCGCTAAAACTCAAACTAAAACACAAAATTGCTGCGCCAGCATGTTTAATTGGTACGTCTAATTTTTTTGAATTAGCGGTTGCGGTGGCAATTTCACTATTTGGATTACATTCAGCGGCCGCTTTGGCCACGGTAGTGGGGGTATTGGTTGAAGTGCCGGTGATGTTATCGCTTGTAGCATTAGTGAACAGAACTCGGCACTGGTTTGAATAGTCAGTTTAACTTAAAAAATTGAGAGGAAATTTATAATGACCATTAAAGTGGGTATCAATGGCTTTGGCCGCATGGGACGATTAACTTTTCGTGCCGCATTTGATTATACAGATATTGAATTTGTGCAAATAAACGATCCTGCGGGTAATGCTGAAACCCTAGCGCACTTGCTCACTTATGATTCAGTACATGGTAAGTGGCATAAACAAGTAGAGCATACAGAATCGAGCATAGTGGTTGACGGCCATGCAATTCAAGTCACTCAAAACAAAACAATTGAACAGACCGATTGGTCGAGCTGTGACATTGTGATTGAAGCGTCTGGCAAAATGAACAAAACCGAGTTGCTGCGAAAATATTTAGACCAAGGCGTCAAAAAAGTGGTTGTCACGGCACCGGTCAAAGAGGCGGGTGTATTGAATGTGGTGATGGGGGTAAACGATCATCTATACAACGCAGCTGAACACACTATAGTCACGGCGGCTTCGTGCACGACCAATTGTTTAGCGCCTGTTGTTAAAGTATTACAAGATAAAATTGGCATTAAACATGGTTCAATGACGACTATTCACGACATTACCAATACGCAAACCATAATTGATGCACCACATAAAGATTTACGCAGAGCGCGTGCATGCGGTAGCAGTTTAATTCCAACCACTACTGGCTCTGCAACTGCAATTACACATATTTTTCCTGAACTAAAAGGTAAATTAAATGGCCATGCGGTACGTGTACCATTAACCAATGCATCATTAACGGACTGCGTATTTGAAGTCAGCCGCGCTACAACGGCCGAAGAAATTAATGCATGGATGAAAGAAGCTGCAGAAGGTGAGCTAAAAGGCATTTTGGGTTACGAAGAAAAACCTTTGGTGTCGATAGATTATAAAACAGACCCGCGCTCAAGCATTATCGACGCGTTATCGACTATGGTGGTAAACGACACTCAAGTTAAATTATATGCTTGGTATGACAACGAATGGGGCTATTCGAACCGTACCGCCGAACTAACGCGCAAGGTTGCCTTGTCTCTTTAAGGAGAAATTGTCATGAAGCGCTTGGCCAATTTATCAGCCGACATAAAACAGTACCTTATTGTTACCGGTAATTATTGGGCTTTTACTCTAACCGACGGTGCCTTGAGAATGCTGGTGGTATTACACTTTCATGCATTGGGTTACTCGCCATTGAGTATTGCCATGCTGTTTTTGTTTTACGAAATATTTGGTGTGATTACAAATTTAGTCGGTGGTTATTTAGGCGCGCGTTTAGGCCTGAATAAAACCATGAATATTGGTTTGGCGATACAAATTATCGCATTGCTGATGTTAGCTGTACCGGCTGAGTGGTTAACCGTTGTGTATGTGATGATAGCTCAAGCGCTTTCAGGGATTGCCAAAGACCTCAACAAAATGAGCGCCAAAAGCTCGATTAAAATGCTAGTTGCGGCGGGTCAAGAAGGCACATTGTTTAAATGGGTTGCGATACTAACGGGTTCAAAAAACGCACTTAAAGGCGTCGGCTTTTTCTTAGGTGGGCTGCTGTTAACCCTGTTGTCGTTTAAAGGCGCAATGGCAGCCATGGCAGGTGCACTCGTTATTGTTTGGGGTTATAGCCTGTATGCACTTAAAAATGATTTAGGCAAAGCCAAACAAAAACCAAAGTTTAAACAAATTTTGTCGAAAAGCCGTGCAATAAATATTTTGTCTGCTGCAAGAATGTTTTTATTTGGCGCGCGCGATGTTTGGTTTGTTGTTGCGCTGCCGGTGTTTTTATCCCAAGTATTTAATTGGGACCATTGGACAGTTGGAGGCTTTTTAGCCTTATGGGTAATAGGCTATGGTATTGTTCAATCGGTTGTGCCTAAGCTGATAAACTTTAACCAAAGTTTATCGCCAGCCAATGAAGCGACTAAATGGGCCACATTATTAGCCACTGTTACTTTGTTCATTGCCTTAGCGCTTTATTTTCAATGGGCAATACACATCAGTTTGATAGCTGGGTTAATGATATTTGGTGTTTTATTTGCAATTAACTCATCTTTACATAGCTACCTGATCGTCAGCATGGCGGATGCAGATGGCGTGTCTTTAGATGTTGGTTTTTATTATATGGCAAATGCACTTGGTCGCTTGATAGGCACAGTGCTGTCAGGCTGGGTATATCAAGCGTATGGCTTAGCGGCTTGTTTAAGTATATCGTGTGCCTTTATAGTCAGTGCAGCTGTGATTTCCATTAACCTACCGCGTGCTAACCATAATGGTTTGGCTAGGGGTGATAATAGCCTGTAGTGGTACATCCCAAGATTCTATTGGCAATTCGTCTACTTGCTGGCAGTCGTGGGCGAGGCCAACTAACTTAATATTACGCTTGTTGGCAAAAGTGCGATCGTAAAACCCTCCGCCCATACCCATGCGGTTGGCAAATTTATCGAACGCGACCAAAGGTAAAAACACCAATTCCAACTCGGATGTTGGACAAATACTCTGGCAATTTAATTTAGGCTCAGCAATTTTGTACTTGTTGAGCTGCATTTCGCTATTGTTGTGGTAATGCAAAAATGCCAAATGGCCTTTAGCAAAAGGATGCAGCACTGGTAAATAGGTACTAATACTATTATGCCATGCATATTCAATTAATGCGTGGGGACTAACTTCACCATCATTCGCTAAATAGGCCGCAAATTGTTTCACACCATTTAATACGCCAGAGTTGATAATTTGCTTCAACAATAATTGGGCCGCGTTAGCTTGTTGCTCATTTGTCAGTGCGCCACGTTTTAGCCTAATTTTTTTGCGCAGCTCTGCCCGCAACGTTGCAATATTTGTTTTTTCCATACCTTGCCACCTCAACCTAAATCAAAATTGCTTTAAAGCATCTAACTGAACTCTGTTTACTTATTCTACCTCAATGACAGCTAAATACCTTGTGTAACTTAAATGTAAAAATAAGCATCAGTTTATTTACAACTGGCTTGTTTAACCATTTTGACGGTTAAATAAGCAAGTGGTCTGCATCCGTTATTTTATAGGGCTTTACGCCAAGCGTGCTGGCCGCTGACTGAGATTTTTCTAATTAAAACAGTCAAGTAAAATTACAATTTGTAATCCAACTGTCATAAAACTTGCAACTTTCTGTCACTTTTCGTGCGTAGCCTTTGCCCTAAATTTTTGCGTGTTAAATCAAATAAGTGTTCCATTTGGAGACAATAATGAATATACAAAAGCTGTTTCAATTAAGTGCGGTTGCTGCATCTTTAACCCTTGCAGGTTGTGGTGGCGACTTAGTAGTGCAAGAAGGCGATACGGTCAATAACGAATATGTGGATTGTAAAGACTGTACTATCAATAATAATACGGGGACAAACCCTGATAGCGGAACATCTAGCCGTGATGATAGTTTAAATGGACAAACTGGCTTTGATACTGGTATCCAAACGGCAATTGATGCAGGGATTGCTTCTGAAGTAACTTCTGATGCCGCGTATAGTGATGTTGCGGCAAAATATCCAACTAAGAAGATCTACAAATTGTCAAGCACTACGGCTGCGCGCGGTACTGCAGCGAGAAATCCTGTTTTGACTAGTGACGTATCGTTAACAAACGATGCTGTATGGATCTTAGATGGCAGAGTTGCTGTTGGTGAAGACAATGCGAACTCTGCAACATTATGGATTCAGCAAGGAACCACTATAGTTGGTGAAACTGGTGATGACTTCTTAGTAGTTCGTCGTGGCTCTAAAATAAATGCGGTAGGTACTGCTTCTCAGCCAATCACGTTCACTTCTATCCAAGATATTTCTGGCGCTGAGACTGGTATTGGTCAATGGGGGGGGATTGTTCTTTTGGGTAATGCTCCTGCAAACTCATGCGGTGACCAAAAAGGTGAAACTACGTCTGATGAATTGGCTAACTGCGGTGTATCAGCTGAAGGGGACGCTGGATTGTTCGGTGGTAGCGATCCACAAGACAACTCTGGTAAGTTGAAATATGTAGTTGTTAAACATGCAGGTAAAACATTAGGCAATGGTGACGAGCTTAATGGTATTTCATTTGCGGGTGTGGGTTCAGGTACAACTGTTGAATACATTCAAGTTCATGAAAACTTAGATGATGGCATAGAGTTTTTTGGTGGAACTGTAAGCGTTAAAAATGTTGTTTTGACTAGCATAGGTGATGATTCTTTAGATTGGTCATTTGGTTGGACAGGTAGTGCAACAAATGTATACATTCAGCAACTAGAAGGCGCTGGCGACAACGCCATTGAAGCTGACAACTCCGAGTTTGATGCAGCGGCTTCGCCTCTAACTAAACCTACAATCAAAAACGTAACTATTGTTGGTGCTGATGGAACTAATGGTATCCGTTTGCGAGCAGGTACAGCTGGTGTTCTATCAAATGTATTTGTTACAGGCCCAGCAAATTATAGCAACTGTTTACGTGTAAATGGTACTGAGTCAGCAAACCTTGCTGCTTCTGGTGAATTGGCAATCTCAAATTCAGTTGTTGCTTGTGTTAATCCTGCGAACAACTTTGGTTCTCAAGCAATTGGAGATGGTGATGTTAACTCTTGGTTTTTGGGCCAAGCTGGTAACCAAGAGTTACCTGTATCCGAGCTGATGCTTGAAGACAACGGTTATATGCCAAAAGCCGGTTCTCCTCTTATTTCAGGTAGCCAACAAATTGGTGCATTCAATGGTTCAACAAACTGGATGGATGGTTGGACTGTTGGCATCAACGGTGGTTTCCCTACAGATTTACAAACCCCAATTGACGCAGGTTTAGCTGCTAACGTTTCTTCAGAATTCCCTGAAATTACTGATAAGCCAGTCTATCGCTTACAAGAAAGTGTTCAAATTTCTGAAGATATGGCGTTAACAAATGACGTTCATTGGATTATTAAAGGTCGTACAGCAGTAGGTGGCGATCGAACGGATAGCGCTACGCTTTGGATTCAGGATGGAACGACGATTATCGGTGAATCAGGTGATGATTTCTTAGTTGTTCGTCGTGGTTCTAAAATACAAGCTCTAGGTTCTGTATCGGCACCAATCGTAATGACGTCTATTCAAGATGTAACGGGCCAAGATACAGGTATCGGTCAATGGGGTGGTTTGGTACTGTTAGGTAACGCTCCTGCAAACTCTTGTGGTGACCAAAAAGGTGAAACTACAACTGAAGAGTTAACAAACTGTGGTGTATCTGCTGAAGGTGCTGCTGGTTTGTTTGGTGGTACAGACCCAGAAGATAATTCTGGTACTTTAAAATATTTAGTCGTTAAGCATGCTGGTAAAACACTAGGCAATGGCGATGAGTTAAACGGTATCTCTTTTGCAGGTGTGGGTTCAGGTACTAAAGTAGAGTTCATTCAAGTTCATGAAAACTTAGATGATGGTATTGAATTCTTTGGCGGTACGGTAAGCGTTCGCAATGTCGTTTTAACTAGTATTGGTGATGATGCATTCGACTGGTCTTTCGGTTGGACTGGTAAAGCACAAAACGTATATATTCAGCAGTCAGCGGCTGCGGGTGACAATGCATTTGAGGCAGATAACTCAGAGTTTGATGCTAAAGCTACACCTCAAACAAAACCAACTATATCTAATGTGACCATCGTCGGTGCATCGGGTGCGAACGGTGTGAGATTGCGTGCGGGGACTGCTGGTGTACTTAAGAACTTTGTTGTTACAGGCCCAGCGGATTATAGCAACTGTTTACGTGTAAATGGCGACGAATCTGCAGCCCATGCGCTGTCGGGTGAGCTTTCTATTTCCCACTCAATTGTGGCATGTGCTGATGCTTCGAATAACTTTGGTTCTCAAGCAATTGGTGACGGTGACGTATCAACTTGGTTTGCGGGTCAAGATGGTAATGCGGTTCATACACCCGCAGAGTTGAACTTGGCAACGGATGGTTTTTCTCCTAAAACAGGTTCACCTTTGCTTGGCAATGGATTTGATTCTTCTACATTAGATCCATTCTTCAATAAGACCGATTATATAGGTGCATTCGATGGTGAGTTCAACTGGATGGACGGCTGGACCTATGGTGTGAATCAAAACTTCCCAGCAGATGTTCAAAATGCGTTTGAGCAAGGGTTAGCTACTGACGTTTCTAGTGAGTATCCGGAAATTACTGATAAGCCAGTTTATCGCTTAACAGAAGACACGACTTTCACGGCTGATGTCACTTTCACTAACGATGCGCATTGGGTAATTAAAGGTCGTACCGCTGTAGGTGAAGATAATGCGAGTAACGCGACGCTATATATTCAAGCTGGTACAACTATTATCGGTGAGTCTGGTGATGACTTCTTGGTCGTTCGACGTGGTTCAATGATTGAAGCTGTTGGTTCAAATGTTAAGCCTATCACTTTAACGTCAATTCAAGATGTTACAGGTGCTCAAACTGGTATCGGCCAATGGGGCGGTGTGGTGTTATTGGGTAATGCTCCAGCGAACTCATGTGGTGACCAAAAAGGTGAAACAACAGCACAAGAATTAGCTGAGTGTGGTGTTTCAGCTGAAGGTGATGCTGGCTTGTTTGGTGGTAATCAACCAGAAGACAACTCAGGTACTTTGAAATATGTTGTGATTAAACATGCTGGTAAAACACTTGGTAACGGTGATGAATTGAATGGTCTGTCTCTTGCCGGCGTTGGTTCACAAACCGAATTGGATTTTATCCAAGTTCACCAAAACTTAGATGACGGCGTTGAGTTCTTTGGTGGTACCGCGAGCATTAGCCACTTAGTTTTAACTGAAATCGGTGATGATTCTTTAGATTGGTCGTTCGGTTGGAATGGTAATGCACAATACGTATTGATTAAACAAGGTGATGCAGATGGTGACAATGCTATCGAAGCTGACAATTCAGAGTTCGATGCTGCAGCTACACCACTGACTAAACCTACCATTAGTAATGTAACTGTGCTTGGTTCTACTGGTACTAATGGTCTTCGATTGCGTGCTGGAACCGCTGGTAACCTACACAATGTTATTGTTACTGGGCCAGCAGACTACAGTAACTGCTTGCGAGTGAACGGAACTGAATCTACAGCTCATGCTGCAAGCGGCGAATTGACTATCACAAATTCAGTGGTTGCTTGTACAACGGAAGGTAACAACTTTGGTTCAGAAGCAATTGGTACTGGTGATGTAGAAAGCTGGTTTAAAGGTCAATCTGAGAACTTAGAATTGACTGCTGCGGAATTAAAACTAAATGGTTACGTACCAGCTAGTGATTCTCCATTGTTAAATGTACCTGCGGTTACTCCTAGCAACTCATTCTTTGATGAGGTCAACTTTATCGGTGCTGTAAGTGCGGATAATGACTGGACTGCTGGTTGGACTGTTGGTCTTTAATTTTAAAACCTCAACGCACTATGAACGATTCATGGTGCGTTTTTTTATTCTGGTTAGTTAATTATTCTGGCTGAGCAAAATGTCAGCCAATCTGATGAGGTTGAAAATGTTTGATACAAACCTATCAAAAAAAAGCCTTGCAGCATCAGTCCTTTTTGCGTTGTCTAGCCATGCAGCACATGCTGCTCAAGAAGATGACCCAATGATAGAGGAAGTTGTTGCTACTGCTAGTCGCCTTCAAGGGTCGGCCCAAGCAGTGATACAAGAGCGTCAAAACCAGGCATTTGTTGCTGATATAATGGGCGCAGAACAAATTTCACGAACAGGTGATGGTGATGCAGCATCAGCTTTACGTCGTGTTACAGGCCTTACACTTGTTGACGGTAAGTTTATATATGTACGTGGTTTGGGTGAAAGATATTCCAGCACTCAATTAAATTCAATGTTGGTTCCAAGTCCAGATCCAACTCGTTCAGTAGTCCCACTAGATCTATTTCCATCAGATATTATTGAAAGCTTGAGTGTTCAAAAGTCATATTCTCCTAATATGCCAGCGCATTTTGGTGGTGGTAATGTGGACATTAGAACAAAATCTTTACCATCAGATTTTATCTTTAAAGTTAGCGGTGGTTTAGGGTCAACTTCGAAAAATACAGAAGACGGATATTTTTATGAAGGAGGGGCTGATGACTGGAAAGGCGAAGACGATGGAACTCGGGGTTTACCTGCTCTATTCCAACAGTCAATCACCGATAACGGCGGTACAGGGATCGAAGGTGACAGAAATACAACTTTAGAAGAACGCAAGGCACTGCTGTCTTCGATAAATTGGGAAATTGGTCCAGAGAAGCAGTCTGTTGACCCAGACTTTGGCTTTGGTGTTACTTTGGGTGACCGAATTGACACGGAAATCGGCAATTTTGGCTTCTTGGCAACAGCGGGATACGACAATAGCTGGTCAATAAGTGATGAAGATAGTGGTAGCAATATCGGCTCTAAGGATAGAGACTTTGGGGTGTGTAATGCCCAAGGTGATTGTTTTGCTCAGTATCGTTCTGGCGTAACAACCGAACACAATGTGCGCTGGAGCGGCATGTTAAATCTAGGGTATGAGTATGAAGGTCATAAAATCGAGCTAGCTAATATTGCACTCCATGATATGAGCGACCGTGTTCGTGACCACGATTACTTTGACGAGAACGAGATCGGCTCTGATAACAATGACGTAAAGGCTTTACGCCGTATTGAAGTTTTGTATGAAGAGCGAGAAATGTTCTCGACACAGTTGAAAGGGAAACACAACTTTGCTGCTTTAAATAATTCGTTTTTTGACTGGTATTTAGGTACGAGTCGAACTAGCCGTAAGGCTCCAGGTTCGCTAGAAGCAACTTTTGAGCAAGTCCTTGAAAACGGTTCGGTAACAGAGGAGTTTTTACAAGACGTATCATCTGCAAAAATGAATCGAGATTACCAACAGCTACATGATAAAATGGACACTTGGGGTTGGAACGCTGGTATACCTTTCTATTTAGACAATACTGAAATTGAAATAAAAGTCGGTGGTGATTTCTCTGAGAAACAACGAAACGCATCGAATGTTTCGATAGATATACTTCACTTTGGTATCAGTGATGAGTTCACCAAAGGTAGTAATATTTATGATATTTTTTCAGATGAAAATATTGCGAATGATGATTTTTATTCGAGTAGTACTGGCGCAAATATTTTCCAAGACGCCACTACCGATGGTGATGCCTACCTCGCAGCTAATAAAATAGATGCTTTTTATGGTATGGCTGATGTTTTTTGGAATAATAAACTTCGTGTGACAGGTGGTGTGCGCTGGGAAGAATTTTCTCAGGTATCTGTGCCGCTACAAGCTCATACCGATAAGTTTGATGCATCAACTGAAGAAATCCAACAAACATCTATTAAAGAAGATGACTTGTACCCATCATTAGCTCTTACTTATTTCTGGTCTGAAGAAATGCAAGTTCGTTTCAATATATCTGAAACTGCAATTCGACCTGATTTTCGTGATGTAAGTAAATCTTTTTTTATTGATCCATTAACTGAGTTGTTAGTGCGTGGTTCACCAACGTTAAGAAGTACCAAGCTAACTAATGTTGATTTTAGATTAGAGTGGTATGGTTCTGCGGGAAATACATTGTCAGGTGCCCTGTTCTACAAAGATATGGTCAATCCAATAGAGCTTGTTGAGATCACCAGCGTAGGTGGCGCAACTCCGCAACTATTGACTGCCAATGCAGAATCAGCTGAATTATATGGTATTGAAATTGAGTTTATGCAAGACTTATCAATTATTGATAACGATTTAGCTGCTTATTTCTTATCTGGTAATTTAACTGTTTCAGATTCAAATGTAGTGATTGGTTTTGACGATCTAGACTCCATATTTAATCAGCAACTACGCGCAGCTTTAGAGGGCTCGACTGTATCTTCTAACTTTGTAACTAATAACGAACGTCGCTTGATCGGTCATTCTGAGTGGGTTGCAAATATGCAGTTAGGTTGGGATTCTGATGATGGTGAGCACTCAGCTTCGTTAGTCTACAATGTATTTGGACCTCGTATTATTGTTCCTGGTACGCGTGGTAATCAAGACGCTGAGGAGCAATCGTTCCATTCTTTGGATATGGTATACACCTACTATCCAACTTTTGAGAGTAGTGTTAAATTCAAGATTAAAAATATCTTAGGTGAAGAGAAAGAAATACTGCAACAAGACATTCCTTTCTACCGTAAAGATAAAGGAACTGAATTTAGTGTGAGCTTTGACTACGAGTTCTAATCTAGCTATCTCGCACCATAAAGGGATGAAATATTTCATCCCTTTAATATTTCTTTCACATAATCAATCCCTTTCCCGCTTACCTTGTTGCTTTGTCATATTACTGTCATTTTGCATTAATCTCACTGTCATCTAAACGACATATAGTTGCTCATAATTTCAAACGGTAATTTTAGGAAGCTTAACTATGAGCCTTTCGCAAATATTTAAAACGACTGTTGTCGCGTCATGCGTAGCAATGGCTTCGTTTGCACAAGCTAACAGCTTAGAGCCTGCAATTGAAGCAGGGCAAAAAATTAATCAATCTGCTGAAAAGTCGCAACAAAAAATCGACAAAATTAGCGATGATATTCAAGCGCGTTTGCAGCAATTTAAAGCAATTAACAAGGAAATTGAAGGTTTATTGGTTTACAACCGACAATTAGAAAAACAAGTTGCTAACCAAGAAGCTGAAATGGCTGACATTAACGAGTCAATCGACAAAGTTTCTGTCGTTGAGCGCCAGGTTACACCATTAATGATTCGCATGATTGATGGTTTAGAGCAATTTGTTCGCTTAGATGTTCCATTCTTACCAGAAGAGCGCACAGGGCGTATTGCTGATTTAAAAAGCATGATGGATAGAGCTGATATCACGCCTTCAGAAAAATTCCGTCGCGTATTAGAAGCGTACCAAGTAGAAGTTGATTACGGCAAAACTATTGAAGCTTATACCTCAACTTTAGAAGTTGAAGGTGAAGTTCGTGACGTTGATTTCTTACGTGTTGGTCGCGTGGCGTTAATTTACCAAACGCGTGATGGCAAGTTCAGCGGTGCATGGGATAAAAATCAAAACGATTTTGTTGGTTTGTCTCCAGAATATCGCACTCAAATTACTAAAGGTTTACGTATAGCACGTAAGCAATTAGCACCTGATTTATTAGTTTTACCAGTTTCAGCTGCTGAATAAGAGGTTTTAAAATGAAAAAGTTTGTTAAACATATTCTAGCAACAGCGGCACTGTCTGTTTCTTTATCTGCGCCTGTTATGGCTGAAGCTGAAAGCGCAGTTAACTTAGATGAGTTGTTAACTAAGTTGGAACAAGGTCAATTGTTTCAAAACCAACAAAACAAACAGCGTGAATCTGAGTTTTTAGCTAAAAAAGAACAACAAGTTCAAATGTTAAATGACGCTCAAGCACGTCGTAATCAATTGGTTCAACGTAGTGAGCAATTAGAAACAACTTTTGAAGAAAACGAAATTCATTTAGCCGATATCACCAATACTCTAAGCAACCGTATGGGTTCGTTAAAAGAGTTATTTGGTGTGTTACAGCAAGTGTCTGGCGATATGAAAGGTAAGTTTCAAAACTCAATTATTTCAGCACAATACCCTGGCCGTGATGTCTTTTTAGATGAGTTGGCACAAAAAATGGGACAAAGCTCTAAACTAGCTTCAGTTGAAGAAATTGAGCGCGTTTGGTTTGAATTACAACGCGAAATGACTGAGTCAGGTAAAATTGTTCGTTTTAATGCGCCAGTGGTCAGTGCTGATACAGGTACTAAAACTGAACAAGAAGTGGTTCGTGTAGGTTCATTCAACTTAGTGTCTAACGGTAAATTTGTTGAGTATGTACAACAAACCGGTTCATTAGCTGAGTTATCTCGTCAACCGTCTGACCGTTACTTAGCAACTGCTTCTGCAGTGCAAGACAAAAAAGGTGAGTTAGTTGAGTTTGCTATCGACCCAACGGGTGGTTCTATCTTAGGTTTATTAGTTCAAGCGCCAAACTTGCAAGAGCGTGTTGAGCAAGGTGGTACTGTTGGTTATGTAATCTTGGGTGTTGGTTTAATCGGCTTATTATTAGCGTTAGAACGTTTCATTAGCTTAACCATAGTGGGTGGCAAAATTAAGCGTCAATTAAAACAAGCTACACCTCAAGCAAACAATCCGCTTGGCCGTGTTATGCAAGTTAAAAACGATAACCCACAAGCAGACAGCGAAACACTTGAGCTTAAGTTAAGTGAAGCCATTTTACGGGAAGTACCAAAATTGGCGCGTAACTTAACCTTTATCAAAATTATCTCTGTGGTTGCGCCATTGTTAGGTCTACTCGGTACAGTGACTGGTATGATTAATACTTTCCAAGCAATTACTTTATTCGGTACAGGTGACCCTAAATTAATGGCAGGTGGTATCTCTCAAGCATTGGTTACAACTGTATTAGGTTTGGTTGTCGCAATTCCAACCTTGTTGTTATACACAGTTCTTAACTCGCGCAGCCGTGGATTGATTTCAATCTTACAAGAGCAAAGCGCAGGTATTATCGCGGAAAGAGCAGAACAAGGAGAATAAGGTGTACGCTTTATTCGAAATGTCCGAAGCGATTCAGGGTTTTATGGAAACAGGTGGGCAAGTACTCACCTGGATAGCCGCCCTAATATTCGTGATGTGGATCTTAATATTTGAACGTATTGCTTTTGTACGCATCAGCTATAAAAAGTATGAGCGAGAAATGATTGCCCAATGGGAAGCTCGTACAGAGCGCAAATCATGGAATGCGCATCAGATTCGCGAAGCGATTATCTCGCGTGCAAGCAATAAATTGAATGAAAATTTACCTTTGTTAAATGCACTTGTTGCGCTGTGCCCTTTACTTGGTTTGATGGGGACGGTAACTGGCATGATTGAAGTGTTTGATGTTATGGCTATTTCAGGCTCTGGTAACGCACGCTCAATGGCATCAGGTGTATCAAAAGCAACTATCCCAACAATGGCGGGAATGGTTGGTGCTTTGTCTGGGGTATTTGCCTCAACTTGGTTAAAGCGAGTAGCAAAACGCGAATCTGAGCTACTTGAAGATCATTTAACAATGGATCACTAGATAATTATTGCACTTGAATTAAGCGACTACTTGGCACGCTTCAGTTCTAAACCTTCTGCACTCATAGATGGCGCAGCAGAGCTCTAGGGACAGATTTATGCGTGTTTAGAATTGAACGCAGCTAAGTAGGAGCAAGAACAAATGCAAAATTTAAAAGGTAAAAATTATGCGAGCAAGTCCTTTAAATAAAATTATGGAAGAAGAAGAAACGTCGATAGATATGACGCCTATGCTAGACGTTGTATTTATCATGTTGATCTTCTTCATCGTAACTGCATCTTTTGTTAAAGAAGCCGGTATAGACGTTAATCGCCCAGATGCACCAACCGCCGTTAAAAAAGAGCGCGCTAATATTTTAATTGCAATTAGCGATGCTGGCGAAATTTGGATTGACAAGCGTCGTATCGACATTCGAGCGGTACAAGCAAACGTCGAGCGTTTAAAAGCGGAAAACCCACAAGGTTCAGTGGTGATTCAAGCGGATAAAAAAGCAGACGTAGAAACGCTTATTAAAGTTATGGATGCATCGCGTGCAGCGGGTGCATATGACGTATCAATTGCAGCGAACGACTGATAAATTATGAGCAGATATTTAATTGCAATTCTTTTATCTGTTGCGACGACTTTCTTAATTTTTTACGGCATGCAGTCGTTAATACAAAGCGGTGAGGGCGCGCTTACTGAGCCACCTCGCGGCAGCGTATTAGACTTTGTCCGTGTGAAAAAAGAGTCGGCACCAGAGCAAAAAGACCGAAAACCACAAAAGCCACCTAAACCTCAAGAGCCACCACCGCCAATGGAAGCGCCGCCAATGGATGCGCCTGATCCAAATGCCAATGCGGTGACGACAGACTTTGCCGCAGACGTAGAAGCGGATGTTGGTCTATCAAATGGTTTATCGCTTGAATCTGGAGATGGTGAGTATTTACCAATTGTCAAAGTTCAACCGATTTATCCACGCCGAGCACAGCAACGCGGTATAGAAGGTTATGTCATTGTTGAATTTACTGTCAGCAAACTAGGTACGGTTGTTAACCCAGTTGTTGTCGAAGCTGAGCCTGCGAATATATTTGACCAAGCAGCACTGAATGCGGCTAAAAAGTTCAAATATAAGCCAAGAGTGGTTAACGGCGAACCCATGGAAGTGGCTGGTGTACAAAACAGAATCACTTTTAAAATTGACTAGTTGGGAGTGAATTTAAAATGACAAAATTATCGAAAAAAATGGTAATCATGTCGATTGCTATCGTGTTGGGTGCAGCGGTTTCACATACGCTGACGACGCCAGTACACGCTCAATCTAGTGCAACCAGCAAAACGGTTAAAGTGCCAGCCATGCGCTCTAAAGTATACGAGCAATTGGCTAGAGCGCAATCAATCGCTGATGAAGGCAAACCACAAGAAGCCATTGAAGCGCTTGATAATGTAAATCGTAAGCGTAGTTCAATGAATAGTTATGAAATCGCGATGATGCACAATTTTTATGCATTTGTGTATTACAACATGGAGAATATTCCAAAGGCGATTGAAAACTTCGAGGCTGTTGTTGCTGAAGAAGCTATTCCAGAGAGTTTGCGCCAAAGTACTTTATATAGCTTAGCTCAGTTAAGCATGTCGCAAGAAGATTACCAAGGCACCATTGATACGTTAAATGCTTGGTTGGCAGCAGGTGGTGATGCGGAAAATCCAAATGCACAAGTGTTAATGGCGCAGGCTTATTATCAGCTTAAACAATACGACAATGCGCTTCAGCCATTAAAAAAAGCAATTAAGTTAGTTGCAGATGCTGGCGACACACCAAAAGAAAACTGGTTTGTATTGCAACGAGCAATTTATTACTCGCTGAAAAAACCAGAGCATGTTGCCGATGTAACTGAAACGCTAGTGCGGTTATTTAATAAACCTGAATATTGGCTACAATTAGCTGGTATGTATGGTGAATTAGGTCTGGAAGATAAGCAACTAGCAATGATGGAAGTTGCTTATCAGCAAGGTTTTGTAACCAAACGAGCGGACATTCTAACTTTGGCTCAATTATACGTGTATCACCAAGTACCGGTTAAAGGCGCGCTATTGTTGGATAAAGCAATAGAAGAGGGTAAGGTTGAGCAAAATGTTAAAAACCTCAAGTTTTTAGCGCAAGCCTACACCTTAGCTAAAGAAGATGAAAAAGCTGTGCCAGTTTTGGCCAAAGCAGCTGAATTATCAACTGATGGCAACCTTGATGCTCAATTAGGCCAAACTTATCTAAATATGGAAAAGTGGCAGCTTGCGATTCAATCAACTCAAAAAGCGATTGAAAAGGGCCAGCTAGACGACATGGGTAAAGCACAATTGGTGCTTGGCATGGCTTACTTTAATTTGAAACAGTATGATAAATCGCTTAAAGCCTTACAGGTCGCTAGCGAGCATAACTCAAGTAAAATGATGGCTAAGCAATGGCAAAAGTACGTGTCTAAAGAGAAAGAAAACGCCGAAGCCTTGGCAAATATTTCTGCTTAATCTGTATTCAGCGGTTATCTATTGGATAGCCGCTTAAACCCGCCTCACATTTCATCATAATTTAACTCGCATCTTTGCTGATATTCTTCTAAGCTATTTTTACACTTGCTGAACCCATGGTGGAGTATTTATGAGCTTTATTTTAGACGCCAGGCTTGAAGCGGACTGTATTGAAGTTGCGGATTTGGAGTTAAGCCGCCTGTTATTGATGAATAACAGACTTGTACCTTGGTTAATTCTAGTACCTCGTAGAGAAAATGCTGCAGAGATAACAGATTTAACTTTAACCGAACAGCAAATTTTGCTAAACGAAATCACTATGGTGACAAATCTACAGCAAAAACTGTTTTCACCAGATAAGATAAACACAGCAGCGATTGGTAATATTGTTAGGCAATTACATGTTCATGTGATTGGCCGCTATAAAAATGATCCTGTTTGGCCCGCGCCAGTGTGGGGTAATTTGGCGCAAGAGCCGTATCACGAAGGTGAATTAGTGCAACGGGTGCAAATGCTGCGACACGCTATTTGTATATAAAATCATAATCGCAACTTATGTTGGCTATTTGTGCAGTTAACGCCAACCTACCTGTTATTTTGCTAAGCATCACTTATACTTGCTGGCATATTGTATGGGTAGGATAGGCGGTTTGTCTTTCCTATCTGTAGCAGAGTTAAGCAGAATTCAATTTAATAATATTTAGAGGAACTACCCCGGAGGTGTTAAATGAGCCTATATCAAGAGTATATGGCTGAGATCGAGACCCGTAAAACGGAACTTGGTTTAAATCCCAAACCAATTGACAGCGCTGAATTAATGTCAGAAATCATTGCTCAAATTAAAGAGACTGGCAATGAATTCCGTGAAGACTCGTTAAAATTCTTTATTTACAATACTTTGCCGGGTACAACACCTGCTGCAGGGGTAAAAGCTAAATTTCTTAAAGAAATCATCTTAGGTGAAGAGTCTGTTGCTGAGATAAATGCTGAATTTGCATTTGAATTACTCTCTCACATGAAAGGTGGTCCTTCAATTGAAGTATTGCTAGATTTAGCTTTAGGTGATGATGCAGCCATTGCAGCTCAAGCATCTGAAGTATTAAAAACGCAAGTTTTCTTATACGAAGCAGACACAGATCGTCTACAGGCAGCTTTTAAAGAAGGTAATGCTGTTGCAAAAGAAATTTTAGAAAGTTATGCAAAAGCAGAGTTCTTTACAAAATTACCTGAATTAGACGAAAAAATCGAAGTTGTAACCTATATCGCAGGTGAAGGTGATATCTCTACTGACTTATTATCGCCAGGTAATCAAGCGCACTCGCGTGCTGACCGTGAACTTCACGGTAAATGTATGATCACCCCTGAAGCGCAGCAAGAAATTGTTGAGTTACAGAAAAAACACCCTAACGCCAAAGTAATGTTGATTGCTGAAAAAGGCACTATGGGGGTAGGTTCTTCTCGTATGTCAGGTGTGAACAATGTAGCACTTTGGGCGGGTAAACAAGCTTCGCCATATGTACCATTTGTTAACATTGCGCCTGTTGTTGCAGGTACCAATGGTATCGCACCAATTTTCTTAACTACTGTTGATGTTACTGGTGGTATTGGTCTTGACCTTAAAAACTGGGTTAAGAAAATAGATGCCGATGGCAATGTTGTAACGGATGCAAATGGTGACCCTGTGCTAGAAGAAGCATACTCAGTTGCAACTGGTACTGTGTTAACAATCGATACTAAAGCGAAGAAATTATTAAAAGGTGACGAAGAGTTAGTTGACGTTTCTTCTGCATTTACCCCGCAAAAAGTCGAATTCATGCGTGCGGGTGGTTCATACGCTGTTACCTTTGGTAAGAAACTTCAAACTTTAGCTGCTGAAACTTTAGGTATTGAAGCCCCTCAAGTTTATGCACCGTCGAAAGAGATTTCTCACGAAGGTCAGGGTTTAACTGCGGTTGAAAAAATCTTTAACCGTAACGCGGTAGGTGTAGCATCTGAAGCACCATTACACGCGGGTTCAAACGTGCGTGTTAAAGTAAACATCGTTGGTTCACAAGATACAACTGGCCCAATGACATGTCAGGAATTAGAAGCGATGGCTGCTTCGACGATTTCTCCATTAGTTGATGGTGCATATCAGTCTGGTTGTCACACCGCATCAGTTTGGGATGCAAAAGCTCAGGCGAATATTCCTAAATTAATGGCGTTCATGAACAAATTTGGCCTTATCACTGCACGTGATCCAAAAGGCGTTTACCATGCGATGACCGACGTTATCCATAAAGTATTGAATGACATCACTGTAGATGACCGTTCAATTATTATTGGTGGTGACTCGCACACTCGTATGTCAAAAGGTGTCGCTTTTGGTGCAGATTCGGGTACGGTTGCAATTGCACTTGCTACAGGTGAGTCAGCAATGCCAATTCCAGAATCAGTTAAAGTTACTTTTAAAGGTAAAATGGCTGATCATATGGATTTCCGTGACGTTGTACACGCAACTCAAGCCCAAATGCTTAAGCAGTTTGGTGGTGAGAATGTATTCCAAGGTCGTGTAATCGAAGTTCATATTGGTACTTTAATGGCTGACCAAGCGTTCACATTTACTGACTGGACAGCTGAGATGAAAGCCAAAGCGTCTATCTGTATTTCAGATGACGAAACCTTGATCCAATCAATTGAGCTTGCTAAGAGCCGTATCCAAATTATGATCAACAAGGGTATGGACAACGAAGCTGGCATGTTAGCAGGTTTAATTAAATTGGCTGACGAGCGCATTGCCGGAATTAAATCAGGTGAAGAGCCAGCGTTAGCGCCAGATGACTCAGCTAAATACTATGCCGAAGTTGTTGTTGATTTAGACAGCATCGAAGAGCCTATGATTGCTGACCCTGATGTTAATAACGAAGATATTTCTAAGCGTTATACGCATGATGTGATTCGTCCAGTATCATTCTACAAAGACAAGCCTGTTGATTTAGGTTTCGTCGGCTCTTGTATGGTTCACAAAGGTGACATGCAAATTATTGCGCAAATGTTACGTAATATCGAAAAACAGAACGGTTCTGTTGAATTTAAAGCGCCATTAGTTGTTGCGCCGCCTACATACAACATTGTAGATGAGCTTAAAGCTGAAGGTGATTGGGAAATTCTAGAGAAGTACTCTGGCTTCGTGTTTGATGATGCAAATCCTAAGAGTTCGGCTCGTACTAAATACGAAAACATTTTATATCTAGAACGTCCTGGTTGTAACTTATGTATGGGTAACCAAGAGAAAGCTGAACCTGGTGACACTGTTATTGCAACTTCAACACGTTTATTCCAAGGACGTGTTGTGGCTGACTCGGCAGAGAAAAAAGGTGAGTCTTTACTTGGTTCTACACCTTTAGTTGTGCTTTCAAGTGTGTTGGGTCGTTTCCCAACTATGGAAGAATATAAAGCTGCGGTTGCAGGTATCGACTTAACTAAATTTACTCCACCAGAAAAAGAATTGGCAAGTAAATTTGATGCAGAGATTCCAGTAAAACGCGTTAACTAAAGTTTTCGCTACACTTTAGCTTAATATATAAATCCCCGTTAGTTATAGACTAACGGGGATTTTTTCGTTTTGTGAAAGAAGGGTAAAAGAGGGTAAAAGAAAAAGGCACGATAAACGTGCCTTTAAGGTGGTGCTAGAGTATTCTTATATACGCTATAAATTTGTTATAGCGCTTTCTCTGCTACTTTTGCATCAGCTGAAGATGACGAATATTCTGAGTCTGTGGTTAAGTCGTAATCTACTGAATAAGCTTCGAAGTCGGCTTCAAACGCTTTGGTTGTTGCTGCCGCATCAGAGTATATTACGATGTCATCAAAATAGGCTGCGCCATCCACTACTGCGCTGGTGTCACCAACTTTTAAGATAAGTGTTTGCACACCGTCTTTAACATCAGCAAACGAGTCAGAGAACGAAGCGAAGTCGCCTAAACCAGAGTCTTGGCCGTTAATTTTTAAGTTCACGGTAGGTGCGACTGTATCGCTGGCATTGGTCGCATCCCAAGTAATTTGAACATCATTCCACTCGCCTAGGGTAAATGTTGGAGTAATCGCTTGTTTACCGCTGCTATCAACTGTTTTTGGTACACGGACCGCAAGGTCACCATTGCCAATTCGTAAGTCAATTAAAGCGTCATAGGTACTTGTTGAACCACCGTATAATGCGATATATGCCTCTTTAGCTGTACCACCTGATGTTTTAATTTCGTCTTTGCTAAAGCGAATGTTCAATTGACCCGTTAACACTTTATCGTCAAGCTTCTTACGTAACTCACCTGCGTCATCGCTCATAGTATCACTAATTTTTGCCACTTTTGTTGTGGTCACAACTGGCGCGCTGGTGCTTTGTTGTTCAACAAATGCATCTGCTGTGCTAGAAGAATATTCTGAATCGTTGCTTAAATCGAAGTTATCTGAATATGATTCGAAATCGGCTTCGAATGCTTTAGTTGTTGCTGATGCATCAGAGTATATGACAATATCGTCGAAATAAGCTGAGCCATCTACTACAGCACTAGTGTCACCAACTTTTAAGATTAATGTTGCTATACCGCTCATTACATCTGTTAGTGAGTCACTGAATGATGAGAAATCACCTAAACCAGAGTCTTGACCGTTAATTTTTACATTAACAATAGGTGCGACTGTATCTGTAGCGTTGGTCGCATCCCAGCTAATTTCCACTTCATTCCATTCGCCTATGGTAAATGTTGGGGTAATCGCTTGTTTACCGCTGCTATCAACTGATTTTGGTACACGGACCGCAAGGTCACCATTGCCAATACGAAGGTCTACTAAAGCATCATATGTACTGGTTGAACCACCGTATAGTGCAATATACGCTTCTTTTGCGGTGCCACCAGAGGTTTTAATTTCATCTTTATTAAAGCGGATGGTTAGTTTACCTGTGATGATAGAGCCCGATAATTTTTTACGCAATTCGCCAGCATCGTCACTCATGGTGTCGCTGATTTTCGCCACGTTGTTCAAGATAACCGGAGTCTGTGGTAATCCTGAAATAGTGATAACTAATTCAGCGGTTTGGCCATCAACAGATGTTACTGTGATTACATCATCCACAGTGTCGTTTTCATCTACTAAGTTTGCGATTGTATCATCACTGGTGTTTACCGTGTAAACCCATTTGCCTTCAAAGTCGATTGAAAATGTGCCATAGGTAGTTGCCATGCTAACTTGTTCAACAAAACCTTTTTCACCCAAATCTGGATCACTAACTTCCAAACTGCCTTGCAAGTCGCCCGCGTCACTGCGCACTTCTTGTGTTAAGGGACCTAAAATGACACCTGGAAGGTTTTCTGGTGGTGCAATGCTATCCCCAGTGCTGTCTTTGTCTAATTCACATGCAGCTAATGCTAATGTCATTGCTGCTGTAATTAAGCATTTTTTCATGTTCATGATTTCATTCCTCGTTAGCTTACCTATTGTCATTTCGCAATTAGATTAAGGCTTATTGCTAGACAGTTTAGATAAAATTGTCTGTTCTTTGTTGTGTCGTTACCAAGTCAATTTCCATATTAATTGCTACAGGCTTGCCGGATAGCAGGCTTGAGCATTCCGTTTTGTTCGTTTTGTAATTAAACGATATGTTTAAAATACAACAAAGATTACACTATTTACAAGATGTTTTTACAATTTGGACAAACAAAAGTGTAATACATGTTTGTCTGATTGTGAGCAGTTACGGTAAAGTTGCTTGTTATCAATAAGTTAAAATAAAAGGCACATTGAGTGCCTTTTATTATCTTGAAAAAAATATTGTTATTTTGGTTGGGTGCTTTCACCAACTTTAAGTTTGGTAAAGGTAACTTGCACATAATCACCATTGGCCTTGTCGGTTTCCCAATCACCGGTTCCCGGACAAGCTGTGTACCACCCACCTTTAGCGTCTTTGGTGCTACATTGGTTGTATGCTCCAGCTTTAAAGTAGTTCCAGTCGCCCGTGTAACCATTTGGATGGTCGAGTTCATCTACCTTGCCATATGCATCAACATTGTTAGTTAGGTCAATTGAGTATTTAACCGTAGGTTTGCCTTTGGCTGTAAACTCTAGGTGCATTACGTTTTCATGCACGTTGACGACATAACTAAATTCTTCGCCTAATGCGATACCCGCTTCACCCGGGTCTGCTGGGTTGTCCCAAGTGTTGCCCCATACTGGATAAGCTATATCTGTTCTATTTGGGTCGGTTTTTGGGAGGTTTCTTTCATAGTTCCAAAAGACCGAGCCTTTGTCGTGATGCGGAAACTTTTTATAGTAAATTTTCAGAGGTTCGTTACCCCAACCAAAACCTAAACCTAAGTCGATGATATTTTGATCTTTGCCAGCGTGGATCTGCCCAATAACAACAGAGTAAGCAGGTGGCTTGTCTGGATGGCCGGCTCTAGTTGCTACGTGATCGACTCTTAGGCTAGCTTCCATTTTTCCGCCGATACGCACACCTAAACGCTCAAAACGGTCTGACAACGGATGTGCCGCTAAATAGAAATTATTCTGTGGTGCTTTGGTTTTTATTTTTGTATTGCTGCCACGTAATTGGTGACGTAATTCGCTACGCGTGTTAGTTGAGCCACTGGTTGTGATTGCTTTATTTGGCGCTGCAAAAACCATATGCCCGTTTTCATCTAAATAAAAATAATCAGGGTGTGAGTAACTTTGAATGGCTTTTACGTCTATTTCGTCTATCTTGCCATTACCATCACCGTCCATAGGTAAGGTGATTTTCCACTCGCTTAAATCAAACTTATCTGCTGGAACCAAGCTATTGGTTGACGAACTGGTGGTTTGAGGCGTTTCTGTTGATGAACAGGCGATAAGCGCTGTAGCTATAATAGATAAAACGCTAACTGCTTTAATTCTTTGCATAAAAGTCTACCTTTGTTGCTTGATATCTTGACCTATACTTGATCGTAACTAAATCAATAATTGATTTTGTTTTTACAATAATGTAAAACAATATTTATTATGTTGTAATTTATCTTGGTTAGTCAATAGCTGTTTGGTTAATATCCTCCAACTAATTTACTTTGCCACTAACCAAGAGATATCCAAATTGAGTTATTGCTTGATTAAATATTGGTTAGTCTGTTTGTTTTGTCAAACAATCTGGCTGAATATTTAGTCTGGTTTTGCTTTAATTGTTATATAGGTGGAAATTGATGAAGTGGATTAATAGCTGTGTTCCCGCTCTGGCTTTGCTGGGCGTTATCTCTTGTGGTAGCTCGGGGTCATTAAATGGCGAGGCGAGCAATCAGCCAGCAGAAGACAAAGATAAAACACAAAGTGAACAACAAGAAAGCAGTCACTTTACTGCTATAAAGGCATTTTCTTTGGAAGCTGATGGCCCAGAGCAAGGAGCCAGTGCTTATCAACTTATTGAGCAAGTGTTTGGTCGAGGATCGATTGAATCACCTGATATGTATTCTAATGACCACACTGACGTTGTACACATTATTGAAGATCACGACGAGATTGTTGGCAATCATTTTGTTTTTCTCGCCCATCGAGATTTAGATTTAAACAAAGGGGTTGCATCTGACAGACAACGCAACGAGATTAAGGCATATGATAAGTCGAATAGCGATTTATTGGCTTTTGAGGGGGAGACCTTTCAATATAGATGGAAATTTAAAGTTTCATCCGAGCTGGAATTGTCGAGTAAATTCACCCATTTTTTCCAATTAAAAGCTAAAAATGCCAGCGAAAGTTTTGCCAATGGTAATGATAACCAGCCGATTATTACCTTATCTGGTGCTGAGGCAAGCTCTTCAGGTAACGAACTGCAAGTTCGATACAGTAAAGGCCATGCAAACGCCAGTCAGTTGCTGCAAAGTTACTATATGGCTAGGTTAAACTGGGATGTGATAGTCGACGAATGGGTCGAGGTGTTTGTTCAAGCTACTTATGCTGAGCAAGGTGAGTTGATATTTGAGATAACTCGTTTACGAGACAATAATAAAGTGCTGGCGATTCACGAGCAAGATATTGACTTGCTACGAGCAAATGACGCTGGTGATTTTGTCCGTCCAAAATGGGGAATTTACCGTTCAATTGCTGAAACTGCCAGTCTACGCGCCGACGAAGAGCAAGTCCGATTTGCCAATTTTAGCATCATTAAAGGTGTCATTGATAAATGATTAGTATGCCAAAGAATCGACATGCAATATCCGACAACTTGTTTGCCGATATTAAAACCGCTAATATTCTTTGACATAAATTTTAAGTTTAAGAGCATAGAATGCCAACAATAAAAGAAGTTTCTGAACATGCGGGGGTTTCCCAAGCGACTGTTTCTCGAGTTATGAATGGTACAGCCAAGGTGGTTGAAGAAACTCGACAAAAAGTACTTGCTTCGATGAAGGAGCTGGGCTATCGGCCAAATGCACATGCTCAGTCGTTGGCATCTAATCGTTCAAACAGTGTTGGTTTATTAATTTCCGAATTTGATGGTCCATTCTATGGCGCTCTGATGGCTGGAGCTGAAGAGGTGTTACGGGATGCAAAAAAACGTATCCTAATTTCAGCTAGCCATGGTGATAAAAAGTTAGAAGAAGAAGCGATTGAATTTTTATTGAGCTGTCGATGTGACGCACTGATATTGCACGCTGAAACCTTACCCGACGAGTATCTTATTGAGCAAGCAAATCAAGGCACCCATGTTATTTTGATTAATCGAAATATCGAGCAAATGGAACAACAATGCTTGTATATTGATAACGAGCAAGGTGCCTTTTTAGCAACTGATTATTTAATTAAGCAGGGTCATAGTAATATTGCTTATATTGCTGGGCCACAATGGAAGCACGATGCTCGAGAGCGTTTTTGGGGTTATCAACAAGCGTTAGGTAAAAACAATATTGGACTTAAGTTAAATTTGGTGGTTGAAGGCAACTTTCGTGAAGATGGTGGTGTCGCTGCGGTAAAAAAACTATTGGCATCAGGCGAGCCATTTACTGCAATTGTTTGTGGCAATGATCAAACCGCGTATGGCGCTATTTCAGCTATTGAAGAAGCTGGGTTAAGCGTGCCTGAAGATATATCTGTTGTGGGGTTTGACGATTTACCCTATAGCAATTTGATTAAACCGCGACTCACCACGGTTCATTTCCCTATTCGACAAATGGCAGCTGAAGCAGCACGGAGAATTTTAACAGATGTTTACAATGAAAAGGGGTTAGAGATTCAACCATCTCGGGTTGAAGCACATCTGGTAGAGCGGGACTCTGTAAAACAAATAATGTAAATATTTTGTTGACCTTTATTGAATAGGAGTGTTATTTTTTCACACTACTTTTAATGGAGGTTTTTATGGAAAATCATAACACGGATGCTTCTTCTCAGGACGAGGCTATCTTAACAACAACTCATTTTCAATTTACAGGTAAAGCGGGCGAGTTCTTTCGTATTTGGATTGTCAACTTTGCACTCACTATAGTCACTTTAGGTATTTACTCAGCTTGGGCTAAAGTTCGTCAACAGCAGTATTTCTATGGCAACACTTTGTTTGGCGGCAAACCTTTTCAATATTTAGCAACACCAATGCAGATCTTAATCGGCCGATTAATTACCGCTGGTTTGTTAATTGCATTTTTCTTACTTAACTATTTACAAAGTCCTGCTGCTGGATTTTTAATTCTGGCCTTTGTTTTGGCTATGCCAGCGTTATTTGTATCTAGTTTGCGCTTTAATTACCGAAATACCGCACATAGAAACGTTAAATTTGCATTTACTGGCAGTATTGCACAAGGCTATTGGTATTTCTTGATTTTACCTGTGTTGTGCTCGCTACCATTGTTTTTGTTTATGCCATATGCAATTCGACAGCAACGAGCATTTATCGTGAATCACATTAAATGGGGCGACAAGGAATTTACCTGTGAGCCGCCAATTAAAAATTATTATATCCTGTTCTTGTCTATGTACGTTGCTATGGGTGTTATGGTTGGAGGGATGTTTGCTGTAACTAAATCCCTTGGGGCGGGTGGTCAACCTGACATGACTAACCCAGCTTTTGTCTTGGTTTTCCTAATGATGTATTTGGCGATGTTTTATATCGGTATTGCCGTTAAAGCTTACTTGTTCAAGTGGAGCTTGCAGTATTCTAAACTGGCAGGTCACCAAGTGATAACTCAGTTAAAACCAAGTCGTTATGTGTTTGTTGCTGTGACCAACTTTTTAGCTATAGGTTTAACGCTAGGTTTAATGTTGCCATGGGCAAAAATCCGTATGGCAAGGTTTTTATTAGAGACCTCGGCATTAGAAGCACCTGCAAACTTTATCAGTGAAGTTGAAGCGACCCATCAAAAAGAGAACTCAGCTATCGGTCAAGAAGTTGCGGATGGTTTAGATGTTGAAATTGGTTTTGGTCTATAATTGATGGCGCAGTTTCAGGCCTATTATTCAGACGGACAGAGCGCACAAGAGCGCTCTGTTGATGTGCGAGTTGTTGATGGTCACTTAGTTTTTAATTGTGAACAACAGCAATTTTGTCATGATGTAAAATCTTGCATATTAAGTCCAAAAATAGGAACTACACCGCAATTTATTCAGTTGCCTTGTGGCGGGCTCTTAACCAGCTCTGAGCATAGTGTTTTGAAACAAGCTTTTAACAAAACCCCTTTTGTTGATAGTGTATCTGACCGGCTGGAAAAGCACTGGCGTTTTGCTTTGCTGTCAGTGATTTTTAGTTTGTTTATTGTTGTTAATTTTGTCAAATATGGCATTCCATATTTTGCCGATCAAGCAGCAACACTTGTGAGTAGTCAAATATTAGATGATGCAAGCCACGCTTCACTGCAGTTATTAAAGGATGATTTACTGACTGACAGTGAAATAACCCTTGAACGACAACAACAAATTGCTGAACTGTTTTACCAGCTACCTGCAGTTGAGGCCCATTCCAATAGTTATCGATTACATTTTTATAAAGGTAACGAGCTCAAAGCCAATGCTTTTGCCCTTCCTTCAGGTGATATTGTTCTAACCGATGAACTGGTAACGAATATGCCTTCAAATATGCATATTTTAGCGATTTTGGCTCATGAAGTTGGCCACGTTGAACAAAAACATGGGTTGAGGAATTTCTTTCGTCAGGCTGGTTTGTTTATCGTGTTTAGTGTTTTATTGGGCGATATAGGCGACATTTCTGGCTCGTTAACTGGCTTGCCAATGGCGCTGTTGCAGTTAGATTTTAGTCGCGAATTTGAATATGAAGCTGATCAATATTCAGTGGAGGTGCTGCAGGCGCGTGATCTTTCACCCAAGTTGTTGATTGAATCTTTTCAGCGGCTTGAAGAAATTCACTTGCACGATGAAGGTACTCACGAACAAACTGACTCAAAGTCTGCACACAGCGCTAATGCGTTAGAAATTTTTATGACGCACCCTTTAACTGAAAATAGAATTAAAAATATTGAGCGTTTAGCTGCTGAGTCTCAGCCTTAAGGCTAAGCGCCATGGTTTTTCCTAAATTCGCTAGGTGTTACGCCATATCGGCCTTTAAATACCATCATCATATATTGGGGTGATTTGTAGCCAACCGCGTCTGCTATCTGTTGCAAAGTCATTTTACTATTGAGCAGGTAGTTAGACACCAAGTTTAACTGTTCGTCGAATATAACTTCATGCACGGTCGCATTGAGCGCCGATTTAAAGCGTTTATCTAGGTTTGCTCTGGATATGCCTAAATGGTTCAGCACATGGATTACTTTTATCCCTTTGTCGGCATTATTTTTGATAAAAGATAGCGCTTTGCGCACGTAAATATCTGAAATAACTTCGAGATCAGTAGAGTGGCAAATTTGTAAGCCAATTGGATCAACCAAATGAATTGTGTCACTCGGTGGCACACCCGCCATGACTTGATTGAGAATTGACGACGCTAGATAGCCCATGTGCTCGCTGCCTTGCGTTACTGTGCTTAGCTGATTACCTGTAATGTCTAAAATAAGGTCATCACCATCAACCCCTAGCACAGCCACTTCTTCTGGGATGCTGACATCAATTTGATGACAAGCTTCAAAAACATGCCAAGCGCGCATGTCGGTTGGTGCCATGATTCCAATCGGTTTTGGTAAACTAGCAATCCAATCAGCCAGCTGATTAATGTTTTCAACTCTGTCTACTGAGATGTTTTGTGGGCGCAGTACATGAATATCTTGTTGCTGATAACCATACTGAGCGGCATGATCAATAAAAGCTTGTTCACGCTCGACTGCCCAGCGGCTATGCTTGTCTGTGAAGCCTGTATAAAATGCAATATTCTTTAATCCCAGTCGGCTGATATGTTCGACGCCAAGCCGCGCTATTTCATCGTTGTTGGTTGCAACATAGTGAATACCGTTAGGGTATTGGTTGGTTTGCCGATACGAGCTACCTACCGCGACACACGGAATATTTTTACTCATAACAAACTCGACTATGCTTGGGTCATCAAAGTCGGCAATCATGCCGTCACCTTGCCAGTTTGCTAGCTTGTCTAGTCGAGTAACCAAGTCTTCTTCAACACAAATATGCCAACTGGCAACTTCGCGAGAGTAACGCGAAATACCTTTGATAATTTTTCTGTCGTAGCCTTTGTTGGCATTGAACAAAACAGCAACTTTTTGTAGTTTCTTCATAAATGAAATGTTTAACTAATTTTCATACATTACATAAGAAATTTTGTAGGGCCAAATTACCATAAGTTTTGTTAATATAAAACATTAAAGGTACAAATTTTGTAAAATTGATTTGGTTTAGGAGGTTTGGGTGGAGTCGATCGCGAGCAATCAGTATCAGAATGATACTGGGGGTGAAAACACTTGGTTCATTATTATGGTTAGCTGTATTGCAACCATAGGTGGCTTTTTATTTGGTTATGACAGCGGGGTAATCAACGGTACTGTAGAAGGCTTACAAGTTGCGTTTAATTCAGATTCCGCTGGCACAGGCTTTAACGTTGCTTCTATGCTGTTGGGCTGTGCGGTTGGTGCTGCACTAGCTGGCCGTTTAGCCGATTTATATGGACGCAAGGCAATGCTTATTTTGTCTGCGGTTATGTTTATCGTCTCAGCCTGGGGGTCGGGCGTTGCGACTGGTTCATTTGAATTTGTGGTTTACCGAGTAATTGGTGGTATAGCCGTTGGCGCTGCCAGTGTAATGACACCTGCTTATATTAGTGAAGTGGCATTGGCTCGCTATCGTGGCCGTTTAACCACGATTCAACAAGTCGCGATTATATCTGGTTTGACAGGGGCCTTTTTAAGCAACTATTTGTTAGCCAATATTTCAGGTTCTGCGCTTAACCCTTTGTGGGCTGGTTTTGAAACTTGGCGGTGGATGTTCTGGGTTGAGCTCATTCCTGCAAGCATCTTTTTATTTGCATTGTTTTTAATTCCTGAAAGTCCTAGATTCTTAGTGGCTAAAAATCGTGCTCAACAAGCGAAAAGCGTACTTATAAAACTATATGGTGATGTTGAAGGCAATCGAAAATATAGCGAAATTGAAGCGTCATTAGCCGACCAAAAACAATCGAAACATCAGCCAACTTGGTCAGATATCAAAGATAAAGCGACAGGTAAAATTCGGCCAATTATTTGGGTTGGTATCGGGTTAGCTGTGTTTCAGCAGTTTGTTGGCATTAATGTCGTGTTTTATTATGGTGCTATTTTGTGGCAGTCCGTTGGCTTTTCTGAATCTGATGCATTATTTATTAATGTATTGTCAGGCAGTTTAAGTATTGGTGCATGTATTCTTGCCATTATATTGGTAGATAAACTGGGTCGAAAGCCACTGTTGTGGATTGGCTCAATTGGTATGGCGATTACTTTAACCATTGCTGCGTATGCTTTTTCGACTGCCACGTTAGATGCTGAAGGAAGCTTGAGCTTAACATCTGATATGGGGTTGTTGGCCTTGGTTTCGGCAAATTTATATGTCATCTTCTTTAATATGTCATGGGGACCCATTATGTGGGTTATGTTGGGTGAGATGTTCCCTAATCAAATTCGCGGCCTAGGTTTAGCAATTGCGGGCTTTTTCCAATGGGTAGCAAACTTTGCTATCACTATGACTTTCCCAATATTGCTTGGTAGTGTTGGTTTAGCCTATGCCTATGGTTTTTATGCTTTATGTGCAGCAATTTCGGCATATTTCGTATTTAAATTTGTGACTGAAACAAAAGGCAAAGAATTGGAAGAAATGGCAGGTTAAGTTAAGTCGAGCACCACAAAAAATGCCGACTTACCCAAGTAAGCCGGCAAATTTAAATGTGAGTGTGAGCTGTGTTGTCGGCTATTTCGCCGACAAAATACGATCTAAAGAATATAACTGCCGTGTTGCTTCAGATTTCTGTTTTATTTCTTCTAATGCCTGCACTTCGCTTGCTTCAAACAAGGCATTAATCAATCGATTAAAATGCTGATGCATGGCACTTCTCGCCTGTTCTGGATTACGAGCCTTAAGTGCCTGATAAATTACGTTGTGCTCTTCTTTACGTTGTGCTGTACTTTGGCTACATATATAGCTGTGCGCTTGTTGCACCGAAGGTTGCTTGCGTAATTCCCATAAGTTTTGAATGGTATACATCAGCGCTTTGTTGCGAGTGCTTTGACAAATAGTTAAATGAAACTCTCGGTCAGCTTCGTCACTGTATTCTTCGTCGTCGAGCTTTTCGATTAACTCTTCAAGCTTGTCTAACTCTTCTTCAGTGATTGACACAGCTGCGAGCGCTGCAGCTTCGCCTTCAATTAATGCACGAGACTGTGTTAATTCAAATGCCGAGATGTGACTAACAGAAGATTTTTTTGTTTTATCTTCTTGGTTCATCACGTACACACCCGCGTTGGTGCGAACTTCAACCCGTCCTCTAACTTCTAACGCGATAATGGCTTCACGTAGCGTTGGTCGGCTCACATTAAACAGTTCAGACAACTCTCTTTCTGACGGTAAACGGGTGCCGGGTAAATATGATCCGTTGTCTATACCTTCCTCTATTTTATCGACAACGCTCCAAAATAAACGACGACTTTTCAAATCTGTTTCCTCACATTTCAATGACCCAACATGGGGTTTGTTATTTTCTTACAATTAATAAGGTTATTAAATTAGCAAAATTGTAAAACAAAATCTATCTTTATTGTTTACGACTACAATTACACTATAGTCGTGGTATACCATGTTGTAAAACAAATTGTGTTAAAATTATTTTAAAGTGTTTGACAATTGTTTCTTGGTCATTTTAAATAAGGTAAAACACAAAGGTCAGATAGAGGACTCAGCATGAAACAAGCACATAAAACAAATAAAATCGCTGAAGCGGTTAGAAATGTATTTGTATACGGCGGTTCAACTCTTTTATTGTCTATGGTTCCTCAAGCTGCATTCGCGGCTGAAGAGGTTGCTGACGAAGAAGTTGCCGAAGTAATTCAGGTTACGGGTAACCGTGCCACAATGAGCCGCTCGTTGAGCGAGAAAAAACATACTGTTGCTGTTGTCGATGCAATTGCAGCAGCTGATTTTGGTGACTTACCAGGCTTATCATTGTCAGACGTTATTGAAAACGTACCAGGTGCGACTGGTCATAGATTGAAAGGCAGTCAGAACGAAATCTCGTTACGTGGTTTAGGTCCATTTTTAGGCAGTGCTACGTTTAACGGTCGTTCAATTACCAATGCTGGTCCTAACCGTGCAGTCAACTTTAAAAAGTTTCCGTCTGAATTGGTTGACAAAGTGGTTGTATATAAAAGCCAACAAGCTGATTTAGTTGAAGGTGGTGTATCCGGCACAATTGAGGTTGGGTCATTACGTCCGGTTGCTTATGGTAAAGAAGAAACCGTGGTTGAAGTAACAGGGGTATATAACCAAGGTGCTGATCATGTTGATGGGTTTAGCCCATACGGTAAAAAGTTTTTGCTTTCAACGGTGCAAAAAACTGAATTGGGTGATGGCCACTTAGGTTACACATTAGGTTTAACTTATTCTGACTCGTCAAATCCAGAAGAAATTTACACTTCAAGCTCTACCCTAAATATGTGTGGCTTGAGAAATGCTGACGGTTCTGACATCGGTGGAACGGTAGTTTGTGACGCACGAGCTGGTCGTGGTAGTGATCATGTGATTTTACCAGAGCGTGATGTGGAAGCATCAAAACAAGCATTTGCACAATATGATCCAACCAGTTTGTTTATGATCCCGAACAGCTTCACTTACCGAAGCATCGAAGATGAAGATGAGCGTAAGGGGATTGTCACGGCGATTCAATATACGCCAAATGAACATTGGGATTTCAACCTGGATGCTGTCTATTCAAAACTTGAGTATGTTGAACATCGTCATGAGTTAGCCGTATCTAACGCGCGTGACCAACACGATGCAGATGACATGATCATCAATGATGAAGGTGCACTTGTATATTATAAAGGCCTGTCTGATTTACAATTACTAGGCGAGCGTCGTAGTCAGCTAGATGAATATACCGGGTGGGGGTTAAAAACTACCTATACGCCTAATACCGATTTAAAAGTTGAACTAGATGTATCTTACTCTGATTCAGAACGCTATCGTTTACGCCACAGAACCAGAGTTGAAACTGGTGAATCAGGGGTAGAGCCAAGTTACACTTGGGATCGTCGTTCTACTTTAGTGCCTTCTTTTGGTTTAAATGATGCAAACGGTAATGCACCATGGGAAGAAGGGTACGATAGCAATAACGTGCCATTTGACCTATCCAGTGTTGAAGACTGGAGCAACGAAATCGACCGTCTACGTTACTATCGCGAACATGAAGACCGTAAAGACACTATTTACGCAGCCCGGCTAGACGTTGACTATTATATTGGTGGCAGCTTTATCGAAAGCATAAAAACTGGTGTGCGCTTGTCTGAAGAAACTATGTTAGTCGACAATGACACTCGTTTTACAAAAGATATGAGGGGCGAGCCTTCAAATATTGAGTGGGATTCGCAAAATGATGATGCGACCGATGCCAATGGTAACTTGATTGTTGATACTTTATTAGATGAGGTAGCCACTCATTGTATTAGTGAGTTCAACAATAGCGACTTTTTTGCTGACCAAGACGGTTCAGGTTCAGGTGCATACCCAATGTTAGACGGTGAATGTACGGTTGCACAAATGTATGACAGAGACACAGCTGACCCTGCAAGTCGCCGTTATGTTGATATTGGTGAAAACCCAAATACGCGTAGTTCTGGTGACGTTGATGCAACAGAAACGGTTAGTGCGGCATATATTATGGCTAACTATCGCAGCGAATTAGCTGGTTTACCGATTGAAGGTAACTTTGGTGTGCGTGCTGTGCATACAGAGATTGAATCGTTAAGCTGGAATCGTGGGCTCGAAATTGTGCCAAATGGTGCACCTGATCCAGATACAGGCATTCAAGCATATGAATTGACCGAAGCATCTGTCAGTGATGGCTCATCGGATGTGCTCAAATCGAATAATTTACGTTGGTTGCCAAGTGCCACGTTAATCATGCATTTAAATGATGAAGTGATGTTACGTTTAGCCGGTTATCGTTCAATGTCGCGAGTGGCATTACAAGATATGGGCGCAGGTCGTAATTTTGTTATGGATGATGCTGAATCAAACACAGTGAATATCAATGTTGAAGACGGTAAGATCACCAATATTGATCAAGTTTCTGGGTTGGTTACTGAGGTTACTGGTGGTAATCCAGCGGTTAAACCATTGATGTCGTGGAATGGTGATGTATCGTTAGAGTGGTATCCAAGTGAAGATGCATATTTGAGCTTAGCTTACTACTGGAAACGCTTTAATGCGGTATTAGGTTCATCTCCAGTTAATGAAGAAATTAATGTTGCATTTGGTGGTGATGACTATTCAATTGAGCGTCGCGTAGCGGTAAATGATGTACTAGACCAAGATTCAACCATTAATGGTATTGAAATCTCGGCACAAAAACACTTTAGTGAATTACCAGCGCCATTTGATGGAATTGGGGTTAAAGCTGCATATAACTACGCAGATTCTGATTATGAGCGTCAAGACCCAAGATATCCTGGTTTCTTAGCGCCTGCGAATATGTGGGGTAACTCTAAAGAAACAGGCTCTGCTTCTGTGTACTGGGATTTCGACAAGTTATCGCTACGCGTGTTGTACAAATTCCGCTCTAAGTACTATCAGCCGAGCAATTTATTTGACGAACGCTCAAACAGATATGTATTGGATACTGAATACTTAGATTTCAGTGCGAAATACAAAATCAACAAAACTTTCTCAGTTAGCTTAAAAGCGCTGAACTTGTTAAATGAACCTCAGGTGCAAGTTCGTGGTGTAGATTCAAACATCCATGAAATTTCATCTACTGGCTCTAAATTCTTCTTAGCGTTAAAAGCTAAGTTTTAATCAGTAAAGGTTGGTTCTTCAGCGGAACATTCCATTTGCCTACTTGCGAATGTTCCGCTTTTTTTAACGGTGGCGCTTATATGAAAAATACCCGAAATCTCTACAGTTTATCTGCTATTGGTTGTGCAACTTTATTTGCAACTAGTGCTTACGCAGAAACTTATTTAGTCAAAACCATTGCCGACTATGAGCATGTGGCAAAGCAGCTTGTAGCAGGTGACGAAGTTGTGTTGGCTAATGGACGCTGGGAAAACTTTGAAATTGTTTTACGTGGACAAGGTACCAAAGACGAACCAATCACTTTACGTGCTCAAACTAAAGGCAAAGTTTTGATTACCGGCCAATCGAATTTACGAATGGCAGGCGAATACTTGGTGGTAAAAGGTTTGGTTTTTACCCAAGGTTATACACCAAGTCCTGAAGTTATTTCTTTTAGAATTAATCAGCAACAACTCGCTAATAACAGTCGTGTAACAGAAACTGTTATCGATGAGTTTAGTAACCCTGACAGGTTTGAATCTGACTATTGGGTTGCTTTGTATGGCAAAAATAACCGTTTTGACCATAACTACTTAGCGGGTAAACGCAACCGAGGCGTTACTTTAGCTGTCAGGCTAGATAGCGAAGAAAGCCGCGAAAATAACCATTTAATTGACCACAACTATTTTGGCTATCGCCCTGTATTCGGTTCAAATGGCGGTGAAACATTACGAGTAGGTACCAGCCACTTCTCAATGTTTGACTCTCTGACTACCATTGACTCTAACTACTTTGAAAATTGTGATGGTGAAGTCGAAATTATTTCGATTAAATCTGGCAAAAACCGAATCACTAACAACGTATTCGACCGTTCTAAAGGTACGCTTACTTTGCGTCACGGCAACGGCAATCAGGTTGAATCTAATGTGTTTTTTGGCCACGGTGTAGAACACACAGGTGGGATCCGAATTATCAATCAAGACCAGGTGGTTAAAAATAACTACTTAGAAGGTTTAACAGGCTACCGCTTTGGCGCTGGTTTCACTGTGATGAATGGGGTGCCAAACTCTCCGGTTAACCGTTATATGCCTGTGAAAAACGCCCAAATCGAAAACAATACTTTTGTTGATTTAGATTTTATTGAAATTGGTGCCGGTGCTGATGCTGAACGCAGTCAAGCGCCAAGCGACTCAACTTTTGCGAACAATTTTATTTACAATCAATCAGCTAAAAACTTAGTAACAGTGCATTCAGATGCCTCTGGTATTGAGTTTATTAACAACCCTGCGGTCAACGTAACTAGTCGCGCTGTGCCACTTAACAACATGGCTAAAGATAAAGTGACAGTTAAGCGTGCTGACAATGGGTTAATTTACCCTCAAAAATTATCAGATGTTGGTGTTGAGCGTCAGTTGCAGGTGTTAAACAAGGCAGATGTAGGCCCAAGTTGGTATGGCAAAAAATCGGCTTTTACCAAATTTGATTCTGGCAAAGTTGTTCAAGTCAAAGCGGGTGAAAACACTCTGTTTGATGCAATTGCCGCGGCAAAAGATGGCGACATATTAGAACTTTCGGCTGGTAATTATCCATCGCCAAAAATTATCTTTTTAGATAAAACCATTACGGTCAAAGCTAAAAAAGGTGCCGATGTAACCATTCTACCGATGCGCAGTACCTTTTTAGAAATTCAAAACAATGGCTCGCTGAAAATGATAGGCGTGACTATTGCTGGCGATGCTGCACCTGATTACAAAGGTAATACCATTTTTAGAACACTCAAATCTGGTATGTATAAAAACTTTCGTTTAGTGCTTGACCAGATGGTTGTCCGAGACCTAGATATTAATGGTTTCTACAACATATTTGATGCTGGTTATCGCAGCCTTGCAGACACTGTTTCTATTACCAATTCCGAGTTTAAAAACATCACTGGTGATGTACTGCGTCTGAATAAAGAAACGGATGATCTAGGTGTATTTAATGCAGATCATGTTGTATTGCTCAACAATACATTTAGCAATATTCAGGGCACATTGGTTCGCTTGTATCGCGGTGGACGTGATGAAAGTACCTTTGGACCACATTTAAATATGCAGAATAATCAAGTTATTAATGTCGGCACAGGTAAAAATAACAAAGGTGGATTAGCACTTGAGTTATTAGGTGTTCAAGAAATGCATATTAAAAACAACCAGTTTAAACAGTCTGCCAGCGTGCAATTGGTCACTCAAGTGGGTGAACCAAAAGTTTCAATTGAAAATAATCAACTGGTTGGCACTGCAAAGTTTGATATTTCGGTGACACCATCGAAATAACCCGAATCGTAAGTCTGACCTTGATTTACGGTAGTCGTGTAGCGCAAGGATGCGCGCCTGTTTTAACTAAATAGGCAAAGGTCAGCAAGAGTATTTAAATATTCGAATTAAAGTATGAGGTATCCCATGACACAGAGTGAACGTTTCGTAAAAGCTGAAAATGTACAAGTTGAAGATTTAGGTGGCGGCGTGAAACGCCAAATTTTGGGTTACAACCACGAGATTATGGTTGTTAAAGTTTGGTTTGAAAAAGGCGCAGAGGGATACCGTCATCAGCACCCTCATTCACAATCAACTTATGTTGAAAGTGGTGTATTTGATGTATTTATTAATGGTGAAGTACAGCGTTTAAAAGCAGGTGACGGTTTTTATATTCCACCTGAAGAATTGCACGGTGCTGTGTGCATTGAGGCGGGTGTGTTAATTGACACCTTTAGTCCAGTTCGTGAAGATTTCCTGTGAGGTGAAAGATGTTTATTAACCGACTAAGATGGGCTGTTATCGCCTTAATCGCATTAGCAACCGTAATCAACTATATCGACCGTTCTGCGTTAGCGGTTATGTGGCCAAGTATCGCCGAAGATGTTGGCTTGGATAAGTCCGACTACGCCAACATTATGACCGTATTTATGATTTCTTATGCAATCGGTCAAGGTGTTTTTGGTGGTTTATTTGATAAATTAGGCGCACGTATTGGTTTCACCTTATCAATTGGTGTTTGGTCAATTGCAACTATCTTGCATGGTATCGCTACTACAGTAACGTCTTTTTCAATATTCCGTTTTTTACTCGGCTTTAGTGAAGCTGGTAACTGGCCTGGTGCAACTAAAGTTAATGCTGAATGGTTCCCAGTTAAAGAACGTGCGTTAGCGCAGGGTATCTTTAATGCTGGCGCGTCAATTGGTTCTATTATCGCTCCACCATTAATTGCTGCTTTGTATGCCTTTATCGGTTGGGAAGCAACCTTCTTCGTGATTGGTGGTGTTGGTTTATTTTGGTTAATTCCTTGGTTGTATTTATACAAAGGTACACCGAGCGAAAGCCCGTTAATTGCAGAAGCTGAACGTCAGTACATTTTACAAGGTCAGCAAGCTGAAAGAGACGCTGCTGGAGCGGAAGAAGAATATGTACCTTCATATCGCCAACTACTCAGCCATAAACAGGCGTGGAGTGTAATCGCTGCTCGTTTCTTTGTTGATCCAGTATGGTGGTTATTTGTTGCTTGGTTGCCATTGTATTTAAACGAAAGATTTGGTTTTGATGTTAAACAAATTGGCGCTTTCTCTTGGGTTCCGTATGTTGGTGCTATGGTGGGTGCTTTATTAGGTGGTTACTTATCAGGCCGATTAATTGGCAATGGTTGGTCAGTAAATCGTGCTCGCCGTACGGTAATCGGTTTTGGTTGTGCATTTATGTTACCAGCATTGTTAGCGACGATTTATGCTGACACGCCAACTATGGCTGTGACCCTTATTGCATTTATTTTATTTGGTTTCCAAGTGGTAATTGGCAATATTCAAACCTTACCAAGTGATTATTTCTCGGGTAAAACGGTTGGTTCGTTAGCTGGTTTATCTGGTTCAAGCGCGGTGCTAAGTGTCATTGTGGTTACTCAGTTGGTGCCTGTTTTATCTGCGGGTGGTAACTATTCAGTGGTATTTGGCTTAGCTGCAACCTTTGTACCTTTGTGTTTTATCTCTGTATTACTTGGCGGCAAAATTAAAAGAGTGGCCAAAAAAGGGGCTAAATAATGAGTCAGTTTGTAGCTTTCGGTGAGTGTATGATTGAGCTTTCTTCTCGCGAAGGCTCACTTCACCAAGGTTTTGGTGGTGATGTTTTTAATACCTGTGTGTATTTAAAACGTACATTCAAATATATCGACAGCGGTTTGTTAACCGCTGTTGGTCAAGACTTGCAAAGTGAGCAAATGGTCGCAACCTTTGCTCGCGAGCAACTCAATATTCAAAATGTGTTGCGTCATCCACAGTTGATCCCAGGTTTATATTGGATCCACAACGATGAAGTAGGTGAAAAAATATTCAACTACTGGCGCGATAACTCGGCGGCTAAACGTACTATTGAGTTGGTTAATGCAAGTAATATTCAATCATTAGGCTCAGCAGATATTTTCTTCTTTTCTGGAATTTCGTTAGCGATTTTACCGAAAGAAGATCAAGCTAAGTTTTTTGACTTGTTGAATCAGTTAAAGAAACAAGGCGTTAAAATTGCGTTCGATCCGAATTACCGACCTAAACTTTGGGCAAATCCACAAGATGCTAAAGATTTGTTCCATCAGTGTTTTTTACTGTCGGATATTTTATTGCCTGGCGTTGAAGACTTTAGCTTGTTGTATGGCATTGAAGACGAACAAGGTGTGTTAGAGTTTCTTGCTGTTTATGACATTAAAGAGTTGGTGCTTAAAAATGGTGCTAAACACGTAACGGTTCAATATAAAAACAAACAAACAGTGGTAACCATTACACCAGTTACCAATGTTGTTGATACAACATCTGCAGGTGATTCATTTAACGGTGTGTATTTTGGTGCACGGTTAAATGGTTATGACATTGAAACCAGCGTCAAAATGGCCAGCCGTATTGCTGGTGAAGTTGTGCAACACAAAGGCGCAATCGTTGACGCTGATATATTCTCGAAAAAAGTTAAACAGTTATTTTTGGACTTTGCGCCAGCAAAATAACACGCCTTTGCTATTTTAAAAGATATGCCTATTACTAAAAATAGGCAGACCTACAAGTTAGTAGTCGTACTTTTTACAAGGATGTTCTTTTTTAAAAGGTGGTTATCACTATGAAAGCTAGAAACCCAATTATTATTGCCAACTGGAAACTGAACGGCGACATAGATTTATTATGCAAGTCAGTTGCTAGTTTTATCCGCAAATACTTTAAAGCTGATGTTGTAGTTTGCCCTCCGTATATTTATTTACGCGAAATGCTGAGCTTTTTGCAGTATTCAAGTGTTGCAATTGGTAGTCAAAACGTCAGTAAATTTGAATCTGGCGCTTACACTGGAGAAACCTCTGCTCAAATGCTCAAAGAGGCTGGTTGTAAGTATTGTTTGATTGGCCATTCTGAACGACGTTCAATGTTTCGTGAAAATAATCAGTCATGCAATATCAAGGTAAAAAGTGCGTTAGACAGCGAATTAAAACCCGTATTGTGTATCGGGGAAAATGCTGAAGAGCGTGATGCGGGCGTCACTCGCGACGTGTTATTTAGACAGTTGAGTGAAGGGCTAGAAGGTATTGAGTTTAATGGCGATGACATTTTGGTTGCTTATGAACCCGTTTGGGCGATAGGCACAGGCAATGCGGCATCAGCTGATAACGCAGAAGAAGTTCACTGTTTTATACGTAAAGAAATAAAAGCACTATTTGGTCGGGATGTCGCTGAAAAAGTACGAATTTTGTACGGTGGCAGCGTAAATAAGACCAATGCAGCACTACTTTTGGAACAAAAAAATATTGATGGTTTGTTAGTCGGCGGCGCTAGCTTAGACCCATCACACTTTATGGAAATTTGTCAGGTCGCCGATCAATTTTCCCAAAAAACCGAATAAGAGGCTTTACTTATTATGCCAAGATTATCCAAAAACTATGGTGTATTAACTGGCGATGATGTTTCTAAGTTGTTTGCCATTGCTAAACAAAACTTGTTTGCCATCCCCGCTGTTAACGTGGTTAATACCAATTCAGTTAACGCAGCTTTAGAAGCTGCAAAAAAAGTTAACTCACCAATTATTATTCAGTTTTCGAATGGTGGCGCTGGCTTTTTTATTGGCAAAGGCAGCGAGTTAGGCTCTATTGAAGCGTCTATCGCTGGGGCTGTTGCAGGTGCGCATTATGTCAGAGCGGCTGCTGAGCATTATAAAGTGCCAGTTATTTTACATACAGACCATGCTGCGAAAAAGTTATTACCTTGGATTGATGGTTTATTGGATGCCGGCGAAGAGTACTTTTTAAAACATGGTGAGAGTTTATTTAGCTCACACATGATAGATTTGTCTGAAGAATCGTTAAAAGAAAATATTGATACTTGTGCGCAGTATTTGAAACGCATGTACAACATCAAAATGACTTTGGAAATTGAATTAGGTTGTACAGGCGGCGAAGAAGATGGCGTTGATAATACAGGTATTGATAGCGCCGCTTTGTATACTCAGCCTGAAGATGTTGCATATGCGTATCGCAAATTAATTAAGATTAGCGATAGGTTCACCGTAGCTGCGTCATTTGGTAACGTACATGGTGTATACAAACCGGGTAATGTGCGCTTAGAGCCTGCTATTTTGCGTAATTCTCAAGCTTATTTAGTCGATAATTTTGTGCTTAAGTACAACCCATTAAACTTTGTTTTCCACGGTGGTTCTGGTTCTGATTTACAAGATATTCGCGATTCTATTGGTTATGGTGTGGTTAAGATGAACATCGATACAGATACCCAATGGGCAACTTGGCAAGGTATTCACCAATATTACTTAGCTAATGAAGGTTACCTGCAAGGCCAAATAGGTAATCCGGATGGTGACGACAAACCGAACAAAAAATACTACGACCCGAGAGTGTGGTTACGTAAAGGCGAAGAAAGTATGGCGAAACGTTTAGAGCAGAGTTTTGCTGATTTAAATTGTATCAACCGAAATACCTTGCTTAGATGAAACGATTAATTCCTGTATTACGAGCTGATGAGGTTGAGTTAGACCTCATTATGCTGATTAGAACCATATTAGCTGCAACAAAAGAAATTTCTTTTCGTGTCAGTCAAGGCGCGTTAGGTGGAGTGTTGGGTTCTACTTTGGATGAGAACATTCAGGGTGAAACGCAAAAGAAATTGGACGTTATTGCCAATCAGTTGTTTAAAGACATGCTGTTAAACGAAGGCAATGTAAAATCTTTTGCTTCTGAAGAAGAAGACACTGTAGTGGCAGTACACGATAATGGTAAATTTGTTGTTGCGTTCGACCCGCTAGACGGCTCGAGCAATATTGATATTAATGGCCAAATCGGTACTATTTTTACCATTTTCCCTGCGATAGACTCATTAGCGGCAGATGATGAAAAACAATTCTTACGCAAAGGTCATGAACAAGTCGCTGCTGGTTACGTGTTGTATGGTCCATCGACCATGCTGGTATTGTCGACAGGCAAACAAACCCGTTGTTTTACTCTAGATAGAACCCATGGCGGTTATTTGTTAACGCATGAGGAGATGCAGGTGCCTGCTGATGCTTGTGAGTTTTCGATTAACATGTCTAACTATTCTAAATGGCCACAATATATTCAACAATATATTGACGGGCTGATTTCCCCTAAAGGTGATGGCGCTCCCGAGTATAATATGCGTTGGAATGGGGCCATGGTGGGAGATATTCATAGAATTTTAACCCGTGGTGGTATTTTCTTGTATCCACAGAATGCACTTAAGCAAGGTGATACTGGTAAGTTACGCTTGTTGTATGAAGCAATGCCAATGGCAATGTTGATTGAAGGCGCTGGCGGTTTAGCCAGTTCGGGGACGCAAGATATAATGCAAACCCGGTTAACACAATTACACCAAAGAGTTCCTGTGATTATGGGATCAAAAAAAGAAGTTGAGGCTTGTTTGTCAATTTGTTGAGGCTATCTATACTTGTTAGATGAAGCAAATATTTCGCCATATATCTAGTTTAAAGCACACAAGTCGGTTGTTGCTGACTTGTATGCTTTTTATACTATCCTCTTTTGAACTGGCCGCTAAGCTGCGAATGGCTTGGTTTGTCCCGCTTGATTTATCCAACGAAAAAATTATCTTCGGTGATGGCAACGAATTTTGGAAACATACCCACCAATTTACTGCCAAGGCAGCTAAAGATTTAGGCATAGAATTAGTTATGGTTGATTTTAATCGCAACCGATTTAATTATGTTGAGCGTGCTCGAGATGTTGCTTCTGGCAAGTATGGCAAAATAGACGCTGTCATTTTTTATAATTATTTAAACAAAGGTAGCATAGTGTTAGATATATTTGAGCGTGCTGCCATCCCATCTATCAGTATTATTACCAATTTTATCGACCAAAATACAGGTATAAATCAAGCTGCTGTTGGTCGACCTCGAGCTTTGTTTAAGCATTGGATCGCTGAGTTTGAAACCAATGATCTGAAAGCTGGTCGTGATTTAATGCATGACTTAGTTGAGCGATATCAAAGCGAAAACCCGGTTGATGATCAATTGATTAAAGTTATTGCGATAGCTGGCGAGCGCACGCACAGCGCTAGCGTATTACGTAAAAAAGGTTTGTACCAAGCACTGGATGATTTGCCCAATGTTAAATTGGTGCAATTAATTGAGGGGAGTTGGTCAAGACTTCGTGCCCAAGAGGTCTTGCCAAAGCTATTACGTCGACATGGTGAAATACAAATTGTTTGGTGTGCAAATGACGAACTGGCTATGGGCGCGATAGCTGGCTTGTCTGATGCAAAGTTGGATAGGGCTAACATTATGGTCGGTGGGGTAGATTGGAACTCTGAAGCACTACAAGCAATAGAGCGCAATAGATTAAAAGTTTCATATGGTGGCCACTTTCTGCAAGGGGCATACGCGTTAACTTTATTATACGATTATTTAAATGGCTTAGACTTTGCGGCTGATGCAGGCGTGAGCTTTAGGTTGGATTTAGAAAAAGTGGATAGAAGTTCCCTGCATTTGTATAAGCACAATAATGAATATTTTTCGCTACAACAGGTGAACTTCTTAAAAATGTCGCGTTACTATCAGAAAGTACAGCTAAATGACACGACAGAGTATTCGTTTAATTATTTAGATTATTTGGTTACTAATGCTTCGCAACATTAAACCATAAACGTTGATCATCAATAGGGGTTTGCGGCGGTAAATATGGATTGTTCAATTTAATGACTTTACGATTTTGAATATTGCTCAGCTCTAAAGCATCTTTAATTAATGGGTGATTGTACATATAGTCGTCAAATGAACCATCTTCGATTGCTTGCTGTAAGCCTGCTGTAATCTCGTGGTAAAGCGCTGTATTGTCTTTGTTGACAAAGAAGTAGGCTGGCAGGGTATACATTAAGATGAGATTGTCCTCGACACTCAAACCAAGCTCTGGGAATTTTTGTTTTTCTGCAAATGCGGAATAAACGCTGCGCGGAAAGTAGTCAAACCTTTCACCTTCGAGCATATAGAACAAATTGCCAAATTTGTTCGCCGTTACCACTGGCAAATCAGCTTGTTGTAAAATTTGTGTATCTACCCAAGTGCGCACTTGTCCAGCAGTTAAGTTAGCAAGATCTTCAACTGAATGCACATGCTCAAAGTGTTGCTGATTTTCCGGTTTGATTAAAAAAATTCTATAGCCGAGTAAGCCCTTAAATAACGGAACTCTGATGGGCTGAAAATTTTGCTCGTACTGGCTAGAAGTCCCAACCCAAGCAACATGAACATTATTGCTTCCTAGGTCAGACATTAATTTTTGCTGGGTTAAATAAGTGGGTGATTCATTGAGCTGATAGTTGTGTGCCGAGTAACTCAAAGCTAATTTCAACAGGCCAAACTGATATTCTTCTTTAGGCGAGTCAATTTTATTGTGTTTTATCACCACTGGCTGGTTGGCATTTACACAGCTTGACCACCATACACTTAATGCAAGTGTAAGACACAATTTGCTTTTAGATATAATGTTAAACACAACTCACCTCGACTTTATCAATATAAATATCAGATTTTTCGAACTTTTTACAGAAAGTATCCATTTGTTTTACAAAAGTGCAAGCTTTCTTGTTAGTTAGCTGACACGATTATAGAATAATTGTGATTCATTTCATACCAATTTATTAAAATTGTTTGACGCTATTGTTTGTTTGTGTGATTATTTTGCTATACATAATTCTGGTGTTTGACGATAGCCAATTGCATTGTAACGAGGTGGACTATGACCCCATTTGAATGGAATTTCCCAACAAAACTGACCTATGGACCTGGCAGAATTGATGAAGTTGGACAAATTGCTGCCGAGTTCGGTAAAAAGGCGATGATTGCTACTTATGCCAAAGGGTCTGCGCTTGATCCTGTGATTGAGCGAGTTGAAAGCTCGTTGCGCGCAGCTGGTTTGGAGGTGGTTATTTTTACAGGGATTGAACCGAATCCACGCGCTCAAACAATCGATAAAGCGACTGATATTTTTATTGCTGAGAAATGCGACCTTGTCATTGCTCTAGGCGGTGGCAGTGTAATAGATGGTTCCAAATATATCGCTGCTACCGCTTTCTCTGGCGGTAAATCTTGGGACTATGTTGTATTAGGTGAGCGTACGCCAAGAGAATATACAGGCGCATTCCCAATTATTTCTATACCAACTATTTCTGCGGCTGGCTCTGAGTGCAACGCTGGTGGCGTTATCCAGAATGCAGAAACCAACGAAAAAAGTTTTTCGCGTTCACCATACCGCATTCCAAAAGTCGCAATTGTTGATCCCGAAATCTTAAAGTCGGTTCCTTTGCATCTAACAAAAGAAAGTTGCATAGATATATTTTCTCATTTAGTTGAGCACTATTTGTCGAGTCACGCTGAATCAGAATTTGCCGATCGAATGACCGAGGGCATGATCTTATGTTTAATGGATAACTTTGAAAAAATTGTCCAAAACATTGAAGACGTTGAGGTGCGTGGTCAACTCGCGCTGTGCTCGATTTTCGGTTGGTCAGGTATTCAAGCCCTTGGTCGCTTAGGTTGTATTCCGATGCACTCAGTTGAAATGCCACTGAGCGCTTATTATGATTTACCCCATGCTCGCGGCATGGTGGTTGTTATTCCTGCGTATTTAGAGCACATGGCTGACGCAATTCCACATAGATTTGCCAAACTTGCACGCCGATGTTTTGGGGTAACAGAAACAGATGATCTTGTGGCAGCAAAATTGCTGCACGTAAAAGTAAGAGAGTGGTTCAAGCGTATGGATGCCTTTTTAACATTGTCAGATGTTGGCATACCGGACGATAAATTTGAACAAATGGCCGATGATGTCGTGCGCATGTTTCCGGGTGGTGCACCCGAGAGCACAGCCGGACCTAGGCCCATCAGCAAAGATGAGATCGTAAGAATTTACCAACTGTGTAAATAACTGAAACCAAGAAAGAAGTAAGATAGCCAAAAGCCAAAGCCACTTCTGTAGTGAGTAACAGAAGTGGCTTTTTTTGTATGCTTTAGCCAAATATTGAGCGCATTAAACCGACTACTTCTTCGATTTTTTTGCCGCCCATAACTTGTTTAATAATAGCCTCTCTGTTTGCTTTAACAAATGCTGGCATATCATCTTCGGCTAGTACTTTGTCTACCATTGCCGACACTGATTCTAGGCTTTTGCCGCTGCGACGTGCACTTGCTGATTTATTAACTGAGCTACTAGAGGGTTTATGCAAAGCTTTGTAGTAGTTGGATTGTTCATGCGCTTTTTCATCGGCAAACCAAAACAAATCAAGCAGTATTGCCCTGTGCTCTAAAATAAACTGCTCGTTATCATTGTTTGCTGATGCGAGCTTCCACCATGGCATTTGTTGATAGCTTGCTACTAGGTCATTCCAATAAGATAAAAAATCCTGGTTAGATAGTCTTGCAAGACCAAACGCCGCGCAAATGCTATCGGCCTTGCTTGAATTTATACTGATAAACACGTCAGGGCGATGTAGTGCCAATAAACGTGTCGCTGGAAACAAAGGTGCTTTTTCTGGTTCAGCTTGTTGCTCAAACATGGCCACATATTGAGAGACGAAGTCTTGATAGTGCGCAAAGGTTACTTCACCTTGCAGTGGGATTGCTTGCAGCATCTTTTCTATTGCGTCTGCGTTATGCGTGACGGTCGCTAGAAAATTTTTGGCGTTGCGAAAACCAGTGAAGTGCTCTACGTCGAAGGTGTAAATGCTAGGATCATGCTTGGCGGTATGTTTGCCAAAGTAAACCAACTGGTCTTCGCTTATTAATTGGCTAAAACTTTGTGATCTCAGCTGTGCTATATAATGTAGAAAAGCCTGTTGCTCGGACCAAATTGGTCGATTTTGCAATTCTTCTATGTTGGCAACAAATATTGGCCAAGGAGTAATTCGCAACATTTTTAATTGGCACTGGCTAATTGCTTGCTCGAGCAATTTACTTAGTTTGGCAACTACGGGCAATTGCTCTGCCTCTAGAAGCTCGTAATTGAGATGTTTGTTGCAAATTAGGTGCATGGTTTTGCACCAAGTTAAAAAATCGCTGGGGATTTCCTCTATAATGTCGTCGGTTTTTATTGCGAGCAAGTTAAGGCTAATGTCCGATATGTTTTTTAGCATATTTTGGTAAAGCTGGTTTTCGCTTTCAGGCAAGGACATTTTTACTGGGGCGGCTAGCAGTTTTTTCATTTAGTTAATTAATCATGCGCAGTGAAAGGGCCGCTGATGATACGGATTCATTGGCTTGGTGCAAGTAGCAAGCTAGTGAATCTGCTATATTTTAGTTTAACTGGGTGATAAATCGCCAACCTAGTGTTGTTTATGTAATAAGTGTATTTCAATCAGGAAAATTTAATGTTTAAGTTTGATAATATTTTTTTCAATAGTCTGTTGATCGCCATTGCTGTTTTGTTATTGATTGACTTTACAACAGATATTAACAAGTCAGGTCGTCAAACGAGTGAAGACACAGACCCTGAAGCGCCTTATTCTCTATTAGATGAAGATATTAAACTGCCGAGTAGCAAGCCAAGTTTTAAAAAATATCCCGCGGGTGGTCAACGCAAGAAGGTTTTTTTTGACTATTTTCTGCCCATTGTTAAGCATACCAATCAGCAATTACTAAAGTTACGTGCTCGTCTTGTCGAGCTTGAGCAAATCAAAACTGACTTGACCAATCAACAAGTTCGTTTTGTTAAAAAGACAGCAGACAAATATGGACTTGATGTTTTCTCGATTGAAAATGAGCAAGACTGGCAAGTGTTAATTCGACGGGTTGATTTGGTGCCGCCTTCTTTGGCGCTTGCTCAAGCTGCCAACGAGAGCGCATGGGGGACATCTCGTTTTGCATTGCAAGGGAATAACTTTTTTGGTCAATGGTGTTTTAAAAAGGGTTGTGGCTTAGTACCGCTCAGTCGGGGTGAAGAGCAAACTCATGAAGTTGCAAAATTTTCTAGCCCGCAGCATTCTGTTGAGCGGTATATACATAACCTTAATACGCATCCGGCATATACACAGCTGCGTATAATGCGAGAGAAATTGCGTCGTCAGCAAAATAGCATCACGGGTATCAAGTTATCTGAGGGCCTTATGAAATATTCTGAACGAGGTGAAGCTTATATAGAAGAGCTACAAGAGATGATTCGATTTAACAAATTAGATCGATTAGATCGCTAATTGTTCATTGGCGTTTCTTTTGCGGAAGAAATGCCGAATTAAAGCTTTAAGTTAGTTGATTTGTGACATTTAATGTCAAAAAAACAGATTATTTTTAAATCTAACGCTGTCTTTCTTTTCAATTGCTCGTTTACCTTGTATCCTATCGCGCATTATATACCCAAGTTATCTGAAGAACTGATTTCTGCGGAGTTTTGGTATAAATTCTTGACACATAATTAGTAGAGTAAAACAATGACTGATTTATCTAAATATAGAAATATTGGTATTTTTGCCCACGTTGATGCGGGTAAAACAACCACGACAGAACGTATTCTTAAGTTAACCGGTAAAATCCATAAAATTGGTGATACTCATGACGGTTCAACGACTACGGATTTTATGGAACAAGAAGCTGAGCGTGGTATTACAATTCAATCAGCAGCAACTACATGTTTCTGGAATGATCACCGTTTAAATATCATCGATACCCCTGGACACGTTGACTTCACAGTAGAAGTATACCGTTCATTAAAAGTTCTTGATGGTGGTATTGGTGTATTCTGTGGTTCTGGTGGTGTTGAACCACAATCAGAAACCAACTGGCGTTACGCAAATGATGCAGAAGTATCTCGTTTGATCTTCGTAAATAAATTAGACCGTATGGGCGCTGATTTCTATCGCGTTGTTGATCAAGTTAAGAACGTACTTGCTGCTAACCCACTAGTTATGACTTTACCAATTGGTATTGAAGATGACTTTAGCGGTGTTGTTGATGTATTAGAGCAAAAAGCTTATATTTGGGATGATAGTGGTTTACCTGAAAACTATGAAGTTACTGAAATTCCAGAAGAGTATAAAGAAAAAGCTGCTGAGTATCGTGAAATGTTGATCGAAACTGCAGTAGAGCAAGATGATGACATAATGATGGCTTATATGGATGGTGAAGAGCCAACTTTAGAGCAAATCAAAGAGTGTATCAAAAAAGGTACTCATAACTTATCTTTCTTCCCAACTTTCTGTGGTTCTGCATACAAGAACAAAGGTATTCAATTAGTATTGAACGCGGTTACTGATTATTTACCGTCGCCTACAGAAGTTGAGCCACAAGACTTAACTGACGAAGAAACGGGTGAGCCTACAGGTGAAAAAGCAATCGTTTCTGTTGACGAGCCTTTCCGTGCATTAGCATTCAAAATTATGGATGACAGATTCGGTGCATTAACCTTTATTCGTATTTACTCTGGTAAATTAAATAAAGGTGACACTATCCTTAACTCTGCTACTGGTAAAACTGAGCGTGTTGGCCGTATGGTTGAAATGCATGCTGATGAGCGTACTGAGTTAACTTCTGCACAAGCGGGTGACATCATCGCGGTTGTTGGTATGAAGAATGTACAAACTGGTCACACTTTGTGTGATCCTAAAAATGCTTGTACTCTTGAACCTATGATCTTCCCAGATCCAGTAATCTCAATTGCGGTTGCACCTCGTGATAAAGGTTCAACTGAAAAAATGGGTATTGCGATTGGTAAAATGGTTGCAGAAGATCCATCTTTCCAAGTTGAAACTGACGAAGATTCAGGTGAAACCATCCTTAAAGGTATGGGTGAGCTTCACTTAGACATCAAAGTTGACATCTTGAAGCGTACTTACGGTGTTGAATTAAATGTTGGTCAGCCTCAAGTTGCTTACCGTGAAACTATTACTCAAGCAATTGAAGATAGCTACACGCATAAGAAACAATCTGGTGGTTCAGGTCAGTTTGGTAAAATCGACTACCGTATCAAGCCAGGTGAGCCAAATTCAGGCTTCAAATTTGAGTCTACTGTTGTTGGTGGTAACGTTCCTAAAGAATTCTTCCCAGCAATCGAGAAAGGCTTTAAAGAGATGATGAATCAAGGTGTTTTAGCCGGATTCCCAACTCTAGACGTTGAAATCGAATTATTCGATGGTGCATACCACGCAGTTGACTCATCAGCAATCGCGTTTGAAATCGCTGCTAAAGGCGCTTTCCGTCAATCAATGAAAAAAGCTGGTCCTCAATTACTTGAGCCAGTAATGAAAGTTGACGTATTTACACCTGAAGATCATGTTGGTGACGTAATCGGTGATATCAACCGTCGTCGTGGTATGATCAAAGACCAAGAAGCTGGTGCAACTGGTGTTCGTGTTAAAGCTGACGTTCCATTATCAGAAATGTTCGGTTATATCGGTCACTTGCGTACTATGACATCTGGTCGTGGTCAATTCTCTATGGAATTCTCACACTACGCAGCATGTCCACAAAACGTAGCAGACGCTGTAATTGCAGCTGAAAAAGAGAAAAAAGAAGCTAAATAATTAAGCCTCTATTGATTCTTTGATGGGCCCTGCTGTTGAAAAACAGCAGGGCTTTTTTGTATTTGCTGCTATTCTTACACTCGAATACTATTTTGTTTTTGCTATTGGATAGTAAAACATTCACACGCTTTCGTTAATTTGTTCATCAGAACACTGAGCACAAATCAAATTGGTTATCTTGCGTTCGTTTTGTGTGCAAATGATCATAAATGCCATTTATCAAGAGAATTATGTTAATAAAACGTTTTTTACCTCTTGGATAAATCTGGTATCTTAATGCTCTAATTATACTTATATCACTGTAATAACTAATGGATTCAACAGTATGGCTTTGTTTTGGGTTCCACTAATCACAACAATTGGCAGTTTGATCTCTTCACGTGCGGCAAAACTCAGTCGCAATGAAACTGCGGCTGTTACCCTGATTGCACCACTGATTGCGCTGGCTGTTTGTTTGTATCACGCACCTGCGGTATTTAACGGTGAAACAGTCTATGATCATATTCAATGGCTGGATGTGTTGGGTATACACTTAAGCTTTCGACTTGATGGCTTATCACTCTTATTCACTTTGCTCATTCTAGGCATTGGTTGTTTAGTTATCTTTTATGCGCGTTATTATTTAAGCGCAAAAGACTCCTTACCCAAACTATACGCGTATTTATTGCTGTTTATGACCGCTATGTTAGGCATTGTCATGTCTAACAATACCATCCAGTTGTGGTTTTTCTGGGAACTCACCAGCATTAGCTCGTTTCTGTTGATCAGCTACTGGTCTGATAAAGCTGAGGCGCGTAAAGGCGCACTGATGGCGCTCTCTATCACTGGAGCTGGTGGTTTAGCCTTGCTGGCTGGTCTACTCATCCTAGGTAATATTGTTGGCAGCTATCAGTTAGATGTTATTTTAGCCAGTGGCGATATGATTAAACAAAGTCAGTGGTACGAGCTGACCCTTGTGTTAATTTTATTGGGGGCATTTACTAAGTCAGCTCAATTTCCATTTCATTTTTGGTTGCCTCATGCCATGGCCGCTCCAACGCCAGTTAGTGCTTACTTACATTCGGCAACCATGGTTAAAGCTGGTATCTTTTTATTAGCTCGTTTTTATCCTGCGCTAGCTGGCACTGAAATTTGGTTTTTAATTGTCAGTTTAACCGGTTTAACCACATTGTTAATTGGTGCATATGTCGCGTTATTTAAACATGATTTAAAGGGGTTATTGGCGTATTCAACCATTAGTCATTTAGGCCTAATTACCCTGCTGTTGGGGCTAGATACTGAGCTTGCGACAGTTGCGGCGATATTCCACATTATTAACCATGCTACGTTTAAAGCTTCTTTGTTTATGGCAACTGGTATTATCGACCACGAAACGGGCACGCGAGATATGCGAAAACTTAATGGCATGTGGAAGTTTATGCCGTTTACCGCAACACTCGCTATGGTTTCAGCCGCGTCTATGGCAGGGGTGCCTTTGTTAAATGGTTTCTTGTCTAAAGAAATGTTCTTTGCAGAAACTTTGCACGCCCAGTTACTTGGCTCTATGTCTTGGCTCATTCCTGTTTTAGCCACAGCCGCCGGCGCATTTTCGGTTGCCTATTCGGCGCGTTTTATTCACGATGTATTCTTTAACGGTGATCCGGTTGATTTACCTAAACAGCCTCACGAAGCGCCACGTTATATGCGTGTTCCGATTGAAATTTTAGTCGCAATTTGTATTTTGGTTGGGATGTTTCCAAACTTAATTGTCGACAGCATTCTCGATGTCGCTTCAAGCGCTGTTTTAACTGGTGCTACACCCGTATTTGAAATTGCTTTATGGCATGGATTTAACCTGCCATTGTTGATGAGTGCTCTAGCGGTTGCTGGTGGTGTGGTTATTTATTCGCTGCGCAAACACTTATTTCAGTTTCAGGCCACCTTACCTGCGTTGGAAGGCCGCTATATGTTTGAGCAAGGGTTAGATGTTGTTTTATCTTGGTGTCAAAAACGCATTAGCCAGTTTGAGAATGGTTCTTTACAGCGCTACACCATAGTATTAATTGCAACTGTGTTGTTTTTTGCTGGTGCTCCACTGTTTGATATGCAAAAGCTAGTTGGTGGAAACCAGCCGCATCCAATTGATATGTTTAATGCCGTTGGTACTGGGTTGTTAATAGCTGGTGCTGTCGCAACGGTTATTTGGCATCGCCATCGAATGATTGCCCTTATTATGATATCTATTGTTGGTTTGATGGTTTCGGTGGCATTTACCCGATTTTCTGCGCCAGATTTAGCCTTGACTCAACTCAGTGTTGAAGTGGTCACCGTTGTTTTGTTGATGCTGGCTCTGTTTTTCCTACCGCAAAAAACACCAAAAGAATCTAGTTCAATTCGGGTATTACGCGACTTAATGATATCGACTGGTTGTGGCGTTGTAGTTGGTAGTATATGTTATGCGCTAGTTACTCGACCACTAGATTCTATTTCACAGTTTTTTGTTGAGAATGCAAAAACAGGTGGTGGTGGTACCAATGTTGTAAACGTAATTTTGGTTGATTTTAGGGGCTTTGATACCTTAGGTGAAATAACCGTATTAGGTATTGCAGCACTGGGCATTTATAAATTGTTAAATAATTTGCCTTTGTTTATGCCTTCAACCGATAGCGAAGGTCGCAAATGGGCGCGTGAAAAATACCCATTATTGCTCGCAACCATTTCTCAAACCTTATTGCCGTTAGCTCTATTGGTGTCAGCCTTTATCTTTATTCGCGGCCACAATTTGCCTGGTGGTGGATTTATCGCAGGTTTAGTGACCGCAACGGCGATTATATTGCAGTACATTGCGCACGGTTCAAACTGGATTAATGACAGGTTATTGTTTAATTACCGTAAAATTATCGCTTCTGGGGTGATGATAGCGTTTATTTGTGGGGCTGGCAGCTTCTTGTTTGATAAGCCATTTTTAACCAGTTGGTTTGATTATTTCGATATTCCACTGGTTGGCAAAACAGAATTAGCCAGTGCGATGATTTTTGATTTAGGTGTGTATGTTACGGTTGTCGGTGCAACTATGATGATTTTAGCGAGTTTAGGTAAGTTGACAGCTAATGATGAAGCTAAATCCGAGACTAAAACAATAGGAGCCAAATAATGGAATTGTTATATTCGGTTTGTGTTGGTGTTTTAGTGGGTTGTGGGGTGTTTTTGATCCTCAGAGCTCGAAGTTTCCCAATTGTACTGGGGTTAACTATGTTGTCTTACGCAGTTAACCTCTTCTTGTTTGCGTCAGGACGATTAACAATTAATAAGGCGGCCATTCTCAGTGGCAGCGAGCAATATGCTGACCCATTGCCACAAGCCTTGGTATTAACTGCAATTGTTATAGGCTTTGCGATGACAGCCTTCTCGGTGATTTTAGCGATTAGAGCACGCGCTGATTTAGGCAATGATTATGTTAACCAACTTGCTCAAGCAAACAATAAAACTGGAGTAAGAAAATAATCATGCAGCATATTGTCGTTTTTCCAATTTTATTTCCACTATTTAGTGCGCTACTTTTGTTGTTGCCACCTTGTGGTAAAAGTGTCAAAGCTCGAAGATTTGCTTCAGTCGGCTTAGCGGCTATTTCACTGATAATCAATATCTGTTTGTTGAGCCATGTACTCGACATAGGTACGTTAACTTATGCAATAGGGAACTGGCAGGCACCTTTTGGGATTGTATTGCACGCAGATTTGCTAGCCGTTACGCTCACCTGTTTGGCATCTTTTTTGTCTCTATGCTGTATCGTATACAGCTGCGCAGGCGATGATGCGAAAGGGAGTTTCTTCCATCCATTGGTGCATTTTTTATTGATGGGGGTATGTGGTGCCTTTTTGACGGGAGATTTGTTTAACCTGTTTGTATTTTTCGAAGTGCTACTTATCGCATCCTATTCATTATTAATGCATGCTGCGGATAAACATAATACTCGCGGCGCTTTGCATTACGTTATCCTTAATTTAGTTGGTTCAGCCATCTTTTTGATCGCGCTAGGGACTATGTACGGCGTACTTGGTAGCTTAAATATCCAAGATGTTGCGGCCCGCATCAGCCAATTAACTAATGATGATGTTTCTCTCGCCAAAATTGGCGGTTCACTATTATTGATTGTATTTGCATTAAAAGCCGCATTATTGCCTTTGCACATGTGGTTGCCAAATACCTATTCTAATGCGATGCCAGTTGTTGCAGCTTTGTTTGCCATAATGACTAAAGTAGGGGTGTATTCGATTATTCGCGTGTATAACTCAATTTTTAGTCCAGGCAGCGGCCCGTTAGGCGCTATGGGGCAAGATGTCTTATGGTTTGCAGCGCTAGCGACTATTGTTGTTGGCACCATTGGTGTACTGGCGAGTAAAGATTTGCGCAAGTTAGTGGCCAATCTAATTGTTGTGTCGGCTGGTACTTTAATTGCGTTGGTAAGTTTACAACAAATGCAGGCGACTGCCGCAGCGATATATTATTTAATCCATTCAACCTTGGTATGTGCCGCGCTGTTTTTATGTGTAGATCTAATTGCAAGTCAGCGAGGGAAGGTGGCCGATAGAATCACCACCGGCCGACCTGTGAAGCAAGGCTTGTTGATTGGGGTGGTGTTTTTTGCCGCAGCATTAGCCGTGATTGGTATGCCACCTTTATCTGGTTTTGTTGGTAAAATATGGATCTTAAAAGCAACCTACCAACAAGGGGATTATGCACTTTTTTGGCCGATTTATTTAGTTGCCAGTTTATTAATTTTGGTTGGGGTTACGCGCGCGGGCAGTATTGTATTCTGGCAAAACACCAGCAAAGATATTGATAAAATTGATGTAAAACCCATTCATAAATTTAAAGTGTGGGCTGTGTATATTTTAGCAGGTGTGTCACCGTTTATGGTTATATTTGCCAAGCCAATTACCGACTTTTGTTTGCAAGCCGCGATGCAAATTCATCAAAACCCGGCTGTAACCCAATTAACGGGAGGGCTGTAATGAATCGTTATTTCCCCGCGCCATCTACCAGCATATTGTTATTGGTTATTTGGTTATTGTTGAATAATAGTTTGTCGTTTGGCCAAGTGTTATTAGGGACTATACTCGCTATTTCCATTCCTATTTTTACCCGGCCATTTACCGAGCAAAATCCTTCAGTAAAACGACCTGCATTAGCGATAAAACAGCTATTAGTGGTATTGCTTGACATTATTACCGCTAACATTCAAGTGGCTATTTTAATTGTCGGTCCAAATAAGAGGTTGCGCCCTGCTTTTGTCAAAGTACCATTGGATATGACGGATGCTCTGCCGATTACTTTGTTGGCTAGTACGGTGTCACTAACGCCAGGTACAGTCAGTGCTGAGGTATATCCGATCAGTGAAGAGCACCATACATCGGACAATAAAACGCCACGATATTTGTTAATTCATGTGCTGGATTTACAAGACGAAGCTAAGTTAATTGAGCAAATTAAAACTCGATATGAAGCCCCAATTAAGGAGATCTTCGGATGTTAGGTAGCGTTATTATTTTTGTTTTTGCCATGTTGGGATTGGCACTATTGTTAAATATTTGGCGATTGCTAAAAGGTCCATCTGTACCAGATCGTATTTTGGCATTGGATACTATGTACATCAATACGATTGCAGTCATTGTGTTGTATGGATTGCACAACGATACTAGTCTGTATTTTGAAGCGGCATTATTAATTGCGATGTTAGGTTTTGTCAGTACAGTTGCTTTGTGTAAATATTTATTAAGAGGCGATTTAATCGAATGATGATATATGAATGGCTGGTGTCAATTTTACTATTGTTAGGCGGCACGCTAATTTTAATTGGCTCGATTGGTTTGGTGAAAATGCCTGACTTTTTTATGCGTCTGCACGGGCCTACTAAAGCGACTACTTTGGGGATGGCATGTCTACTAATCGCTGCAATGATTTATTTTTCTGTGACAACAGCGGGTTATAGCTTAAAGGAAATCCTAATTTCAATTTTCTTGTTAATTACCGCACCTATCAGTGGTTATATTCTGATCAAGTCTGCTATCCATCATAAACTAGCGGCTAAAGAGGGCACCCAAGGTATAGATAGAATAGAGAAAGATTAGACTACCCTTGATATAATTCTAGTGGCAGGCCGTCTGGATCTTGAAAAAAGGTAAAGGCTTTGCCTGTCAGCTCATCTATGCGTATTTGTTCTACTAAGATCCCCTGTTGTTCTAACCAGCCCTTTGCTTTAGCCACATCATCAACCTTAAATGCCAAGTGACGTAGACCTTGCGCCTCCGGACGAGAAGGACGTTTAGGCGGGTTCGGAAATGAAAATAATTCGATTTGGCTATGTCCATCTACCGCTAAGTCTAATTTATATGAGTCTCGCTCTGCTCTGTATGTCTCGGCAATAACATCAAAACCTAGAATCTGGGTGTAAAAGGCTTTTGATTTTTGGTAATCGGAGCAAATAATTGCCACATGGTGGATTTGTTTGATGTTTAACATGGTACAGCCTTTATTCGGTTAAATTTTCAAGTTGAGTGATTATGGTCAGTGCTTCGGCAGCACTGCTTCCACATACTTGTCTATCTGCCTGAAATTGCAAACATACCTTAGGTCTTTGTGGTTGACCGAATATCTTGCATAAATTGTTGTTGTCGAGCTGAATACAGCGCACGCCTGCGGGTTTACCGTTTGGCATACCAGGAATAGGACTAGAGATTGATGGGGCGATACAGCAAGCGCCACAACCGGGATTACATTGCATTTAATTAATCTTTTGCACAGGTTTTACTATCGCCAAAAACAACAATAGCCGGCAAACCGGCTATTGTGACAAATTACATAATTTTCGCTAGTATTTTGGAACTACAGTTCACCCATAGCGTTGCGCAATTTTTTCATTGCGTTGGCTTCTAGCTGGCGAACTCGTTCAGCTGACACGCTATATTTCTGCGCCAATTCTTGTAAAGTTAGTTTGTTGTTATCATCCAACCAACGTGTACGAATGATGTCTTGGCTACGTTCATCTAATGTCTGAATTGCATGCAGTAAACGCGTATTAGCATGGCTTTCCCATTGGTCGCTTTCTACGTGTTCGGCAACGTCTGAAGCTGTGTCTTCTAAAAACTGTGCCGGAGCAAAACTGGTGCTTTCATCATCGTCGTTAGTTAAATCGAAGGCTTGGTCTTGATTACTCATGCGGCTTTCCATTTCCAAAACCTCTGAGCGACTGACGCCTAAATCACCTGCCACTTTATCGACTTCTTCATTGTTAAACCAGCCAAGGCGCTTTTTCGATTTACGTAGATTAAAGAAAAGTTTTCGCTGAGCTTTAGTTGTTGCTACTTTAACAATACGCCAATTTTTCAGTACGTATTCGTGGATTTCTGCTTTAATCCAATGTACTGCAAATGAAACCAAGCGAACACCCACTGAAGGATCAAACCGTCTAACGGCTTTCATTAAGCCCACGTTACCTTCTTGAATGAGGTCTGCTTGCGGTAATCCATAACCCGAATAGCTTTTTGCAATGTGCACAACAAAGCGTAAATGTGACATGATAAGTTGTTGTGCTGCTTCTAAGTCACCATCATTAAATAGACGCTCGCCTAAGCTTTTTTCTTGCTCGGCCGTCAATACAGGAATGCTATTTACACTTTGGATATAAGAATCCAGACTACCCGTTTGTGGGGTCAACATTAATGCTGTAGATGTAGATGACGCTGTCATAAATCACTCCAGTCCGGTTACCTTGATGAGAATATATTTTATCAATATCGTTTTTAACACTCAACAACCCTATTAATAGGGGCGTGATAAATTCTATCAAGGACCAATTATTTGTTAAATATGGTTATAACTGCTTTATTAGAAGCAAGTCAACCGATTTTGTTCCCTTACCCTAACACAGTCTGACTAACTTTTTAGATTTGTGAGTTATATTAAATACGATTTTATCTTGAGTTGGCTGTTTATTGTTCTATCTCGACATTTTTTATCATTCTAGACTAGCTATTGTGGTGATGTCGCAGTAATCTGTTAGTGAATGTTAAAAAAATATCACAAAGTTGTATCTATTGAGAGTGGTTTATGTATTCGTATGTCGCGCGCCAAGCAATATTGGATGTCGAAGAAAAAATAGTCGGTTATGAGTTGTTGTTCCGAAATGGTGTAGAGAATGCATTTCCAGATATATGTCCAGATCAGGCTACATCACAAATATTAACATCTAATCATTTAACTCGAGGTCTCGAAAGTATCACTGATGGTAAATGTACTTACATCAACTTTTTTGAAGACACTTTGATTAATCGCTTTCCAGAATCGTTAGATCCTAAAAATGTAGTGATTGAAATCTTAGAAAGTGTCGAGATCAGTGAGGAATTGTTGGATGCTTGTCGTGCTTTGAAAAAGCAAGGTTACCGATTGGCATTAGACGATCACAACTTTGATCCTGTTTGGGATATCTTTTTACCTTATATCGACACCATTAAAGTTGATGTTCGTCAGTTTAATATTTTGCAAATTAGCAAATACGTTCGCCGTATTGCTGGATCAGGTGTGAATTTATTGGCAGAAAAAGTTGAAACTCGTGAAGAGTTTGAGCAATTAAAAACTCTTGGGTTTCAGTTGTTTCAGGGGTACTTTTTCGCTCGGCCAGAAATTTTTAAATCTAAACAAATTGTCGCTAATAAACTCAATTTATTACAGCTGATTTCCGAAGCCGGTAGTGCGCAGTTGAATATTGATAAAGTCAGTGAAATACTTGCACAAGATGTTGCTTTGTCTTACAAGTTGTTACGGTTTATAAATAGTGCAGGGTTCAGTACCAGCCAACAGATTACCTCGTTAAAACATGCAATCGTCTACATGGGAGAAGCCGAGGTTAAGAAGTTTATTTCGTTGTTAGCATTGGCAAACTTAAGTGGTGACAAGCCTGATGAAATAATGGTGTTGTCATTGGCTCGAGCGCGATTTTGTGGCCACATTGCGCAAATGCGTGGCGATGATGAAAATCCACCTATGGCTTTTCTGGTCGGTATGCTTAGCTTAGTCGATGCTCTATTAGATGAACCAATGGATGCACTTGCAGGCAAATTGCCTATCGCCGACGAGATCAAACAAGGTTTGGTTGAACAAAAAGGCATATTGGGGTTGTACCTTAAGCTCGCACTAAGTTACGAACAAGCTCAGTGGGACGAGGTTGAGACTTTGGCAATGGCATTGAAAGCTCCGATTGACCATATCCATGAGTTCTACCAAGAATCGCTCGCTTGGGCTGACAGAATTTGTAACTGTGAACGCAGTGCTGCGTAAGCGCCTCGGAGTTGCGTGAAGCTTTTGCCAAGGCATGCCTGCAACAAACAGGCATGCCTCAAAACTAAGCGTAAATCTGCTTAACTACTGTGCTCATCTTCAAAATAGGTGTAGCCTTCAACGCCACTTTTGAGCAGTAAATAATATTCATCTCTTTGTTCACTAGTCAGTTTTGACTGCGCGAGTTGCGAAGAATAGTTCTCCAATAGATATGATTTCTGAAAATGCACCGTTTTCAATGCTGTTTCAGCCGTGTCACCATGCAAGATATGGTTGATGCGCATTTTGCCTGAAGTATCGAACTCAAGATGGGCTGAATCTGTATCTCCAAATAGATTATGCATATCGCCAAGTATTTCTTGATAGGCCCCAACCATAAAAATTCCGATGTAATAAGGGTTGTCAGGTTTGTATTTGGGCACAGGTAAACTGCTTTCTATTCCCATACCATCAGCGTATTGTTTGATTTGTCCATCTGAGTCGCAGGTTATATCTTGCACAATGGCACGCTCTGACAGTTCTTGGTCCATATCACTCAGCGGTACAACTGGGAATATTTGTTGTATACCCCAAGCATCTGGCAGTGATTGAAATAAAGAAAAGTTGCAAAATAGTTTGCGCGCAAGCTTTTCATCTAATTCTTCTTTTAGCTCTCGATGTGAGCGGGCATTTTTATCTAGGTTGTCGCGGATCATGTACAAAATCGAAAAGTAGAAACTTTCAAATTCAGCCCAATGCGTCAACGAAATTAATCCCAAGGTAAATTTTTGTTGGGCTTCGGCGAAATAATGTACTGCATCGTGGTAACTTTCGAGCGCGCGTCTAGGTGAAAGTGTTTCGCTTAGTTTAATTAGTTCAACCGTTTCTAGTGGGGCATCACAGCTTGCGATAAATGGGGCTGCTAGCTTGATTGGTTGCTCGCTATCAATAATGTTCGATAGCAGCACTGCGTGATGTGCTGTCATTGCGCGACCAGACTCAGTAATAATGTTGGGCTCGGCAATCCCATTTGCATGGCACACTTCACTGATACCAGCGACGATATTTTTGGCATATTCATGCATGTCATAGTTCATTGAGCATTGGCTACGGCTACCGCTGCCTTCGTAGTCAACTCCTAAACCCCCACCGACATCTAGGGTGTCTACCGCCAAGCCCATATTTTTTAATTCAACATAGTATCGAGCACATTCTTTAATTGCGACTTGGATATCACGAATATTGGCAATCTGTGAACCAATGTGGAAATGGATCAGTTGAAATAAATGCGTTTGATTATGCTCTTTAAGCAATTTAATCGCCTGTAGCAATTGGTGTGAAGGCAAACCAAATTTACCTTTTTCACCGCCAGAATCTTGCCAGCGACCTTTGCCTACAGTATTCAAACGAATGCGAATACCTATGGCAGGTGCTGCACCCATTTTTTCAGCTTCTTTTAACAAGGTTTTAAGCTCAGAAAGCTTTTCAATCACCACATAGACTTTATGGCCCATTTGTTGGCCGATAATGGCTAACTGTAAAAATTCGCTATCTTTGTAGCCGTTGCATACAATTTTTAGCGGCTCGGTTGTCGCGCCGAGAATAGCAAGTAATTCGGGTTTGCTACCAGCTTCTAACCCTATTTTGGGAGTCACTCTAAGTAGTTGTTCAACGACACTGTGCTGTTGGTTGACCTTTATCGGATAGACCGCGTGATAAGAACCTTCGTATTGGTGATGTTCGATCGCGTCTTTAAAGGCTGATTGGAGAGCTTTTACACGGTCACGCAATATATCGGTAAAACGTACGAGAATAGGTAGTCTTAGACCAGCTAGCTGTAGGTCATGGACAATTTTGGTAAAGCTAATCTGCAGTTGTGGTTTGCCTTTAGGCTGGGCAACTAACTCACCACGATCGTTAATATCGAAATAACCGTCACTCCAGTTAGCTACGTTGTAAATTTGTTTAGCGTGTTGAATAAAACTATCAGTCATCAGCGAATCAATTAGAGTGTTAACAAGTAAAACGAATAGTGTAATCTGATTACGCTGGATGGGCTATAATTGATTTAGATTTTTCGTTGCAGCAGCAATAATCAAAAGGGTTACCTATGCCAGATCTATCATCACTGAGTTGGTTCGCAGAACAAAATGAGCGTTTGGGCACAGGGGTGTCACTGCGCGTCAAGCATAAAGTGGTTGAAAAGCAATCACCATTTCATAAAGTCGAAGTGTACAATACCACAGATTTTGGCTATTTAATGGTCATAGATAACTACCCACGTTTAAGTAGTCAAGATAGCTTTTTTTATCATGAAATGATGGTTCATCCTGCAATGTTGACTCATCCAAATCCACAAAATGTGCTGATCATTGGTGGGGAAAACTGTGGATGCCTGCAGCAGGTACTCAAACATCAAGCGGTTCGGTCTGTTAAACAAGTCTATAGTGACAGTTTAGTCTCAGAGGTGGCACACAGGTATTTCCCCGAGTTAAGTGAACATAAGGCTGATGAACGTGCGCAACTGCTATTTGAAGAGCATAGGCAATCTATTAAACGAATGCCTGAGCGGAGTATTGACGTTATTATTGTTGATTTGATCGATGCTGAATTACCCAGCTGTGGCGCGCTCGATGATAGTTTTTATCAAGATTGTATGATGTTGTTAAACGAAAATGGTCTGTTGGTCGCACCCAGTGGCTCACCATTGTTACAGCAGGCGCAAATTAAGACGATGCGAGAGAATATGTTGGCAGCGGGCTTTAGGCAGGTCGAAACTTTATTATTTCCTTTACCTATTTACCCCAGTGGGCAGTGCAGTTGTACCTTGGCAACCAAAGGTGCAGGCTTCAACAACATTCGCTTTCAAGATGCGCAACATCTTAGTCAGCAGCTTAAATATTATAGTGCTGATACCCACAAGCTCAGTGGTTGTTTACCCAACTATCTTACTGGAAAATTATAGAGCGTGCTGATCTTGGTGTCACAAACAATCAGTGCAGAAGCAAACTTTTGGTGAAGCCATGCAAATGGCGGCAAAAATTTATGCCAAAGATCAACATAGGCTTAGTAGTGCTTGGCTTAAGCGATGTGGATCATAATATGGTGCAGACTTCTCGCTGACCAGCGGCAAGATCTCAACAGCAATTCCTAGTTTAGATAATTGCTGATATTGGGCTGGTGTGAGTTGGTGCTGGGCGCTTTTATCGAGCAGAATAGTTGATAACACAGATGAAACAGAGACTTTGTGGTCAAGATGTTTGGTTAGATATTCAAGCAGTGTCGTTATGCAATCAAACAAGCTCATGCCAAATTGCTCTGGGTCTTGTGTCAGATTAGGGACATACACTTTTTTCGCTTGGCTTTGGCTGATTGCCTGGCCTATTCCATCTGTTAATAAGTTGGTGATCAGGCTTGAATAAAAGCTGCCAGGCGGATAACAAATAAGTTGCGCTTGGGCTAAGGTATTTAAAACATTTTTGGGTGTTTTGATTTGTATAGGTGATAGATATTCGCTACTGCTTGAAAGTTCAACTTTGGTGATTTTACTCCGAATCGGAGAAACTTCTTTGCCAGTCAAATTATGTTGGCCAACTATGGTTTGACCGTCACTTAAATGGGCCGCCAAGTGGCAGTAACTATCTGACATTGGCACGATTTGGCCTTTGATCGATAACAAGTGGCTAAATATATCAATAGCCGCGGACAAACTCCTGTTATTGATCAGGTAAGCCGCAGCCAAACAAACGTTTCCAATGCTAGTATTGCGCAGGTCGAAGTCTGCAGGAATGATGTTGGCAAAATAACTCAAACAATTCTGGATAGTTTGTTGTTGTGTTGGGGAAAGTTGCGCATACATTGGGTGGTCGCTGTGGCTGAACGCAAATAAAGATTGCCTCAATGTAGCTGCGCTGCCTTGTTTTGCAAACCTTAGGCCCATAATGCGTGTAATAGCCGCGACATCTGCTTTGCTATCATCTGCCAACGCCAACAGACGATTTCTAATATCACCAATTGCAGGCATCAAAAAGCAATGTCTAAGTTTGGCGGTGCAACCACCTGAATCCAGAGTGGTGATGATATGATTGTGATTTTGGTTGTATAACTTTAGTGCTTTGCTAAACCCAGACAAAGCACTGCCTCCACTGAAAAAAACCAGTGATGGTTGTTTATGTTGCGCAACTCGTTCATTTAAGTTTGAGTTTAATGGTTGCGAATACGCCATCTTTAGGTGGGCGAAATTCTGTGGTGTCTTGTCATAGTGTAAGTGTCTCACAATCATAATGGACTCTTTGCAACATAGATGGTTTGCGATCAATTCGCAAGTTAATAAACATCAATATCATATAAATTGTAATCGCCCCCTGCACCTAAAAACTGAATAAGGGTATAATATAGTTTTTGTATTTGAGTAGGTTGTCACAACATGAGTTGGTTTGACTGGCAAAGAGCTGTCATAAAAGTCGGTAGTGCTCTTATTGCGCCTGAAGGAAAAGGGTGCAGCGGCCAATATTTGCTGCCAATAGCTCGCTATATTTCAGAGTGCCGTACCCAGGGCAAAGAAATTGTATTGGTATCGAGCGGAAGTGTTGCGGCTGGTCGTGATCTGGTTGCACATAAAGAAATTCCATCTATTGCTGAAAAACAAGCTATGGCCGCAGTCGGGCAAACTCGTATGATGGCAAATTGGGCGCGATTTTTTGATTTCCCGTGTGCGCAAATATTGTTAACCCATGATGACTTAGCTGACCGCCGTCGATACGTCAATATTAAAAATACCATTAGAGAATTACTCAACAACGGCATTCTGCCTATCGTAAATGAAAACGATACTGTTGCTACTCAGGAACTCAAGGTTGGAGATAATGACAACCTAGCCGCTTTAGTATCGCAAGTTTCAGATGCCGATATGATGATGATTTGTAGTGATATTGACGGCCTCTTTACCGCAGATCCTCGAAGCAACCCTGATGCAGAATTGATTGCTACGGTTGAAAGTATTACCCCAGAAATTTATGGCTTAGCGGGCGGCACAACGAATAAAATTGCCACAGGTGGCATGCGTACAAAAATTGAAGCGGCAGAAAAGGCAACCGTAAATGGGGTGCATACCCTGATTGTAAATGGTACAAAAGGTCAAGTATTTGATCGCCTATTACAACAGCAGCCGCAGGGCACTTGGTTTAAGCGTCAAGCGAGCCCAATAAAAGCGCGTAAACATTGGTTGCAATATACGTTAAAAGCACAAGGAAGCATAATAGTAGATAATGGAGCGGCAAACGCTTTGAGCAACAAAGGTGCGTCATTGCTGAGCATTGGGATTAAAGACGTAGATGGTGTATTTAATAAAGGCGATGCGGTTTATATTAAAGACTTAGAGGGTGCTAAGTTAGCTAAAGGTATTTGCCAGTATAGTGATTTAGAGTTGAATAAAATTAAAGGATTGCAAAGTCAAAAAATCATTCAAGTGTTGGGTTATTGTCCAAGTGATGTCATTATCCATAGAGATGATTTGGTTATCCTGTAACAGATAAAAGGTAGAATAATGAGTTTTTCAATTGCACAAATGGCTAAAGATGCACGCAAAGCGTCTTTTTCAGTTGCCAATTTGAGTACAGCGCAAAAAGATGCTGCGTTGTCAGCTATGGCGCAAAAGTTAATTGAGCGCACAGAGTTAATTTTAACTGAAAACCAAAAAGACTTAGACGCGGGTAAAGAAAACGGTTTAACCGACGCGATGATAGATCGTCTACGATTAACGCCTGAGCGTGTAAAAGATTTAGCCAATGCATTGGTCGAAGTAACCACATTGCCTGATCCTGTAGGCACAGTGTCTGATTTGAAAATTAGACCGAATGGTATGCGTGTAGGTCGAATGCGTATACCATTAGGTGTGATAGCAATGATTTATGAAGCGCGTCCAAATGTAACAGCTGAAGCCGCTGCTTTATGTTTAAAGTCGGGTAATGCGGTGATTTTGCGTGGTGGTAAAGAAGCATTATTTTCTAATCTTGTCATTGCTAAATGTTTGCATGAAGCATTGGTTGAGCAAAACATAGATCCCAATGCGATTTGTGTGGTGCCAGATCCAGATCGCGCCATTATGAACGAGTTAATGACACTATCAGAAGATATTGATTTGATTATTCCGCGTGGGGGTGAAGGGCTTATTCGGTTTGTAACCGAAAATAGTCGCATTCCAGTGATTCAACATTTTAAGGGCGTTTGTCATTTATACGTAGATCAAGATGCAGACAAGCAGATGGCGCTTGAATTGTTGCTAAACGGTAAAACCCAACGTACTGGTGTATGCAATGCGTTAGAAACTTTATTAGTCCATCAATCACAAGCCGATAGCTTTTTACCAATGGCAGCAAAAGCACTAGCTGACAAAGGAGTAAAAATTCATGCCTGTGAGCGCAGTATTGGTTATTTCTCTGGAGCTGAGCTTGCCACTGAAGACGACTGGCATGCTGAATATTTAGCGTTAGAAATTGCGATTCGTGTTGTCGATGACTTTGATGCGGCGATTGGCCACCTAGAATCCTATAGCTCAGGACATACTGAAGTGATTTGTACTCAGAGTTATCAGCGAGCGAATGAATTTACCCGTAGAGTTAACAGTGCCGTGGTTATGGTTAATGCATCATCACGCTTTTCTGATGGAGGGCAATTGGGTTTAGGCGCTGAAATCGGTATTTCGACTTCAAAGCTACATGCATATGGCCCTATGGGGCTTGAAAGTTTAACCACACAGAAATTTATCGTCCAAGGCGAAGGTCAAATTAGAGCTTAATTGGCCTGCAAATGCAGTTAGCCGGCGCTAACTGCATTAAACTCCTTCATTAAATACACTTCGCATCTCTCATTGTTTTTTGTAAATAAACAAAAATAGCTTGTTGGTTAGAAATAGTACAAGTCAAGCATGCTCGAACAATAGTTACCAAACAATTTTGTTTATTTTTTGGCTAAAAAACATTCTAAGACCATTATTGTTACAAATAATTACAATTAATGCTTGTAATAAGTTAAAAAATATTTAACATCTTCGTTACTTTTTTTCTTGTTGGATTGTTAGATAGGAGCAGGTATGTTTAGACGCTTGGGATTAATTGTTGCGTTGTTATTCATATGCAGTGGATGCAGTAAAGTTACAGCTGATAACTATAATAAAATTAAAGTAGGCATGGCCTTAGAAGAAGTTGAAACTATTATTGGTGCGCCAGACGAGTGTTCTGAAGTGATTGGTACCAAACAATGTATGTGGGGTGACAATAAACGTAATATTAAAATTACATTTGTTGCAGATGTTGCCACTTTAACCTTACAAAACGGCCTCAAATAATTCGTTAATGGGTTTCCTAAATACTGGGAAACCTCACTTCTATTATTAAATTCTAATTCCCAATCAAAGCAGAATAAAAGTTATTGCCCTCCACCTTGTAATTTATAGTTTTAACCAAATACTTATAAACATGAAAGTGGAAACTGAATTTACAACAAAGGGTCATTAATGAGTAATCCATTATTATCAGAAGCAAGCTTGCCTGAATTCGCCAACATAAAACCAGAACATATTTTACCAGCAGTTGAGCAAGCAATAGCAGAATGTAAATCTGTCATAGAGCAAGTTGTGCAACAACCTAGTTACTCATGGCAAAACTTTGTCCAACCAATTGACGAGGTTGACGATAAATTAAGCCGAATTTGGTCTCCTGTTTCGCATTTACATTCAGTCGCTGATTCTGAAGCCTTGCGCCAAGCGTACGAGGCTTGTTTACCTTTATTATCTGAGTACAGCACTTATGTAGGTCAGCACCAAGGTTTGTATCAAGCTTATCAACAAATAGCCGACAGCGAAGATTTTGTGGCCTTGTCGCAAGCTCAGCAAAAAGCCATTAATGATGCATTACGTGGGTTTAAACTATCCGGTGTGAGCTTGCCTGATGACAAGAAAAAGCGTTTTGGTGAGATTAGTCAGGCTTTGTCTGAATTGACCACACAATTTTCTAATAATGTATTGGACGCAACCCAAGGTTGGCGCAAAGAAGTTAGCGATGAAAAACAACTGGCTGGTTTACCTGAAAGCGCTATTGCAGCGGCAAAACAAGCAGCTGAATCTAAGTCGCTTGACGGTTGGTTATTCAACCTTGAATTTCCAAGTTACCTGCCTGTAATGATGTATGCGGATGATCGCAGTTTACGTGAAGAAATATATCGTGCATTTGCAACGCGAGCGTCTGATCAAGGGCCCAATGCAGGTAAATGGGATAACTCAAAGGTAATGCAGCAAATTCTTGAATTGAGATACGAAAAATCTCAACTACTCGATTTTGCAAGTTATGCTGACTTAAGTTTAGCGACCAAAATGGCCGAAAGCCCGCAGCAAGTGTCTGATTTTTTGTATGATTTAGCCAACAAAAGTAAAAAACAAGCACAAGCTGAACTCGCAGAACTAACTGAATTTGCCAAAGAGCAACATGGTATAGATAAACTCGAAGCTTGGGATATGAGTTACTATGCTGAAAAACTTAAACAGCAAAAATACGCTATTTCAGATGAAGTTTTACGCCCATATTTTCCTGAAGAAAAAGTCATCAGTGGCCTATTTGCAACGGCACAGCGTTTATTTTCTATTGAAATTAAACCAAGAGACGGTGTGCAAACTTGGCATGAGTCGGTTCGTTTTTACGATATTTTCGCACAAGATGGTCAACTAAAAGGCAGCTTTTATTTTGATTTATATGCGCGCGAAGGCAAACGAGGCGGAGCATGGATGGATGTGTGTGTAGGGCAAATGCGCAAAAACGATGGTGAATTACAGCTACCGGTAGCGTATTTAACCTGTAACTTTAACAAACCAGTTGGTGATAAGCCTGCATTGTTTACCCATAACGAAGTGGAAACTTTATTCCACGAGTTCGGCCATGGCTTACACCATATGTTAACTCAAGTTGATGTTAGTGCGGTTGCGGGCATTAATGGGGTTGCCTGGGATGCTGTTGAATTACCAAGTCAGTTTTTAGAAAACTGGTGCTGGCAGCCTGAAGCACTTGGGTTTATTTCTGGCCACTATGAAACGGGTGAGCCTTTACCACAAGATTTGTTGGATAAAATGTTGGCAGCGAAAAACTTCCAATCGGCGATGATGATGATGCGCCAATTAGAGTTCTCGTTATTTGATTTTGAATTGCATCACGAGTTTAAACCTGCCGTTGGTTATAATATCCAGCAAAAAATAAATCAGGTACGTGAAAAAGTTGCGGTAGTGACCCCACCTGAATTTAATCGTTTTCAACACAGTTTTAGCCATATATTCGCTGGTGGTTATGCCGCTGGTTATTACAGCTATAAGTGGGCTGAGGTGTTATCAAGCGATGCGTTTTCGCGTTTTGAAGAAGAAGGTATCTTTAATGCTAAAACGGGTCATGATTTCTTAGAGCATATCTTACAAAAAGGTGGCTCGCAGGAACCTATGGAGTTGTTTAAAGCTTTTAGAGGGCGAGAGCCTAAAGTGGATGCTTTGTTGCGCCACAGTGGCATTGAGGTTGAAGCGGCGTAGTTATTGCCGCTCGACAAAGTGCAATCAAGCCTAGCTGAAGTATAATTTTAAAAAACGCTGTTCGGCGCTGAATCCAGTTCCGAACAGACTATTCACTCTTAAAACTGAAACTCAAAACCTAAATGTATGCCTTTATCTAAACTTAAGTTTCTGCCATTTTCAATATTCACTTGGATATGACGGTAGCCCGCAAAAAATGCACCATTCGGCAACAATTGGTAACTAACACGAAGGTTTAAGTCTGTTTGATAATCGATATCATCACTCGCTGTAATGCCTGGGGCGTAATAAAACTCACCAGTTAATGAAATGTGTTTTGCTGATGGAATTTGATATTTTGCGTAACCGCCCAAAGCAAATGCTTGCATGTTTTCATCGTTAATATCATTAAAATAAATCTTTCCACCTAAACCAGCAACAACATCAGGCATTTCTTGCACTGGGCCAGCGACTACTGCACCTAAGGCAAATAAATTTGCATCGTCATCTGTTGCGATGGCGGTAGCTGTTACTTGAGCATTTTGAACTAATCTATCTGAACTGATCTCAGCCTTAAACGCATCATTACTGATATCAGCGGTTAAATAACTGGCCGCTACTGAATGGCTTACTAAAAGAGATGCGCAAACTGTGGTTAGAGAATATTTCATCGTCTGATCCTTATTCCTTATGTTGTATGCGCGCATAATATACAAGCGATAAGAATAGTCAAAGATAAAACTGTGAAATGTGATGTTCTACAAAGATTTGCTTAAGTTGTGTGGCGAAATATTTGTTGTATATCAACTGCGTTGAAGAATATTGCAACATATAGTGTAAACATGGTTAAAATGAAGACTATCGACGAGTTTAATACTAGCTAAGCATAATGACAGATTTAATAAAAGTTCAACACGACGACTTTAATGTTGCAGAACAATATCAGCAGTTGATCCAAAATAATCAGCAAGATGGCGCTGTGGTGTTTTTTGTTGGTTTAGTACGGGATTTTAATCAACAACAAAGCATTAAAAGCCTGACGCTAGAACATTATCCAGCAATGACAGAAAAAGTACTCAACCTAATAGTTGAGCAAGCTCGCGAAAAATGGCCATTAGGTCGCATCTCTGTGGTACATAGAGTGGGTACAATGCAGTTGGGTGAACAAATTGTTTTTGTTGGTGTAACTAGCCAACATAGGCAAGCTGCATTTGAAGCTGGGCAATTTATAATGGACATATTAAAAACTCAAGCACCGTTTTGGAAAAAGGAACAAACAGAGCAGGGTAGTCATTGGGTTGATGCCAAAGAAAGTGATCAAACACAGGCGCAAACTTGGTTGAAATAAAGTCGTAATGGCTATTTTATTTTTCCATTTAGTGCAGGGCTAACATATTTCGGTATAATACCGCCAATTCAAATTGACAGGAGAGTTTCATGCGCCCAAGTGGTCGAACATCTAGCCAAATACGCCCTATTACTATTACCCGTGGTTTCACAAAACATGCTGAAGGTTCAGTATTAATTGAGTTTGGTGAAACTAAAGTTATTTGTACAGCTTCGGCAAACGAAGGTGTACCTAGGTTTATGAAAGGGAAAGGAGAAGGTTGGATCACGGCAGAGTATGGCATGTTACCTCGCTCTACTCATACGCGATGTGATCGTGAAGCAGCTCGTGGCAAACAAGGTGGCCGAACGTTAGAAATCCAACGACTCATTGGTAGAGCGTTACGCGCTGCAGTTGATTTAAAGGCGTTAGGTGAAAATACCATAACTTTAGATTGTGATGTTATTCAGGCCGATGGTGGCACACGTACAGCTTCAATTACTGGTGCTTGTGTTGCATTGGTAGATGCGTTGGCGCACATGCGTAGCAAAGGGATTTTAAAAACTAACCCGCTAAAGCATATGATTGCCGCCATTTCTGTTGGGGTTTATAAAGGTCAGGTGATTGCTGATCTAGAATATTTAGAAGATTCTGACGCTGAAACAGACATGAATGTTGTGATGGCAGAAAACGGCAAATTAATTGAAGTGCAAGGTACAGCCGAAGGCGAACCTTACAGTTTTGAAGAAATGCAAGAAATGATGGAATACGCGCGTCTTGCACTAAAAGAAATTTTTGATATTCAAAAAGCAGCTTTAGCGTAAAAGGTGACAGTCATGCAAGATTATAAAAAAGCCTTTATTGAATTTGCTTTGTCACGCGGTGTCCTAAAATTTGGCGAATTCACATTAAAATCTGGCCGTACTAGCCCATATTTCTTTAATGCTGGTTTGTTTAAAACGGGTGGTGACTTAGCTCAATTAGGTCGCTTTTATGCTGCGGCTTTGCAAGACAGTGGCGTTAATTTTGACCTACTATTTGGCCCAGCTTATAAAGGCATTCCAATTGCGAGCGCAACCAGCATCGCCTTGTTCGATAGCTACCAACAAGATGTACCTTACTGTTTTAACCGTAAAGAGAAAAAAGACCACGGTGAAGGTGGCACACTAGTGGGTGCAGATTTAGTTGGCGACATTATGCTAGTTGATGATGTGATCACTGCAGGTACTGCTATTCGTGAATCTATGGAAATTATTCAACAACAAGGTGCCAACTTGTCTGGTGTATTAATTGCGCTTGACCGCCAAGAAAAAGGCAAAGGTGAGTTGTCAGCGATTCAAGAAGTGGAACGCGATTTTGCCACTCAGGTCATTTCAATTATTCAATTGACTGACTTGATTGAATATTTACAGCAAAATAACCAAGACCCGCAAAACCAGACTAACCTAGAGAAAGTTCAAGCATACCGTCAGCAATATGGCATAGCTTAATTTTTCTTAGCTACATCATCGCTTTGGGTAGTCAATTAGGCTACCCAAACTTTGCGGTTAACATTAACCTGCTAAAACCAATCCGCTAATAAAAAGCCTGCGCTTATGCGATTAACCTTGTGGTTGTAATCAATCAGCACCTCACCATAACCTGTGCTGTATTGCACAAAACCTTTTAGCTGTGTAATAGGCAGGGGAAAACTCCAATTTAGTTCTAAGTAGCCTTTATTTTTTGAGGTGTTTAAATTGTTGCGTAACTTACTTGAAAGTGTATGTTGGCCAATTTTATACGCTGCTGACAAATCAAATTTTCCCATGTAGTGGTCAGTCGCGTTGTCATGTACATGCAAGTGGTCTCCGGGCATTCTTATCCATGGACGAAAGGCAATCAGCCAATTTTTGTCGCTAAAATTAAAGTGGAAAATAATCCGATTCCAGCCCAACGAAAAGTTATTCGAGCGCCCGTTAGATTGATGATTAAAAGAAACGCCGAAGCTATCTAGCGGCAAGCCCAGTATGCTAGGCGGCTGTTTGTCATCAAAATCTACCTGCCACATCAGCTCGGGCTCGTAATTATTTTCACGAAAGGGTTTAGATGCTCTTTCGTTGTAGAGTTGCCAAAATGACAGTTGGGTATAGTTCATACTTATAACATCGTTATCAAACAGCAGACCTTGAGCCAGCGGTAGCTTAAAACTGATTTGAAATTTCACTTCTATGTTGTTTATCGATAAGCCTTCTTTCGGGCTATTAAACAAAATATTGGGGTTTAATTTATGCTGGCTTGGATTGTAGCTGACTGGCAAAAAATAACTGGGCCTATATGATTGCATCATAAAAGGTGTGTCATGATGCGCTTTTTCTTGCTCTCTTCGTTGTTTTTGTAATGACACAGTTGTTTTTTGCGGAGACAGTGCGTCAAAGCAGGCAAGACGTTGTGTATTCGACTTAATCTGATTGCATGCATTCGTGTGCTGCTTCGCATCAATAAAATCAGTATTGCTGGCTAACAAAGGTTGGCTGGATGCAAGGTAAACCAAAATGGCTAAAGCGGCAGAATATTTATCGGTTTTTGCCATGCTAACACGCTATTTTTATTCATATTATTTTCAGTATAGCAAAAGATTGAGCAGGCGTTAGGCGTAACGAGTAAAGTGGGTGGTTTGGGGGATGCTGGTTGTATTGTAATACTTCTGAATTCGCAACGCGCGGGCGTTTACACTCGGGTCGTAGCTTTCGGCCATCGCAGCTGACTCTGTGGCATCGGCATTTAAGCTTTGTTTTGGTTCGAATGTTGGGATTGCGTCTTTGACACCAAAAATTGTTGCAATTGCCTCGGCTTCTTTGGAATTCTCAGCGTTTACGCTCGCCGCAGCTTGAGCAACTGAAGTTGTGTTTTGTATTTCATCTATTTGCTCTTGCTGTAATTCGCTACGAGCTTGTTGAGCTTTTTGTGCTGCTTCATTCGCAACACGGCGGTCAGCTGCAGACGGTTCTGCTGGTGCTAGTGCCGCCCGTTGAACCTGTTCCATTTTGCGGATGGTTGCTTGAGGGTCATTTTGTACTTTTGCAACGTCTATCTTAACTTCACCACCAACAGCGTAGTTCTTACCATCAGGGCCTCTTTCATAGTCATAACTGGGTGAACCAGCATATTGACCGCCGATATTAGCATGTGCTTGTTCGTGTGTTTTTACTTCACGATCGCGTTGTTGGAGTTCTTCTACTTTTTGTTGTTCGCTATCCGACAGCTGTTGGTTGTCAGCTTGGCCATTGCGTTGGTCTTGTTGCTGATTTTGTTCGTTTGTTTGTTGCTCAGGGTTGTCGTCAGCCAAGTTCTCTTCGGACTGTTCTTTCGCATGTCGCTGTTCAATTGACTGTTCAGTATTATGCCGTTCTTGTTTGATAAACTCATAAGTAACGGGCTGATTGGCACGAGCTTGCGCACGCTCTCTTTCAGAGCCAACGCCTGATTCTTTGGCTGATTGTTCATTTTCAGTGGCTTGAGTAATGGCTTCGCGTGACAGAGCTTCTTTGCGAGCCGCTTCGGTTTGCGGATTCGCAGTATTCAGATTAATGTTAACTGGAAACTGAGTCACAATGTTCATTGCGAATTAAACCTTGATATCAATGATGCTACCAAGCACTTCATTTTCTGTCTGTAATGCCTTGATGTTTGCACCAGCCAAGTTTTTATCTTCAACCAAGCCGACTAAGCTATCTGTAGTTGAAGGAAGTGTACTTGTTTGTGGATTTTGTTGAGATGGATCGCCACTTTGTAAACTACTGTCACGAATATTCTCAGCATGCTCGGTGAGTCCGTCACTGCTTTTTTGCAGTCCTTGCAAACTTGTTTGTAACGCATTTGAAATGGAAGCTGACGAAATATCCATTAAATCCCCACTCACTATGTTAGAACCAATGCTTAATTATTAACCAAAACAAGCAAAAAATAAAGATAAATAGGCCCTAGATTAGCTCTAATAACTGCTGGCAAAACTCATTGGGATGAGAAATGAATGGTGCATGTGATGCTTTATTAAAAATGTAGCTATTCGACGCTGGCTGCAACTGCTCAATTTTCGCTATCACAGCTTTAGGCACTAAACTATCAAGCTTGCCATATAAACGTGCCGTAGGCTGGTTGATTTGACCAATTTGCGAGCGTAAATCTGCATGCTGCAAAATGTTTAGCCCTGATGCAAGTGCTTGTGGGTTGGGTTCTGGATGGGTCAATAATAAAGTTTTTAGCGTTTTTATGTCTTGTTTAGCGTCAATGCTGCCCATTGCTTGAATGGCTAAAAATCTTTCTAAAGTTTTTTTATAATCTAATTTTAGTTGCTGTTGAAAGTTGTTGAGCACTTTGGGTTGGATCCCAGGCCAATCCTCGGTTGCAGCAAAGTAGGGGGTTGAACCCACCAACACGAGTTGCTGTAATTTTTCTGCTTGATTTATTGCGATATGTTGCGCGACTAAGCCACCCAATGACCAGCCGACTACAACGCCGGGGGTATCTATCTGGCTCGCAACTTGTTGGCTGATCTCGGTTAAGTTATAGTGGGTTGGCATTGTGTCAATGCTGCAACCGTATCCGGGTAAATCCAGTGCGATAAGCGCTCTGTCAGTATGATGAGCAAGAAACTCAAATGTAGGTTGCCAGACAGCGCGGTTCATACCCCAGCCGTGAATAAAATAAATAGGAAGATTTTTTGCCATGGACTTGCAAAACAACTTTGTTCGACTCAAAAACTTGTTGGCTATTTTAACACAGTTTTACTCAAAGCTACCGAGTCAATGTATTAGTTGCCAATCAATTACATGCGCCGACAGCTTGTTATGCCGTCATTGCTTAGATGATTGGCGGCAGAGCGCCGACAATTTGGCTTGGCAGGATGTAAGTGTTTTGTCACAGGCGCAAAAAAGTATGCAGATTCATGAACTTGATCATCTATATTGTTTAGCTGCGTATACGCCACCGTTTGCACAGTTGATAACCCAATATAAGTTTGAAAAAAACCTAACGGTTAGAACTGCACTTCAGCAAGTGTTACGCGAGAGCCTCAATCGCCTGTCGCCTCAGCAAATCAAACAATTTAAACAGTATGACTTTTTTATACCTGTACCTATGCATTGGTCTGCACTATGGCTACGCGGATTTAATCAATCAGCTTGGCTCACTCAGCAGCTTAGCCGTCACTTTAACATTCCAATAATCAATGCCTTAACTAAAGTGCGAGCGACTAAACATCAGGCGCGCTTAAGTGGTGGCGCTAGGCGGTTGCATGCGGCGAATGTCTATCGTGTTCGCCCAGCATATGCCACTGGCGTTATGGGCAAACGTTTGTTATTGATCGATGATGTGGTTACGACAGGATCAACGCTAAACTCAATCGCCACTTGTCTTTGGGCTCATCAGGCTAAAAGTGTAGCTGCTGCGACCATAAGTTGGGCGCGTAAGGTTTGAGTTTAGTCAATCAATTCGGCAAAAAATAAGCTGTTGGTTAGCATTTTGGCGGTATCAAACCAATATCCTCGAAACAATGGATTGTCGCTAAAAGCGATCACTCTGCCACTACCGACTTTATGATGTGTTAACGCAACGGTATTTTTAATATGGTTAATATTTTCTGGGCTGACATATCCTGCGGTTAAAGGGTCATTGTCATAGAGGGCGACGTCGGCAAATGGTGTGCTGGTTTCGAGCAATACAACTCTGTCGTTGCGAAATAAATGTACCAATGGTGTAGTACGCCCAAAGCCAAGTGGGTGGGTTGGGTCAATCGCGCCTTTAAAAACGGTACCTGAAATCCGCATTTCACTATAGAAAGATTCTTTATTGGCATAGTCGTAATTTTGTTTAAAGGGCGATGATAGATCACGTTCAGATAAATAGTCGTTTTTAATGAGCTGTTGCTGACTTGCCCAAATAGCAGCCCGTTTGGTTACGATTAAAGTGCCACCTTGGTCAACCCAAGTTTTAATTTGGTCGATTTGTTGCGTAGTCAGGTTTTGATACTGGCCATCAGCTAAATACAAATGAGTAAAGTCGTTTAGTGGCCACTTTGTATGCCTTGTGTCGGCCAACATGGTCAGTGGTAGTTTAATTTTTTTATCTAACCAATACCAAAATTCACCAATCTCGCTTTGACTAACCCAAGGTGCAGCAAGTGTTGCTACTTTGGGTAATTCAATTAATTGAACTTTGTCACTGCCTAAGTCGGGTCCGTCCGGCGTGTGTGCAGTGGTTAAATTATGCGCTCGTAAATTATATTGCGACACTAGATTTTTAAATTGTGTGACGGCTTGCTTGGTATTATCTGCGCGTAAAATTAACACGCTGCCTGCTGGAAATGATTTGCTACCGTTTGGTGTCACTCCTTTAAACTGAGCTTTTGCCACTCTAACTTTGATATTGTTTCTAAGTATTTCGCTCAGCGCAAAGCGGTTTTTGCCGTTGCGCCAATCCAATAAGTAACCAGCCGCATTTTCTGTTAAGTTGGTTGTTTTTTGCAGTGTTTTAGCGTGGCGGTTGATATCCCATGGCTGCTCGTGAGCTTTAACACCAAAAAAGCGACCTTCAATACTGTAGTGTTGTAAGCCATAAGCCAGTGCAATATTCCAGTTGGTAACGTCGTAAAACGTGTGATCGTTAAACTCTGTTTGCCGACTAAAAATGCTTTTTATTAAGCGGTATTGGGCCTGCTGTAATGGGATCCAATAACTGGTGTTTTTATAAAATACCAGTTGATCATTGGCTTGGTAATCTTGTTCAAGTGGGTAAACTTTGATTTGGTGAGCCGACATTAGCTGCAAAAATTGCTCGAGGCTATGTTCATCATACTGCGACTGTACTAAGTAGCCTGAAACTTTGTCTTTTTGTGCTAAGGTAATGTTGTTGCGGAAAAAATCTTGCTGAAAGTCTATTAGCGCTTTGCGTTTTGCATTAGCTGCTCGAATCATTGAAGTAATGCCAGTCATCTGATTTTCGACGCTTTGTGCAAAAGTTAATAGGCCATTTTGTGTTTGAATTTGCTGGCCTTGGCTTTGCGCTTGCTCAAGTAAAATTCCGAGGCCACCTTGTAAATCAGGGTAGGTTGACCCTTTACCAATATAAAAATCATCAAAGTTCTCTTCGCTGTAATAAAGCTTGGAAGCTTGGTCAAACGCTCTTGCGGTATAATTGGATAGATCTTTAGTTAAATCAATGTTTTGCTCTGGTGTGAGTGGATTAATTCGTGCCTTAACACCCGGTTGAAAGAAATAACTTTGGTTTGATTGCATTTCATGAAAGTCAGCCAAAACGTTTGGTTTCCACTTATGGTATTCCAATACGCGCGCTTTGCTTTCTGCTTGAGTTTGTGGCAACCAATCTCTGTTTAAATCAAACCAATAATGATTGCCGCGAGATTTAGGCCACTTTTGGGTATTTTTTGCGTGTTGCGCATGGCTACTGGGGTAGTCACTATAAAACCCACTGACCCAGTTTGCGTATTGGTCAAAGCCATCAGGATTTGCGACAACTTCAAATAACAGCACACTGTTATTTAACCAATTATTGACCTCAGGTTGATTGTTGCTCAATAAGTAGTGAATAATTTTGATGGCAGCATGAGCACCACTTGGCTCATCGCCATGTGATGCAAAACTCAGCCATACAATTACTGGTAAATTATGACTATTGAGTCGGGTGGCGTATGGATTGCTCAGCTGCTCGTGTCGAATGCGAATTTCATCTAAATTTTCAATATTTTTTTTAGATGACACGGCCAGCAAATAAAGTGGCCGACCTTCTTCACTCCAACCAAATTGGATGAGTTTGCTTTTAGCTGTACTTTTATCAACATAGTTAAGGTAATTCGCAATTTGGTCAAAGCGTAAATGTTTGTCCGCTTGGTAACTTGGGAAATATTGCTCTGGGCTGGTTAAATTGGCGAAAATACCATAACTATAAATGCTGGCGAAAAAAACAACAAAAATACGGCTAAAGCGCTTCAAGACAGGGCTCCGACGAAACATTTTTACTTAGTTAAGCAAACTATACAGTTTCTTAGCCAATATTCAATTTTTGCGGTATCATATGGCTATTTCTTGAGTAAAATAGTCAGGTAATTTATGAGCGACTCACAGCTATTAGTTTCTATTTCTGAATCTGCACAATCTCATTTTGCGCGCTTGTTAGAAAGTCAAGCAGAAGGCACTCAAATTCGAATTTTTGTTGTAAACCCAGGTACCCCAAATGCAGAGTGTGGTGTGTCTTATTGTCCACCTGATGCGGTTGAAGAAAAAGACCTAAAATATTCTTATGATGGTTTTGACGCAGTGGTTGATCCCGAATCAGCGCCATACTTAGAAGAAGCGGAAATCGACTTTGTAGCCGATCAAATGGGCTCACAGTTAACGTTAAAAGCGCCGAATGCAAAAATGCGTAAGGTGAGCGAAGACGCGAGCTTAATTGAGCGAGTTGAATATATACTAGTGAGCCAAGTTAACCCACAGCTTGCCAACCACGGTGGTAAAGTTAGTTTAATGGAAATCACTGAAAGTGGCGTAGCCGTGCTTCAATTCGGTGGTGGTTGCAATGGTTGTTCTATGGTTGATGTAACCTTAAAAGAAGGTATTGAGAAACAACTTTTGGAGCAATTCCCAGGGGAATTAACGGGTGTACGTGACGTCACAGAACACGAAGCTGGCGAGCACTCTTATTATTAGACTAGCCTTTTTCAACCGTACTTAACCCTATATGCACTGGAGTGATAGGTTAAGCCAAAACCCCAAGCGCAGTTGGCGATTTTTTTTAGCTGGCGCGTCAGGGTTTTGGTTGAGTGTTGCGGGGCTTGTACTGCTACCTGAGATGGCGAGTATTTGGCTTTACCTTTTGTTAGTTGCGGTCCTGATTGCATTTGCGTTTGCAGTTTATGGTTATATTGGTATTTTTGCCACGCGGGTGGCCAATTTACGTTACCATAAAGCTAAATATAAACAGTTATTTTCCGAGCAAGAGTAATACCCCTAGTCAACATCATGGCATGAATTGCAACCCACAGTGCATGGTTTTGATTAAGCTCATAGGCTAACGCCAATTGATTGCCGATAAACCATACCGGAAAGAACACTACAATCACAGACACAAGCATACTGTTTCTCATACTTTTGCTGTCTGCAAGGCCAATAAACACTCCATCTAACAAAAAACACCAAACCGCGGTCAATGGCAACAAAATTATATAAAAGCTAAAGGTATTGGCAGTGGTTTTAATTGAATCTATATCCGTCATTAAAGCAATAATCTGTTGGTCAAAGAGCGCAAAAACAATACAGTAAACCAATGCCAAACCGACACTTAGTCTCATTCCCAATAAGTAGTTTTGTTTGAGTTTTGTTCGATCTTGAGCACCATAACTTTTACCTATTTGCACTTCCGCTGCGTAAGCAATGCCATCTAGTCCTAAAGAAATCAGCAATAAAAAGTTCATCAATAAAGCGTTGGCCGCAAGGACATCTACCCCAATTCGAGCGCCTTGAAAAGTTAAGAATACTAAGGCAGATTCAAGCACTAAAGTTCGAATTAAGATATCCCGATTAACGGCCAAGAAATGGTTAAAATTAGACAGCTGAATCTGTTGTATTACTTTAGGTAAGTGAGTCTTTACTAAGGTCTTATTCCCCACCAGTAAATAGATTGTTAGTCCAAAGTACTCTGCCGTCAAGCTCGCCCAGGCAACACCACTGACCGCTAAATCGAACCCATAGACTAAGACTAAATCTAACACGACATTCACTAAGTTAATGCCAATTTGTGCCAGCATGATTGCTTTCGTTTTACCATGCGCTAGCAGCCACCCAACTAACACCAGATTGATTAAGCTTGCAGGTATTGCGTAAATTCGAATGGCAAAATATACACTGGCAGCTTGATTGACCTTTTCATCTGCTTGCGCAAACCACAATGCACCTTGTAATAACCAAGGCTGGATTAGTAATAAAAGGCCGCTGACAAGCAAAGCAATGCTTAAACCTTGAACTAATAATTGGGTGGTTTGTTGGCTATTGTTTTTGCCTATTGCCTGAGCAGTTAGACCTGTAGTTGACATACGTAAAAAGCCAAACATCCAAACAATCGCGGTAATTACGGTGTTGGCGAGCGCAACACCTGCCAATAAATGGGCATGAGGTAAATGACCCAAAATACTGGTGTCGACAATGCCTAGTAATGGTGTGGTAATATTGGACACTATCATTGGCAAGGCAATCGCCAAATAAGCTTTTAAAGAAGGTGAAAATAGCATGATAAAATTAATTCAGCGTCGCTGTTGGATACTTGTTGGCTTAATTGCACTGCAGTTTAGCAAACTTAGTTATGCATCCATAGAAGCAAAATTGCTTGATAATAGTTTTGTTATCTTGCAATACCACCACGTTGCAAACGATACACCTGCGGTTACCAGTGTAACAGATGAGCAGTTTATCCAGCATTTAGATTTAATTGAGCAGCTAGATATGAATGTTGTTGACTTGGCCGATGCTATCGACAAAGTTCGTAGTGGCGAGCCGTTGCCGGATAAAAGTGTCGCGATTACTTTCGATGATGGTTATAAAAATATTGCGAATCAAGCGTTACCAGAACTGGTCAAACGAGGTTGGCCTGCAACTGTATTTGTAAACCCTGGCTTGTTAACTCAAAGCCCGAGTTACTATTTAACATGGCCTGAACTAAAACATTGGTCTAAGCAAAAAATCACTATAGCTAACCATGGTTGGCTACATGACTATTGGGTACGAGAAAACGCACAAAATAATCACCAATGGCAGCAGAAAATCAAACAATCCATTACAGATACTGAACAGGCGATAATTCAGCATATTGGTTATAGCCGCAAGCTAGTCGCCTACCCTTATGGTGAATATGATACTTGGTTACAAAACTGGTTGCGCGAGCAGAAACTTATTGCGTTTGGCCAGCAAAGCGGTGGGGTAGCTGGTTTTTCTGATTTTACCGCGCTGCCAAGGTTTCCAGCCTCAGGTATTTATGCCAATGAGAAAACATTAACAACCAAGTTATTAAGTCGAGTTTTGCCTGTGGATTATACCCAGTTGCCTTCACCCATTGTCAGCACTGACAATAATCCGCCATCTCTATCTTTTAAGTTGTTGTTTGATAAAACCAACCAGCTAAATTGTTTTATTGGTGGCAAAGCTGAAATGGTGATGGAAAAACTAGCAGATAATCGTTTTCAAATTAAGGCAAACCAGTCGTTGGATAAAGGTCGCTCGCGCTACAACTGTACAATGCAAAGTAAAGAAGCTGGGCGCTTCTATTGGTTGTCGCAATCTTGGCTTATTGAGGATTAAATTAGGGCATTGATTCGGCAGTAAAGGAGCCAGCATCAATTGCTCGTTTGGATTCACTGCCAATTTCAGCAAGCGGTAATATAGCAGGGCCTGTCGGCTCTGCTAATACATAATAATTGCCATTTATTTCTATGTATTCATCTTTTTGAGAGTACGGGATTTGCAGTCCAACCATTGCATGGTTGGGTAAGTAAACCATAACTATGCCTAGATTAGGCACAAACGCTCGCATAATCGCCGCAAACAAGGTACTTTTACTGTCACAATCTCCTTGATTTTCAAATAAAAGTTTGTTGGGTGGGTTAAAACCTAGTCCCATTGAATCACTGCGGTTTTCTAGAGCTGAATATGGAATGCTTTGAATCCATGAGAGCACGTAATTGATTGAATCGCGGGTAATATAACCTGACTGCTCCTGAGGAATATGTTCGACAATTGGAGAAACAAACTCAAGCGACTCTTTTGCAATACGCATATGATCGGGTTTAACTACCTTGCTGCCAAATGTATTTGTCATTTGGCTGTAAGTATTGCGTGCTAAATATGTTTGTTGAGCTTGGGCCTGAACTTGTAACAAGTGATTGATTAATTCTTGTGGGGGCTGAGTGCTGCCGTAGGCGACAATTTTAAGGTCATTCGGGCGTGAAATTATTTTCACCCGCTGTTTCTTATTCGGCCATTGACTCAAGGCTTTTTGCATTTGGATGTAAACAAAACGCTGAGCCAAATGGGGTTGATAGAGCTTAAATTTTCTAAACAAACCAAATAACTTTTTATTGCTTAAACTAAAGCTCAGTTTATGCTGTTGTTGTTGATGGTTTAACCAAACATAATTAAACTGTGTTTGGCGGTTGAGCTTATGTTTTTCGAACAGCAATTGTTTGCTACTCAACCCAGTTGAGTAGCAAACAGAGAAACAGATAAAAATAAAAAGAATGTGACGCAACTATCAGCCTTTGTGTTTACTTATGAGTTCGTTTAACAAATACTTAGCTCATTCATTGTCTATTTTGAGTGCCTACACTTATACTGTAAGTTTAACGGTAATTATTGGGAAATCCAGCAGTCACTTGATTGCTTACAAATTAGACTATCCATTAGGGATATATTCAATGTTCTCAACAGCGAAAAATCTAACAAAAATGATATCTGCGAGTTTGCTTGTATTTACATGCTGTGCAAATGCGCAAACAGACGAACGTAAATATTTAATAAAGCTGGTTGAAGCGGGGTTATATCAAGACGCTTTCGAGTTAGCCGAATCTCTATTTGATCAATATGCTGGCGATGCCGACTTTGACTATTTGTATGGTTTATCAGCGCGCCAAGCCGGAAAACATCAAGAAGCCATATTTGCATTTGAGCGGGTGGTGATGAATCGCCCTAATAACCTAAATGCTCGATATGCGTTAGCGGTTGCATATTATGAAGTGGATAATTTGGTGGCGGCTAAGCGAGAATTTGAAAATTTACTAAAGCTGCAGCCCACTAATAAGCTTATTGCACAAACAGAGCGTTATTTGAGTTTAATCCAACAAAAAAGTGTGCGGTTAGATCCGGTGTGGTCTGGGTTTGCGGGTATAAGCCTTGGCTACGACTCTAACGTCAATTCAGGTTTGGGTGACGAACTTTATCCCATTCCAGTTGCGGGCGTTGGGGTGTTTGAACTGCAATTCCCAGTTGAATCCGATAACTTTAGTAAACTGAGTGCTAATCTTGCCTATCGTTATCCTACTGCAAAATTTAACGCTTGGTTTGCCAGCGCTAGTGCATCTCATACGCAAAACAAACAATACACTGATTTTAATAAATCTAGCCTAGATATCATCGCTGGATATACTCACAGAATTGGCGCGTTGCAACTACGGGCCAATACGTTTTTACAGTCTTTTTGGTATGGTGATGAAAAATACCATAACATGATGGCTGTGATGGCGAGTGCAAACTTTGCCATTGACCAATCGGACAGTGTTCAGCTGTCTGGTAATTATTCTGCCATTAACAATGAAGTAAACGATAACCTAGACTCTAACAGCGCTATGGTTAGGCTTGAGTACATCAAGCAACTTGATTCTGGTCGGCTGACCTTTGCCACCGCGTTTAGAGACGAAAACGTTAAAAACTTTAACCAAGCCTCACAACAATACGAGCGGACAATTAATTCACTATCGATAAATTGGATGCATCAATTTGAGTCTTTGGGGTTGGTGCGCTTGGGTTGGCAGTATCAATTGGCTAAACATCAACATCTGAATCAAATTTTTAAAGATGTTGATGGTGTTTCTCCGTTTTTTACTGAAAAGCGTAAAGACAATAATATTATTTACCAAATTGGTCATGAATACGCGCTTGCCGAGAGTTGGAGGTGGCGTACTCAAGTAAGATTGAGCCGCAAAAATAGTAATCAGTTTGTCTATAGTTTTGATCGCAATGTGGTTAATACTGGCATTCGCTACTTATTTTAATGCAGAGGTGACTTATGAAAACTAAGCTGAATTTATGTGCGTTGTTGTTACCTTTTGCACTGATTTCTAATACCGCATCAGCAGCAGAGATTGCTGGACGCACCTTGGTTGCTCTTGGTCAAGTTGAAGCTTCGGGTGAACAAAAACGCGCTTTAAAGCGTCGCTCCCCTGTGTTTGATATTGATACTGTCACCACAGGTGCAAACAGTACAGCTCAGTTTAAAATGATGGACGGAGGTCTATTAGCCGTTAAAGAGAATACTCAGTTACTTATTTCGACTTATGAATATGATCCTGAAACAGATACAGGCTCTGCGGTCATGAATTTATTGTCTGGTGGCATTCGAACCATTAGTGGCAAAATTAAAAACGACAACGGTGAATATCAACTTAAAACACCTGTTGGCAGTATAGGTATTCGTGGGACGCATTTTGAAATTGAGTTGGTTGAAGGGGATTTATTTATTGCGGTTTGGGATGGAGCGATCGATTTAAATGTTGATACCTCAGATATCCAGCAAACCGTGTCTTTTGGTGCAAACGAACAGTTTAACTTTGGCCTCATTCAAGCAAATGGTCAAGTGACAGGGTTATTAACTGTTCCTGAAGTGTTTGAATCCGGCCACACTGCTGAACCAAACCAGCAGACTGACGAGACTGAACAGTCTGACGAAGATGCGGAGACCGACGATGGAAGTCAGTCGCAAGACGAAGAGCAACAAAGTGCAACTGCCAATAATCAATCGCAACAAAGCGAGGCTACAAACGATCAAACGGGTGATGGTAATTCAGGGTCACAACAGCAAAATACGCTAGCTGTCGAACTAGACACAAACAGTGAAGCGCCAGTACTTGAAGTCGAAGAAGAAACTGTACTGGATATTCCAATTGCCGATCTAGTCGAAGATGTGTTGCCGGCTATTGAACCTGAAGAGGTTGACAAGGAACCTGATTTTGATGACCCTGCTACAAGTCCTATCGCAGATAGAGTCGGGCTTGCCAATTTCTCTTTAGCTGAACACCAGTTTAACAGCTCAGTAGGTGCGGTGACAGATGCTACAGTTAGCATGCAAATAAATTTTGATCGCCAAAGTGTTGAAAATGGCTTTCTATCATTTTCAGACGAAGGTGGAGAGTGGCTTGCTCGTTTTAACGGGGCAATTCGAGGTGCTGAACTCGATGTTGGCGTTAATTTTGCGTCGCACGGGAATAATTTGGCAGAAGGCGAAATAGGCGCTATTTTTACTACAGCGCAAACCATAAACGGTAAAATTGAGTTAAAAGAAGTTAATGATCCCGAAACTCAGGCATCAGGAACGTTTGAACTGAGTGAGACGACAGAAACAACTCAAACCGAAGATATTTCGACAGATTTATAATTACAAGGAAACAAAAAGGTAGTTTATGCATGTGGGTTAAGTTTTTTGGTGTTAGAGGCAGTATGCCAGCAGCAGGTGCTGAGTTCGCAAAATATGGCGGCAATACAGCATGTGTCCATATTGAACTTGAAGATGGCACCGACCTCATCTTAGATGCGGGTACAGGAATCGTCAAACTAGGAGATGAGCTGCTGGCTAAAGGCACGCCAATTCATCTGATGCTAACGCACAATCATTGGGACCATATTCAAGGTTTTCCATTTTTCACACCAGCTCATCAAACCAAACGCAAAATCTACCTAACGCCAGGTTTAACTACCCCAAGAGAAGACGATGCGGTTTTACGCCAAATGTCTGGCACTTGGTTTCCAATTAATGCCAGTGAACTGAATGCGGATATTGAACTCACGCCATATGAAGGGGTAGAGAGTTGGCAATTGGGCAGTGCAACCGTTAGTCGTCGAGTGCTAAATCATCCTGGAGGTGGTTCTGCTTATTTAATCGAAGAAAATGGCTACAAATTAGCCTATGTAACAGACAACGAACTGTATCCCCCGTATCAAATATCAACGTCTTTTGATGAGTGGGTGGCCTTTATAAATGAAGCTGATTTATTGATTCATGATGCCCAGTATATCGACAAAGATATGCCACATAAACACGGCTGGGGCCACAGCTTGGTCGACCAAGCTGTGGAATTAGCCATGACTGCAAAGGTTAAAAACTGTGCTTTGTATAGTCATGACTACACACGAACAGATGAAGATATAGAACATCAAGTTGAACATATTAGAGCTATGTTGCAGCGCCGTCGCTCGCAAACCAAGATTTTTGCCGCTTACGAAGGCATGGTCATTCAACTTGCAGACGATACCAGCAGCTTAGATGATTAAGATAACCTCCCACAGATTAGCGGTACTCTGTGGGCTGCTGTTGACCTTTTTATTCATCTTATTTCAATTATCTCCCCCTAATACAGATGCTCGTGCTGGCTTAAACAGGTTAGACGGGTTGTTATACGATATTCGTTTTAATTTATTGCTACCACATAGACCCAGGTATACCGACAACAATATTGTTATTATTGATATTGATGAGAAAAGTATTCGTGAACAAGGTCGCTTTCCATGGAGCCGGAGCAAAACGGCAAAAATGGTTGATAAGTTATTTGAAGCTGGTGTTGCAGTCATCGCGTTTGACGTCATGTTTTCCGAAGAAGAAGTCAATCCAGTTGATTTTATTCTGGCAAAAACGGCCAAATCAGCCATTGTCGAGCAACACTTACTACCTTATCGAGATGAGTTAGACCCTGATACACAGCTTGCTCGCAGTATTAGCCAAGGTGATGTCATTCTTGGGGTATTATTTGAGGAGCAGCTGGTGGCAATGTCTGGTCGCTTGCCGGATAGTCCGATAGTGCTAGAACCAGCGGTTGATGCTAAAAAAGTAAAAGCCTTTGCTAAACCAGCGTTTGTCGGAGTGGTGGATACATTATTTCAAGCTGCGAAAGAAAGTGGTTTCACGATTAGCCAAGGGTTTATTAACTCTACGCCTGACGAAGATGGTTCGATTCGCCGCGCAGCTTTGGTGATCAGGCACCAAGACAAATTGTATTCGTCGCTTGCGTTAGAAGCAGTCAGAGCATATTTGTTTGAGGAGAAAATAAAAGTTCGTACTGAAACTTTTGGTGGCCAACACAATATTGTTGCGGTTGAGTTGAATAAAAAACAGATTCCGACAGATCAACACGGCCACGTTTTGGTGCCGTATCGTGGTGGTAAACAAAGTTTTGATTATGTTTCGGCAACCGATGTTATCAAGGGTATAGCAGATATTGATAAGCTCGCTGGTGCGATTGCATTTATTGGTACCTCATCGGTGGGCCTAGCTGATTTGCGAGAAACACCTGTTGGTATTCAATACCCAGGGGTTGAGGTCCATGCTAATGTAGCAGAAGCCCTGTTGCACCCAGATGTACTGAAGTTTCAGCCAGACATTGCCAACGAACTTGTGGTGGTGATTTTAACCGTTATTGGTCTGTTGGCCAGCTGTATTATGCCTAAACTTGGCTCAATTAAAATGGCATCAATGGGTGTGTTTTTGTTGGTATTGAGCATCAGTGTTAATTTAATCTTGTGGCACTTTTTTAACATGGTATTGCCGCTGTTTACAATACTGGCGTTGGTTGTGTCACTTACGATTGTTAATGTTGCAATCGGTTATGTGGCCGAATCGAACCAGAAAAAAGTGATTAAAGGCTTTTTTGATCAGTACGTCCCGCCTGCACATATCGACAAGATGTTGAGTGATCCCAGCAGCGTTTCTTTTGATGGTGAAAGAAAAGTCATGAGTGTACTATTTTCTGACATTCGCAGTTTTACTACCATTTCAGAAAACCTGTCGGCAACGGAGCTAAAACAACTACTTAACCAATACTTCTCGCCAATTACCAAAAGTATCCTAGATCACAAGGGAACCATAGATAAATACGTAGGTGATATGGTGATGGCGTTTTGGGGAGCTCCGCTTGATGACCCCAACCATGCCAATCATGCCATTACAGCCGCATTTGCTATGTTGGAGATAACAGAGGAACTAAATATTAGTTTTGTTGAGCAAGGGTTTCCAGAAATAGCTATAGGAATTGGAATTAACAGTGGTGAAATGAATGTAGGAGATATGGGCTCTGAATTTAGAAGGGCTTACACTGTGCTCGGTGATGCGGTAAACTTAGGCAGTCGATTAGAGGGTTTGACAAAATTTTATGGTGTTAAGCTGTTGGTGAGTGAAGCTACACAAGAATTAGCAGATGATTATGTGTATCGACCAATAGACAGAGTTAAAGTGAAAGGCAAAAATCAAGCTGTCGCAATAGCTGAGCCTATTTGTCGTTTTTCCGAATTAACTGAACAAGATAAAGATGAGTTAACCTTGCATTTGCAAGCATATGACCATTATTTGTCACAAGATTGGCAACAAGCAGGTGTATCATTTAGCCATTTGACAAAACAATATCCGGCTAGGAAGTTATACAAAATCTACCTAGAGCGTATTGATGAATTGCAAAATCAGGACTTTATTGAAAATTGGGATGGAAGTTTTACCCATACGAGTAAATAATATAAGAGGCGCAGGGATGTTCAATACGAAAAAATAAGTGAGCAGTTAATGAGTGAGAGTATTTCGGAGACGATTTCAGATATAGTCCAGCAAGACTTACATGAGCAAGTTGACCACCTAATTAAGGTGGGCGTTGCCTTGTCGTCCGAAAAAGATACAACTAAACTACTTGAACAAATTTTATTTGCGGCTCAACAGCTTACTCATGCCGACGGTGGGACTATTTATTCGGTTACCGAAGACAACCAGTTGAAGTTTGAAACCCTGATCAACCATACATTAAATATGTATATGGGTGGGACCAGTGGTCAAGCAATTCCATTCCCCAATATTCCATTGCAAATTGAAGGCCAAGCTAACTTAAATGCGTTGGTCGCTTTTGCCGCCAACAAAGACCTAGTGGTTAATATCCCAGATGCCTATCAGCCTTTTGATGGTTTTGATATGACAGCCGCACGAGAAATGGATAAAAAAATCGGCTATCGCACTCAGTCCGTTTTGACCATCCCAATGAAAAATCATGAAGGTGAATTAAATGGCGTATTGCAGTTAATTAATGCGCAAAAAGTGCAGGCTAATGGGGAGTGTGAAATAATTCCATTTTCACCAGAAATTCAGCGTTTAGTCGACTCTTTGGCCTCGCAAGCGGCCGTTGCATTAACCAATAGGCAATTGATTGACGATATGCAAACCCTGTTTCAGTCGTTTACAAAGTTGATTGCACAAGCCATTGATGAAAAATCGCCGTATACCGGTGGCCATTGTCGCCGCGTTCCAGAAATTACCATGTTGCTTGCACAAGCGGTAAACCAAGTTGACTATGGGCCTCTATCTGAATTTTCGATGACAGACAAAGACATGTACGAGCTCAATATTGCAGCTTGGTTACATGATTGTGGTAAGGTCGGGACGCCTGAATACGTGATGGATAAAGCGACAAAGCTTGAAACCATTGCGGATAGAATCCATTTAGTTGAAAGTCGATTTGAAATCTACAAACGAGATGTTCAATTAGACTATCAGCAACAAATTATTGAAGCGTTGCACGCCAATAAACAAGCCTATGCGCAAGAATTACAGCAACAATTGAATGCTAAGCTGGCAGATCTTAACGATGACTTCGAATTTTTACGCAAAGCTAATATTGGTGGCGAATTCATGTCACCAGAAGATCAAAAGCGAGTTGAAGAGATTGGTCATCAAGCAGAGGTTAACATTGGTGGTCAGCAGCAAAACTTACTCAGCGATGATGAGATATATAATTTGCAAATTGCACGCGGTACTTTAAATAATGAAGAGCGTAGCATAATAAATCGGCATATCGAAATCACCATAGATATGTTGGAAGCATTGCCATTTCCAAAACACCTACGCAGAGTGCCAGAATATGCTGGGGGGCACCATGAAAAAATGGATGGTACAGGTTATCCACGTCAATTGACCCGAGAGCAAATGTCGGTGCCTGCACGAATGATGGCCATAGCGGATATTTTTGAAGCGCTGACTGCGGCTGACAGACCGTATAAACCCGCTAAATCATTAAGCCAGTGCTTAAAAATATTGGGCTTTATGAAAAAAGATAATCATATCGACCCCGACTTATTTGATATTTTTGTTGATTCGGGCATTTATAAAGTGTTTGCCAAAGAGTTTTTAAATCCAGAGCAAATTGACGAGGTCGACCTAGACAAAATTCCAGGGTATGTGCGGCCCGAGCTGCGCTATCAAAGCAAAGCCGTTACCTAAACGGCTTTATTTAAAACGCAGTACACCTTCTTGAACGCAAGAGGCGACCAACTGCCCTTGGCGGTTAAATATTTGCCCTCTTACTAACCCTCTAGCGCCAGATGCCGATGGGCTATCTATTTGGTACAGCAGCCAGTCATCGAATTTAAATGGTCGATGAAACCAGATAGAGTGATCTATGGTTGCGACTTGCATTTTCGGATCCATAAATGAACGCCCATGTGGTTGTAATGCCGTTCCGAGAAAATTAAAGTCAGAGGCGTACGCTAATAAAAATTTATGTGTTGCAATATTATCGGGTACTTCACCATTAGCCTTAAACCACAAATGCCTGTGAGCGGGTAAAACCTCTGGCTGTAATGGGTTGATTAGTTCTACTGGGCGAATTTCAATCGGTTTGTCGCAGGTAAACTTGTCTCTAACTGATTGTGGGATCAAATGTTGATTAGCCCTAGCAAATTCAAGTTCACTCATCAGCTCTTCAGGCCCGACTACGTCTGGCATTTCAGCTTGGTGATTGACACCTTGCTCTTCGATTTGAAAAGACGCGGTCAGGTAAAAAATGGTTTTACCATGTTGAATGGCTTCAACTCTACGAGTACTAAACCCTTTGCCATCTCTAATGACATCTACTTTGTAAATTATCGGATGTTTAACATCGCCAGGGCGAAGAAAATAAGAATGAAAAGAATGGACATCACGCTCAGCTGTGACCGTTTGCTGCGCTGCTGCCAATGCCTGTCCTAGTACTTGACCACCAAAAACTGCACCAAAGCCTAAATCTTGCGACTGGCCGCGGTATATACCTTGTTCGATAGTCTCTAAAGACATTAACCCGATTAACTCTTTTAACACGGCACTCATGTTCCCTCCAAAAATAATGATTGAATGGTACGACCAGTTAACTATAGCGAATAAATTAGGCTGCGTCTTGGATTGATGTGTTTTTTCTAATTGAACTCAGTATACTGCGATAGATTAATACACAGGAATAGAAAGAATTAGATGGTAATCAAAGCGTTATTCATACCGGTTGCCTTAGTTGTCCTAAGTTACCTAGCACATGTCGAATATCTATTTCAATTTGGTGCTTGGAACCGAGCGTTGGAATGGCTGCCTCAGGTTAGCTTGTTGTTGGCGATTGGATTGGCAGCGCAATATAACCAAATTAGAGTGATCATTGCTTGTTTGCTTGGGTTGGCGATGTTACCGGAATTAGACTATTGGTTGGCCCATGTGCCAGTTGAAGGTCAGTTACTAAAAGTAACTAAATTGCTGACGATATCAACGGCTGTTATTTTGGCACTTTGTTTGCCCAATAAAAGTTTACGGCACTGGCTGGGGTGGTTAATCATGTTAGTGGGCATTAGTCCGCTGGTGATAAACTATTTTGGTTGGCAAGTGTTTCCGTCGCAGTTAGTCAAGTTATTGTCATTTCTAGTTGAAGCCAGATTGCCTGAACCTTTTTTCTCTTACCCGGTTTTGGCGGTCTGCTTGTTGGTAATTTTACTCAGCCTGCTTGCATGCTGGCGCTATAACCAAGCGCAAGAAGGCGTATTTATTTCTTTACTGTGTGCGGGCTGGTTATCTAGCCAATTGGTTGGCAATCAACAACTGGTTGCTTTGTGTTTTTTATCAGTTGCCATATGTGCCATTATCTTTGTCGCTCAATATGCATATAGGTTAGCGTATTATGATGAGTTAACTGGCCTGCCTTCGCGCAGAGCACTAAATCAATATGCATCTTCGCTCGGGCGCAATTATATCGTTGTCATGTCTGACGTCGATCACTTTAAAAAATTTAACGACACCTATGGCCACGATGTTGGTGATCAAGTTTTAAAATTAGTGGCTAGCCGACTGAACCAAGTTGGTCAAGGTGGCAGGGTATTTCGTTATGGCGGTGAAGAGTTTACCTTGGTATTTAAAGGTCACAAACAAACTAAAGTGGTTGCCGAGCTAGAGCGATTGCGTCAAAGTATTGCCGAATACGATATGGTTGTAAGAGATAAAACTCGCGCAAGTCAAAGCAAAAAAAATCGTAAAACGAGTGCGCAGTCGAGCAAACAAGTTGTTAATGTAACCATTAGTTTAGGTTATTGTGTCAGTAATAAATCGTATGGCAGTTTTGACGCTTGTTTAAAAATTGCGGATGAAGCGCTGTATCGAGCTAAAAAAGCCGGCAGAAACTGTGTGAGTGATTAAAAGGAAAAGCAATGACATCAAAATTAACCGATGAGTCGAATCCTTGGCTGGTGCATAGTAGCCAAGAAATTTATGCCAATGCATGGATTAGAGTTAGAGAAGACAAAGTGACTACGCCCGCCAATACACCTGGTATATATAGTGTGGTCGAGTTTCAAAATTTAGCAGTGGGTATTGTCCCTATTGATCAGCACGGTAACACTTGGTTGGTTGGCCAATGGCGTTATCCATTGGAGTCTTACAGTTGGGAAATTATTGAAGGCGGTTGTCCAAAAGGTGAGAAACCTGAAGATTGCGCATTGCGCGAATTAAAAGAAGAAGCCGGTTTAGTTGCTGACAAGTTACAGCCATTTATGGAATTGTCATTGTCGAATAGCTCAACGGATGACACTGCGGTTGTATATGTTGCGACTGGCCTTACCGAAGGGGAAGCCGAGCCAGAAGAAACAGAGCAACTACAGTTGACTAAAATGCCGTTATCGCAGGTGTACGAACTGGTATTGGCAGGAAAGATTCACGACGCCATTAGCGTCGCGGCTATATTGAAACTAAAAGCGCTGGGATATTTTTAGTTTCACTGGGTTATTGCTCTTGAGGGTAGCTTAGTTAGCTACCCTAGTGGCTATGCCTAGTAATCTTATCCAAATAGCCCATAGCAAATGCAGAAACGACAAAAGTCAGATGGATGATGACATACCAGAGCATTTTTTCGCTTTCGATGTTGTCCGCATTCATAAATACTTTTAATAAATGAATTGAAGAAATGGCGACAATAGACGCGGCAACTTTGTTTTTAAGAGTGCCAGAGTCCACTTTACCTAACCAACCGAGCTTCTCATTGCCTTCCTCAATATCAATTTTACTGACAAAGTTTTCATAGCCTGAAAACATCACCATGATCAGCAGCCCACCAACAAGCACCATATCGATTAGAGAAAGTGTGACCAATATTAAATCGGTCTCTTTGGTTGCAAAAATATGTGGCATTAGGTGAAACAGTTCTTGGAAAAACTTAATCGACAAGGCGACTAAAACCAAGCTTAACCCGAGGTAAATCGGTGCTAATAACCAACGTGTAGCATACAAAACTTTTTCCAACTGCTTTTCCAAAGCAAACTCCTTTGAGGGAATAAATTAATGGTCGGTATTATAGATCTAAATCAATATTAATAGCGATAATCAGCAGGAGATAAAAGCCATTTAGGTAAGGCAAGTTGGCACAGACATAGTGGTTCTATATCAAGCCAACTTAACGCAGCATAAATGGCTCTGATACTCGCAATTTATATTGATTTAGCTCTACTATGGGAAGAAGCTTCAGGAAGGGCTATTAATGTATAGGCACAAAAAAGCCGACTGATGTCGGCTTTTTACGGTATCAATTAGTTGACAGGTAAATTAAGCCGGTACAACGTTCTCAGCTTGAGGACCTTTTTGACCTTGAGTAACAGTCATAGTTACTTGTTGGCCTTCAGCCAAGGTTCTGCGTCCACCTGATGTTTGAATTGCACTGTAGTGAACAAATACGTCCTTGCCGCCTTCTTGCTCAATAAATCCAAAACCCTTTTCATCATTGAACCACTTTACTGTACCGATAACTTGATTTGACATTTTTTTCTCTTACAAAATAAAACTAAGTTGCCACAGGATCTGACAACCTTTCAGTTGCGAAAAACCGCAGAAATCATTGTAGCAGCTAAATTGATTAAATGTCGCTCAATATTTTAAGTTTTTATGAAAATTTTTTAACTTGCTTTTGGCTGTGGGGTAGTAAAGCTATTATTGAGCATAAAAACAGCGTTAATTCAGCTTATTGAGGCTGGTATTGGTACAAATGGTAACAAGATTGGCCAGCTGATTGACTCTTTAATAACTGCCAATTTTCTGGTGGGGTGAATGAGGTTAACTCTTTCTCATGTTCAACATAGATAAAAGCATTGGCTGCAAGCCAATTATTGTGACTCAGCAGCTCACAGCAAGGTGTTAATAAGTTTTTCCGAAAAGGTGGATCAATGAATATTAGGTCGTACTGTTGAGTTGCAGGATTGGCCAAATACTTTTGGCTATCTGTTGTAATAATTTGACATTGGACATCATTGGTCACATTTAATGAGGCCAAGTTTTGCTTAAGCTGGTTAGCTGCAGAGTTCGACAGCTCTAACATGGTTAGCTGATTTGCTCCTCTAGATAACGCTTCAAAAGCCAGTGCACCAGAGCCAGCGAAACAATCGAGTACGTTAGCACCTGCAACATCAAACATAATCCAGTTAAATAAGGTTTCTTTGACTCTGTCGGTTGTTGGACGCAAACCGTCTATATCCATCACGGGCAGCTTTTTTCCCTTGAACATACCAGAAATTATCCGTACAGCACCAGTATTCTTGCTTGCTTTACGATTTGCTTTATTTTGTCTGCGGGCTGGGCGTGATACCATTAGTGTCTAAATTTGATGGAAAAATGATATTTTACCCCAAAGCAGGGTGTTAGAGCCAGTTTCCGACATATTCAACGCGATTTTTTAAAGAGAAAGTTAGCCAAAATGAGTCAAAAAAAAGGTTTATTTGGATGGTTTGGGCGTAAATCCGAATCAAAAACAACAGAGCAAGCTCAGAAAACAAACGAGTCAAAGGCAGATATAACTCAGACGCAATCTGAAGACAATGCCGTTGCATCTGAGGTTGTTGAAAAAACGGCAAGTACAACACAGGTTCAAACTGAACAAAACAATGAGAGTGCACCACAGACAGAGCAAGCCATTGAGCAAGTTGTTGAGGTTGAGCCAGCGGCAAAAGTTGTATCAGAGCCTGAACCCGAGCCCCAAGTGCTAGCGCAGCCAGAACCACAGCAAAAACCGAAAAAGGGGCTGTTCGCGCGTTTAAAAGCAAGTTTAACCCGAACCAAAGCTTCGATTGGCAGTGGTTTATTTTCATTGTTCAAAGGGAAAAAAATTGACGATGAATTGTATGAGGATCTTGAAACTCAGTTGCTGATGGCCGACGTGGGAATAGAAACCACCATGAAGATTATCGACCAAGTAACGGAATCCGCTGAGAAAAAACAATTAAAAGAAGCAGAAAGCTTATATACAGTGGTTAAAGACCAAATGCAGTATATTTTGCAAGAAGTGGAACAACCGCTAGCATTTGATAAGGCCAAAGGCCCGTTTGTTATGTTGATGGTCGGAGTGAATGGAGTAGGTAAAACCACCACCATAGGGAAACTAGCTAAACAATACCAGCAGCAAGGCAAATCAGTTATGTTAGCCGCAGGTGATACTTTTAGGGCTGCAGCGGTTGAGCAATTGCAGGTTTGGGGACAGCGTAATGACATTGCGGTTGTTGCTCAGCACACTGGAGCCGACAGTGCGTCAGTAATTTTTGATGCCTATGAATCAGCTAAGTCGAAAAATGTTGATATTTTAATAGCTGACACTGCAGGGCGTTTGCAGAATAAATCGCACTTAATGGAAGAGTTGAAAAAGATAGTTCGTGTGATGAAAAAAATCGACCCTGAGGCGCCGCATGAAATCATGTTAGTTGTTGATGCAACCACAGGTCAGAATGCAATTAGCCAAGCTAAATTGTTTGGCGAAGCGGTTGGTTTAACGGGTATCAGCTTAACTAAATTAGATGGTACAGCAAAAGGCGGGGTGATATTTGCAATCGCAGATAAGTTTAAGGTGCCGATTCGGTACATTGGTGTTGGTGAAGGAATTGATGATCTTCGCCCATTTGCTGCAAATGATTTTATTGACGCGCTATTTGCTCAAGAAGAAAGTGAGCAAGCAGAATAACTAAAACATAACAGATTACAGAGGACTGTATGATTCGGTTTGAGCAAGTTTCAAAATCGTATTCAGGCGGGGTGCAAGCTTTACAAAAAATTAGCTTTCACATTCAGCCAGGCGAAATGGCTTTTTTGACAGGGCACTCGGGTGCAGGTAAAAGTACCTTGCTCAAACTGATATCGATAATGGAAAGGCCGTCGGCTGGTCATGTGTTTATTAATGGCCACGATTTAAGCAAAGTTAACCGAAAACAAATACCTTTTGTGCGCCGCGACATTGGTATGATTTTCCAAAATCATAGGTTACTGCGCGATAATACAATTTTTGACAATGTTGCATTGCCATTGGTGATTGAAGGGTATGGGTTAAAAGCAATTCGCAAACGTGTTGAAACCGCGTTAGACAAGGTTGGCTTGTTAGATAAAGCTCGGTACTACCCAAATATGTTGTCAGGTGGTGAACAGCAGCGAGTTGGCATCGCCAGAGCTGTGGTAAATACACCCCCAATACTCCTAGCAGATGAACCAACTGGTAATTTAGATCCTAAGTTATCGTTAGAAATTATGCGTTTATTCGAAGACTTTAATTCTGTCGGAACCAGTGTGTTAATCGCAACCCATGATTTAGGTTTGATAGCTCGTATGAAGTATCGAACCTTAACGCTAACTAGAGGCCGTATGGTGCAAGACGGATTGGAAGCCAGCGGCGCAAATGGAGTTGAATCATGAGTCTATTATTCAAACAGCGCGGTGCTGCAGGCGCGAATCAACGAAAATTAGGTTTGTTTGCTAAGGTTATCGCTTTTTTTGTTGGCAATATTCGCCATTGGCTCGCAGCATTAGGAGATATTTGGCGAGATCCTATCCCGTCTATTTTGACCGTGGCAGTATTGGGTGTCAGTCTAACCCTGCCTTCGATAATGTATGTAGTTGCTAAAAATGCTCAGAGCGTTGAACAACATTGGCAAAGTGCCGCTGAGATTTCATTGTTTTTGCACACAGATTTATCCGAAAAACAGCTGCAAACTTTCATTAAGCAGGTGGAGTTACACCCTAAAGTTGAAAAAGTTGTCTTTGTCAGCAATGAGCAGGCTCTGTCTGAATTTGAGCAATTATCTGGTTTTGGTGACGCTCTAAGTCTGCTAGATAGTAATCCTTTGCCTAATGTATTAATTGTCGTGCCTCTTGCTGACTATGCATTTGCTTCTCCAGCAGCAGATCTATTAACTGAATTTGAGCAAATGCGAGAAGTTGAATTTGGTAAGTTAGATATCGAGTGGCTACGGCGGCTTAATGCCGTTTTAAATCTAATTAAAGATACCATGGGCAGCTTAGGATTGTTGTTATGTATTTCTGTGGTGTTGATTGTCGGAAATACCATTCGTTTATCAATTATCAATCGCAAAGAAGAAATTGAAGTATTAAAACTGGTTGGTGCCACCGACGGGTTTATCCAGCGACCTTTTTTATTTACGGGCTTGTGGTATGGTTTTTTTGGTGGATTGATTGCTTGGTTGAGTATTGAGCTGATGCTGTATTATTTATCTGGCTCTATTGTCACCATTGCCGATTTATATCAATCTGATTTTAGGCTAGCAGGTTTATCCGTGTCAGAAATGATCAATTTGTTGCTGATGAGCATGGGGCTGGGTCTATCTGGTTCGTATTTGGTTGTACGCAAACAGATTTTATTAATAGAGCCTGATTCAAGTATTTAACCTGTGCTCAGGATAATGCCATAGACAAAAAAGGCGCTGGTTTAACCGCGCCTTTTTAGTGCCTGTTTTTGAATCAACAGATTAGAACAAATAGACAAAGGTAATGCTGGTTGTCGTATCAGTATTTTCTTTTGTTGCAGGTACTTCACTATTATGGGTGATAGTATAAGCGGCTTTCATACTTAAACTGCCCATCAAATTTGCTGAAATAGCTGACTCAGATTTAGTTTTAGTGTTTTTGCCACTTTCAAGCGCAGCTTCTGTGCTTAGCTTTTGGGTGAATTTTGCATTTGCACTAAATTTGTATTGATACTCTGCGGCTAAACGCAGCACTGCAGTTTCAGCTTTTTCACCTGAGTCCACTTTACTGAAGCTATAACCAGGACCGATGTTGTACTTAAAGTACGAAGTATCGTTACCAAACAGTTGATCAGAATAACCTGCAGCAATTGTGCTTTGGTAATCATAACCACTAAATTTGTCATCTTCATATGAAGCAAATACAAATAAAGCGGAATGTTCGTCATTTAATTTATAATCACCTTGGCCTGATAAAAAGTACTTTTGTGCCGTTGTTTCAGAAACTTTTGTATCGGCGACATTGTCCCCATCGGTGTCAATGTCTAGATCATCTTTTTTGTATAAAGCTTCTAACTGATATTGGTTACTCCAGTTTTCAAGCTCATGTTTATAGGCAACTTTACCTTTAAGTGAAGTGGTCTCTGTATTACCTGAAGTGACAATGATACCAAGCTCAAATTCACCTTCTGCGGGTGTTTGAGCAAATACATTGCTTGACGCTAAAACGCTTGTTATCGCTGCTAGTTGAAAAATGCGATTCATAAAAACTCCTAAACTTATGCGTTATCTTTGTGTAAATGTACATCCATTTGTGGGAAAGGTATTTCAATACCATTTTTGTCTAGTTCAAGCTTTATTGATTTGTTTAAATCAAAATAGACTGTCCAGTAGTCGGCAGTTTTTACCCATGCTCGAACATTAAAGTTAACTGAAGAGTCAGCTAATGCGCCAACGGCGACTAATTTATCAGGCTCTGGTAAAATAAGCTCATGTTTATCCAAAACGGATTTAAGTACTTCTTCAGTTTTTTGCAAGTCAGCTGCATAACTAACACCCACAACTAAGTCTAAGCGACGAGTTTCATGGCGAGAATAGTTAGTAATTGCGCCACCAGTGACTTGTGCGTTTGGTAAAACTACATATTTATTATCAGGGGTAGTTAGAATAGTCGAAAAAATTTGAATCTCTTTAACCACACCCGATACACCACCGGCTTCTACAAAATCACCTGCTTTAAAGGGTCTGAACACGGTAATGAGTATACCTGAAGCAAAATTAGACAATGAACCTTGTAGCGATAAACCAATCGCTAAGCCGGCAGCACCAAGAATTGCGACGAAGGTTGCAGTTTCAATACCAACTTGGCTAAGCGCTGCGATAATCACTGCTGCAAAAATTACCGCATTGACTAAGCTAGCAACAAAGCTTGCAACTGCTGTGTCGATACCGCGAGCTTGCAGCATTCTGTTGCTCAAAGAGCCAACATAGCGTGCTATCTTTCCACCGATCCAAAAAATTAATACGGCAGTGACAAAGTTGATAAGGTAATCATTGATTTGAGTTTGATTGTTATTGTACCAGTCTAAGACTTGTTCCATAACAGGCTCCTGTTTGAGTTAAAAATAATTGGGGTTGTGCCTTTGCTCACACTTTAAGGTATGGTTTAAGGTAATGGTTAAAGATTGTCCTTCCACGAGCGATGCAGTGTACAACGAGAGCATGATTATTGTATGACAGATTAATTATCAAACGTAAGTGATTTTTCTTTAATTCACTGTATGATATAAAAAGTAATGGAAAAGTGTCGACAAGTTCACAATTAGAATAAGAGAGCAAAGCCATGAGTATACCATACCATGTAGCCAACGATGAAGAGTTGCAAACTTTTATAAAACATTCTACTCGAAAGCGTTATCCAGCTAAGAGCACGATTATATGTGCAGGCGACAAACCCGAAACTTTGTCGTTGTTATTAGAAGGGTCAGTAGCTGTTAGTATTGAAAATGAAGAAGGACGTGAGTTAATACTTGCTTACTTAAACCCTGGTGAGTTCTATGGCGAAATGGGCTTGTTTGATGGTCAAGAACGCAGTGCAACAGTTAAAGCTCGTAGTGAGTGTGAAGTTGCAGAAATTACCTATGATAAATTTAAGGATTTGTGTAAATCACATCCGGAAATACTATTTCGGGTGTCAGGGCAGTTAGCATTACGTTTGCGTGACACGTCACGAAAAGTGGTCGACCTTGCCTTTTTAGATGTTACAGGGCGAGTTGCTGCGGCTTTGTTAGATTTGTGCAAACAGCCAGATGCGATGACGCATCCAGATGGTATGCAAATAAAAATTACTCGACAAGAATTAGGCCGAATTGTTGGTTGTTCGCGAGAAATGGTTGGCCGAGTGCTGAAAAACCTTGAAGAGCAAGGATTAATTGAAGCTCATGGTAAAACTATGGTGGTGTACGGAACTCGCTAAAACACTGATATTGTGATTGGGTTCATTGTTTTATGGCGTTTTTGTTTTTCAAAGCTGTATCACGGCTTTAATTGAATTACACTTAAGATAATTCAATATTTTTGACAAGGAATTAGAGTATGAAATCGTTTATTGCAGGTTTGTTGGTGAGCTTATCTGCCGTGAGTTTTAACGCGCAAGCGGATAATCAAGCATTTCAAAGTGGAATTATGCAAGCAACGGGCTTTGGAACTGTGGACATGAGCAAAGTCGCGAATAAGGTCCAAGCGCGATTTATGGCTAAACGAGCTGCTCAGGTCGATGCTCAACGGAATCTAGCGGAACAAATTAGGGGTATTCGTTTAACCGCAGGGACGACAGTTGAAGATTATGAAGTGACTTCTGATGTTATTGCCACTCGAGTTAAAGGAACTTTAGAAGGCGCATTTATAGTTGATTCAAAGCTTTCACAAGAAGATGGCACCTATGTTGCCGAAGTTACCGTTGGGGTTTGTATTAACGCCCAATCTACCCAATGTCGAAATAAACAAAATTTAAAACAAGCTTTGGTTGATGTGTTACCGAGTAAAACCGAAGCCGAACCAGCGCCTGCCTATGTGCCGCCTGCAGAAAATAAACCTCAACAAGTTCATTCGGCTTTCATCCTTGATGCAAGCGCTCAAGTTTATACTGCGGCTTTAGTGACCAGGGTATTTACCAACGACGGCAAGTTGGTTTTGTCTTCTAAAGATTTTGAGCAGCATCCAACTAAATCTTTGGTCTGGAGCCAAGACGCCAGCGAGTTTGATAGCTTTTTGCCAATGACAGTGAAAGTTGAACGTACCATTAATGGAAGTGATTTAGTGGTATCGAATGAGGATGCAGCTGCGATACTAGCCAATGTTGAGCGTCATTCAATGGATGGTATCTTAGTGATATTGTCAAAATAATTCACAACTTGCACTAAGTATAAATAACACATTGGGAGGTGAATGTGCACAGCGTACATAAAATCATTGGTATTGGGGCGCTCACTGTATACTTGATGTTACCCGTACATTTGCCGGCAAACGATGGTTTTGCTGATGCTGACGACGACTTCGCTGCAATAGACGCAATGTTAGACAAACAGTTTGCTGGCACCGATGTTATATTAGAGCGCAGATTTAATGCCGTCGAGCAAGCTGTTGAGCGTGCCCTTAAAGGTTTATCCAATAAGATTGAAGTAAATTGGGGCGCGCAAGAGCTTAAGTTGCCATCTGCGCATGAATGGGTCGATTATACGCCAGACATGCAAACGCGACGTATGATGGATTTTGAAGCTGGGCAACTTTCGATCGAAACTGTTATTCAACCAAACCAGTCGGTTTCAGAAGTTGTATTTAGGTTAAAACAAGCACTAACAACCGCTCGCACCGACACCACTACTCATTTACAAGACAAAGATCAACTCGGGCGAGCAATTCAACAAGAGTTAGCTAAACTACCAGATAGGCAAGCAGAGGCGAACAATCACAACCGCGCAAATGCCACTTTGCCGGCACAAACTGATAAGCCTGTATTAGATAATTTAGTCTCGAATGAGCAAATCGAACAAGTGTTACAAGAGCTAGAAAAGCTTGAGGCGCAAAACACGATAGATGACGAACAAATTAGTCAATCCACAGATGCAGTTGCTGAAACTCGCACTGTTCAGGTTGCACAACAACCTGCCAAAGTAATAAGAATCAACATTCCGTTTTTGTCTGGCTATCAAAATGAACTTATCCAACGCAATTTTAGCGTGATTAAACGCTATTCAGACAAATATAATGTGCCAGTTTCACTAGTTTTAGCCATTATCGAAACTGAATCTAGTTTTAATCCAAGAGCAACTTCGCCAGTACCCGCATTTGGATTGATGCAGTTGGTTCCTCGCACAGCCGGGATTGATGCATACAGGCATGTCTACGGTGAAAAGCGTGTCGTTGAACCTGAATATTTATATAACAGTGAACAGAATATCGAACTTGGTGTGGCCTATTTCGATTTATTAACAACCCGTTATCTACGCAAAGTTAAAGATCCACTCGCTCGTTTCTATTGTGCAGTCGCCTCATACAACACAGGGGTAGGCAATGTTGCAAAAACATTTACTAAAAATAGCAAAAATTTCAGCAAAGCAGCTAAAATTATTAATAAACAATCAGCAGAGCAAGTATATCAGTATCTTTCCGTTAACTTACCTGCACTAGAGACGCGACGCTATTTAGACAAGGTGACAAAAGCTAAAAAGCGTTATGCTAAATGGGATGAGGTATAGAGGTTAACCATCATATGGCGATTTTTAAATTTACTCGAAATGTTCAATACAGCTTGTTTTTTGCTTTGGCTTGTTTATTCAGCCAACCGGTCTTCGCGGATGAAGTGATTAAGCAAACGGCGAATGGTGGCATCAATTGGTCTAAAGGGACTATCTTTGCGCATGGTTATGGTGTTGCACCGCAAGATAAAATTGCAACTTCAAAAGCGCGTTTGCTGGCACGGCGGGCCGCCCAACTTGATGCATATCGAAATTTAGCCGAGATTGTCAATGGTGTTAGGGTTAACTCTCAAACATTAGTTCAAGATATGACACTGGCCAGTGATACTGTGCGCACTCAGGTAGAAGCTGTGATTAAAGGGGCAATCATGACTAAAGATCATTATCAAAATGATGTTGCCACAGTCACAATGGAAGTGCCGATGGCCGGTAATTTAATGGAAACTTTTATTCCAAAAGATAAGGCTCGTCATAGTGGGTTAACTTCAACTGCAAATGGATTGTCTGGTTTTGAGCTATATCATGCAAAAATAAATCATCAATGGTCGACTTTTAAGCAATCACTTAATTTGAATTTTATTGCCCAAGCGCATGCAGCTCCGCAACCATTTGTGATAACCACTGCCGAAGAGGCTGAATTCACCAAAAAAATGGCCCATTGGTTAACTTTACAAGGTGCTGATAAAGCTGCTGAACAATTGAACCTTTTTATTCGAGAATTTGAAAATACCTCAAGTTTCACTGGGCTGTTAATTGATGCAAGCAGCGTAGTTGACTTTGAAATCGCTGCAGTGCCAACCATTCGTAGCGAAAGTGGTGAAGTGATTTATCCCAATGATGACACCTCGTATGACGACCTAGTTAAAAAACGTCCTGTTTCATATGATTTTGATGTAGATGATGCAATCAGAAATACTCGAGTTGCGATTAAACCCATGATAGTAAAAGCCAAAAAAACCTATAAGCTGAGAAAGTCCGATCTTGTAATCGGTGATGCAGAAGCAAAAATTTTACAGAATAACAAAACCATCTATCAAGTAATGCACAATGCTGGCGTTATGGTTGTGGTGGCCGACTAAATGATCTACCGAATTATCTGTTTGTTATGGGTATTTGTCAGTGTTAGTGCTAATGCGCAAGCTACAGTTGATGAAAAGTATTTAAAGTCGGAAAAAAGAGTTGTAGTGCAGGCACAAAAATATATTGAAGCAGGTGAGTTTGAAAAAGCGCAGGCACTCACTGCGCAAGCGCTGAAACGATATGCAGACAATGACATGATTTATGCCTTGCAGGGTGAAGCTCTGTATTTGGCCAAGAAGTTTGAGCCAGCAGAAGCTAGATTTATGCAGGCACTCAATTTAAATCCTCTCAATACAGTTGCGAAAAAGTATATTGAAGAGATTAGAACAACCTCCGAGTTGTCTGAAAGTGTTCTCTCGCAAGAATGGAAATCTGTAGCCCGTGACAAAATTGGTGACTTTATTGTATTGGTTATCGGTATTTGGTTGGGGACAACCCTAAACTCAATCGGGGCGCGAGTCGCTCGATGGCGTTTTCGAGTACACAGTAAAAAATTGTTTTTGGCAAATGATTTTGATGATTTTGCCGATTTATTAGAAATTCAGCTTTCTTCAAATGAATTGAAACCATTGCGAGAGAGTATGGCGTTTATGCTCAGGCATAAAACTCTCGAAGAATCGATAGCGATTCTTGAAGAATACGTTAATCGCCCAGATCACCTAGAAACTTTTGTTAGGATGCTAAAAAGTGATGCAAAACGAATGGCTGAGGAAAGTTAGATTAAACGCCTTGATGTTGTTAGTGATTATGCTAACCGCTTGCTCATCAACGCCAACTCTGCATCCAAATTTACAAACAGCTCGTAGTGACTTTAATAACAGTCAGCAGACTGACACGCTTGAGCAATATATTTCGAAGCAGCTTAGATTGCAGAAGACTTTCGCACAATTTGCCGATGTTGAGTATTTAATCAAAAGTCATTTACGTTTGGTGGATGCATATCAAAGGCATCAGCAACAAGCATTGGCTGCACAATCGATTGAGCAATGCAAAAAATTGTCAGTGGTTCGTGCCTATTTAGCTTATCATGCAGACTGTTTGTTATCAGAGTATCAGTTGCAACCGAGTGAGTTGTTGTTACAAAAAATTGCCTTGATGAAGTTAGATAAACGCCAGCAGGCTTATCTAGCATATTATCAACAGGACTATACTCGGTTATCCGAACATTTGCAGAGTATCGAACAAACACATCCACTTGATGCCGCAATCTTGCATTACCAACTTGGTTATAGCCAATCGAATATCCACAGCGTAACCACGAGTTTGGCATTGGCCCAAAAACATAACTTGCCACAATTAGTGACGGACAGTTTGTTTTTATTGAGTAAGTTACATCACCAAGCCGACAGCCAACAGCTGAGTTTATGGTATTTTTCGCTGGCACAAGCGAGCGCACAGGCTCATCAACCAAAATTGCTTAAACCCATGCAGCAATGGTTTGACTCGGCCCACAAGGCAAATAAATGATCGGCTTATTCGGCTCATATTTACGAGGTCTATTTAGTTACTTCTTAGATATTGCTGGACTGTTGGCTCTGACGATTAAAGAATCAAGGCACCTTATCCATCCAGCAAGGCGCACAATCTTTTGGATGATGTTTAAACGCCAGCTCTATAATACGGGTGTACGCGCAATTGGTATCAATACTGCTATTGCGCTGATCATTGGTTCGTTGATGATGGCGCGTCTATACGCAGCCCTACCACCAGGCAAAAGCATGGTTGAGTTTTACGCCAACTTTTTTGTGATTGTGGTTATTCGCGAGTTGGGGCCGTTAATCTCGGGTGTGATCCTAATTGCGCGTTCAGCCACTGCAATTACCGCAGAATTAGGTCATCTAAAACTTTACAATGAATTTGAAGTATTAAAAGCACAACAAATGAGTCCAGTGTTTATTTTTTTGTTGCCGGTATTCTTTGCATTCCCTTTGTCATTATTATTAATGTTTATCTTTTTTAATGCTGTCAGTATATCGTCGGCTTATCTGGTTATCTTACTTGATGATCCCTCGCTGTCGTTTACCGTTTTTCTGAGTGCAATTTTGGCCAAAGTGACTGCGTTAGAAGTTGTTATTACGCTATCAAAGGCATTAATTGGCGGCAGCATGGTTGGCTTGATCAGCTTGCATTTTAGCGGACGAGTAGCCGGTCGATTTACTGATATCAGTCGGGCGATTTCTAGCTCAACAACCGCACAACTGATTGCGTTCTTTACATTGAACGTCGTGCTCAGTTTAATGGCGTACAAGCTATGAGTTTAGATGTTAAACATTTTTACCTAGGTTTTGCTGACTTGAGCTTGTTTGAAGATGCTCAGCTTAGTATTGCTGAGGGCGAAATTGTCTGTTTATCGACAGGTGTTTTGGATGGTGGTACCAGTTTTTTAAAGGCGTGTGCAGGTATTGTCCCATATCAAAGTGGGACCTTGCTGGTCGATGGTGAGGAAATAAGCCATATGCCAGCGGATAAAATCTTTCGCAAGGTTGCATATTGTTATGAAAGTGGTGGCTTAGTTAGTTTATTTACCGTGTATAATAATATTGCACTGCCATTGAAATACCATAGAAACTTTGACAATGACTTTGTTGCTAAACGCATTACTAGTGTGGCTGAACTGTTGGGAATAGCGAGTATATTGGAGTACGACGTTCATCAGTTAAACGATGTGCAGCTACGGCTAGTTAACTTAGCGCGTGCTTTAGTTATTCGACCTAGGTTATTATTGGCTGATGAGCTTCAATCAGGAATGTCACCAGCGATGCGTGAACAAATATTGGCTATACTGAAAGACTATTGTAACCAAACTCGCGCAAGCTTGTTAATGACCACAACTGCAGGTGATAGTCATAGCATAGCTGATAGAGTGTATCGCATTGAAAATAAGAAAATTATTCTGGAATCGCCATGAGTTTTGCTAAACCCAAAGCATTTGAAACAAGCTTGCAAGATAAAGTGCTTGGTATTGTTGTGTTAACAGCAATTGCTTTGGTTTTATATGCAATATACCTTAATCGAGTCAGCGCGCCCCAGCACAACTTTAAATTTGAATTAAGAGCTCACGTTAACCAGACCTATGGAATCGTTGTTGATTCGCCCGTTACTTTGTCTGGTGTGTCAATTGGTAAAGTTTCAACTGTCGAGTTAACCCCCAGTGGTCAAGTTGAAATTCGCATGCAGTTAGATAGTAGCTATCAAAAATTTTATCGAAAAGGAAGTTTGATTCAAATCGATTCGAAACTTGGCTTAAGTACAGTAATATCTGGGAGTGGTTTAACTTTTGTACCTAGTCAAAATACAAATAACTTGTTGAGCAACCGAAGTTTGGTTAAAGTAGTTGAGCCTACCTCGTTTGAGGAGTTAATTGAACAATGGCAAGTTGAGAAAATCGCCGGCCAGCTAACCTCTATTGTGGATAGTCTAGCTGAAATTACCCAAACAATAGAGCAAAACCAACAGCATATTGCTGCCACTTTGCAGCAAGCAGATCAATTAACTCAAAGTTTGCAACAGTCTGCTAATGTTTTACCGCAAGCAATCCAGCAGTTTGATACAAGCTTGCAACAGATCGAAAAATTATCACGCGAGTTGGGTGAAACTTCTCGCCGTGTTGAACAGCCTCTTGTTCAAGCATTGAGTCAGGTGGAGCTGACGGCTAAGCAAGGACAATCGGTCATACAAGCAGTGGAGCTTGGTGTTGCTGACTTACCAGTACTGTTAGATGAAGTTGAACACACGCTTATTTCTTCTCGAAAATTGATGAATACACTCGACAACCATTGGCTATTGCAGAGTGCAAGCGCACAAAAGGTGAACTTTCCTCTACATAAAATTGAGATAGATGATAGACTTTACACCAGTGAATCAAGTAATTAAACGGAGTTAGATATCAGGATGACCAGTTCAAAATATCTACACAATTTAATCGCATTATGTGCAAGTTTACTATTGGCTTTTTCAGCTCAAGTATATGCTGGAAAGGTTGTGGTAGCCAAAGGTGTTGCTGATATCCAACCCGGAAAAGTGGCGCAAGCATACAAAGTCGCACTTGAAAATGCCAAACGCGCGGCGATTGAGCAGGCGGTTGGCACCATTATTGAATCTCGCACCTTAGTCGAAAATTTTCAGATGGTTAGTGACCAAGTAATGACATCAGCCAGTGGCCGGTTGAAAAACTACCGAGTGTTACAAGAAGGCAAAACGGATGATGGATTATATGAAGTCACTATTCAAGCAGAAGCCGATGTTGATGAATTAATTAATCAAGTTGACCAATTTCAAAAAGCGTTAAAATGGCAAAAGAAGCCACGTGTGACTGTGGTTATTGATAACTTCAGTGTTGAAAAAAACGCAGTGTCTGCCGAGCAGGTTAGAAACTATTTAATCGAACAATTATCGGATGATAAATTCCCAGTTTACGATCTAACCAATGATACTCAATTGCGTGGTGGCTTTGTTATTCACTTAAATGTTGCTAAGCAGCAAAATCAAAGTGAATATCAAGGCATGAAATTGACTTCCAATGAGTTAGCCATTAATGCTCGGTTAACTAGAGCGGACGACAGCAAAATAATGGCAACTGCATCTGGTATTAAAACTCTTCCGGGCGCGAGTAGCTCAAAGGCAAGCAAGCGCGCAGCTAAAATAATCGTCAAAGATATTTGGAAAGATTTACGCAAAAAGCTCACAGCTTCATGGGAAGATGAGCAATATGCCGCACGTAATGTACAACTCAATATCATAGATCTCAATTCACTTGATCAAGCACAAAGCGTAGTCAAAGCAATTAAGAGCACATTGGCAGGAGTCAAAGACATTGAGTTGGTTCAATACGAATCAGCTAAAACAGAGTATCAGTTACAATACAGAGGATGGCCTGAGCAGCTAGCAGATGAGTTTAAGTCGGCAGTGTTTTCTCAACGGCATTTTCATGCAAAAGTGGTCAGTTTAGCTGGCAATCAATTAACAATAAAAATTCAGTAACTTCAGGAGCAAAAGATGAAAAAGGCGGCGCTAGTCTTATCTGCACTGATTTTAGCTGGCTGTGGAGCCAGTGGTCAGCAAGAATACGACATAGGTTTAAAACTGAGCCAGGCTCAAAAATATCAGCAAGCGATTCAATATATGCAACAGGCTTTGAAAAAAGAGCCTGATAATACGCAGTATCGCAACAAGCTTAAAGACATTACCAGTAAATTGGTTGGACAATTGGCTCAAGATACCGACGATCTGTTAGCGACACAGCCGCTAACGATTTCGCAAATTGATGAAGCTGAAGAGAAAATTGAGCTGGTTAAAAAGTATGACAGTACTAAAGCAATTGGTTTATCTAGTCAATTAGATTCAGTTAAAACTGACTTTTTAGCTTTAGTGTCAGCCAAATACCAGCAAGGTGTTGAGCATGCAACCAATAAAGATTGGCTAAAAGCTAATGCAGTTTTAAAAGATGTTCAATCGATTTATCCAAACTACGAGCAGACTATGCAGTTGTTAACAACTGCTCGAAGTGAAGGTGCAAATTCACTTTTACAGCAAGGTACTGCGGAATTAAAAGCGGATAATATCTCAAGTGCAGTTGCTTTGTTAAAAGGTGCATTGCAGTTAAACCCATCTTTAAGCCAAGCCAACAACTTACTTAAGTTGGCTGAGCAGAATAATAATAAAGATTATTACCTGAAAAAAGCAGCCAAAGCTGAAGTTGATAACGATTGGGTAGCTGCTGAAGATTATTATTTGAAAGCGTTGGATTTTGACCAGTTTGATTCAGAGCTCGTTAGCAAGTTAAAACGTGTGCGTGTTAACAAAGAGTTGCAGTTGATTAACCAAGCAAATGCATATATTTCGCAAGGTTATTTATTCAAAGCGGTTGAAACTTACAAACAAACGCAAGAATACTCGTTTGCTGATAACAATGTACAACAAAAAGCTTTGCAAGCGTTTTTGTCGGCAAAGATCAACCAAGAAGTAGAGCGTTTTATTGAAGACGATCGCTATGGTTCAGCTTACTATTGGTATAACAAATTGCAGGAAGTTAACCCTGAATTTGAAGACTTATTTAGTAAAAAACAAAAAGTTGAAGATGCAATTTACACCCGAGTACGAAAATCCATTGCGGTGTTTGACTTTAGAAGCCCGTCAAATAATGACGATGCGGGTATCATGATTGCAAACAACTTGATTTCGTACTTGTTCAACAACGCCTCTAAAGATATCAACATCCTTGAACGTGAAAACTTAAAATCGATTCTCGAAGAGATGAAGCTTGGTCAAATCGGGGTTGTTTCTGAAAATACAGCAAAAGAAATGGGCCGTATTTATGGCATCGATATCGCTATTATGGGCAGTGTATTATTATTTAAGGTTGATGAAACTTCGTCTACCTCAAATAAAACGGCTCGTTATCAAATCGGTGAAGTGATTGAAGATAACATTGAATACTTGAACTGGAAAACGCGTAACCCTAAACCAAGTAAAGAAGAGTTACGTACAGCGCCTGTTGCTAAAATCAAAGTACCTAAGTTTGCAGTGAAAGACTATGAGGTACAAAACAAGAAAAAAGTTGGTTTTATCCAAATTTCATATCGTATCGTAGACGTTGCAACAGGGGTGAATACCAGTGTTGAAACATTAGAGCGAAAGAAAATCGAAGAAGACAGTGCTAATGCTGGGATTGATGATGCGGGCATTAAGTTTGATCCAATGGAAGTACCAACAGATACCGAAATTCTTCAGTCAATGACCAGTGACGTGGTTGATCAATTGGCGCGTGAGGTGTTGAAGCCTCTGATGAACTTGGAAAAAGAATATTTCCAGCAGGGTGAAGAGCTGTTAAATCGCCGACAAGAGCTAATTCCAGCGATTGAGAAGTTTACTGATGCGATCTTCGATGAAAAAGTGAAGTCAGTTAACTCGCCTATCAGTGAAAAATCTATGCAGTACATTGAAAAAGTATTTAAGAACTATAAGTTCTAAATAGGAAGTGAGTTATGATTAAACAGCTAAAAAGTGTTGTGTTGTTGCTTGTTTGTTTAAGCGCAACACCACTTTGGGCGGCTTACAATACAGCTTTATTGAATTTAAAGCCGCTCGATATAGATTCCATTGGTTTTGATGGTGATATTCAATTTGCATTGCGGTCTAACTTAGACAAACGTGGTGAAGTGCAAATGATGTCTCGTCGCGATATGGAATCTGAGCTGTTTCGTCAAGGCCTCTCTATGGGCAATTCCGATGAGGATGCTGTTCATATTGGCAAAGCGCTTGGAGTTGAGTTTGTGATTTTTGGTAGTGTGCAAATGTCAGATAATGGCATCGCTACAGAAATTCGCATGATAGATATAGTTCACGAGCGTTTGGCAAAAGAGTGGAAAATATCCTTTAGTGGACGCAATGACATCAATGATAAAGGCCCAGCGCTTGCGAATACTTTAATCAAAGCGATGGCTCAAAGCTTAGTCGATGCAAAAGCAGAAGCTAAAATTGCCTTGGCAGCACAAGCTGCTCAGGCTGAAATGAAAAAACAATATTTATCTGAGTTTATCAGCCAAGTCGTGCAAGGCGGCGTTGAAATTAGCTGGCGTGCCATTGAGCCCGAAACCATTGAAATTTTCAATTTGTATCGAGGAGAAGCTGAAACAGGCCCATATACTCAGATAGCGTCGCTGCAAGCGAACAGTTATTTAGACTCGCAAGTTGAAAGTGGCAAAAGCTATTTTTATAAATTGGCAGTTGTCGAAAAATCAACAGGTGAACAAGCTGAAGATGTATCAATTCAACAGATTACCTATATCGACAAATCGATAAAACTGCGCCCGCTGACACCAACGATTTTATCGGTTGATACTGGTGTCAAACAGTCAACCGTCACTTTTGTGCCGAATTTAGATAATCCAATCAAAGGCCACGTAATCCGTAAATATAAAATTTACCGAAAACGATCGTCGGGCGGTAATTGGTTGCATGTGGGTACATTAACGCTCAATACCGATGAACCTAAATTAAGTTACTCTTTTACAGATAAGAATAATGTTGAAGATGGTGAGCAGTACAGTTATTCAGTCTCTTCAGTTAATAGCAAAGGTTATGAAAGTCCTTTAAGTGGGACTGAGGTGGTTTTTTCACCTGGAACCCCAAATTTATCCGTTCATCAAGATAACTTGTTAAGGCAAGTCGAACTAGATTGGCAGGTGGAAGGCAGTAAAGGTGGTTTTTATATTTATCGTCGCGAACTTGGTACCACCATTTGGCAAAGGGTCGGTGATGTCGAGCAGTCAGATGTACGTAGGTTTATCGATCGCCAGGGTTTACGCGATGGTGCTGAATATGAATATTATGTCAGTTTAGTCAATAATGGCCGAGAATCCGATCCGTCCAACATAGTATCAGCCAAAACTAAAGGTTTACCCGCTAGGCCTGAAAACCTACAAGCACAGAGTGGTTTAGTTAAAGCGGTTAAGTTGACTTGGAATGCAATTCAAGACCCTGATTTAATTGGCTACAAACTCTATCGTATGGAAGACGATGGTAATGGCTTTCAGCAGGGGGACCAGCTTAGCTTAGCTTATGAGATCCCAGGATATCAAACCGCTGAATTTATTGATGGAGATGGCGAAAAACAATTAAAAGATGGTGTGCAATACCATTATGCCATTGCTGCAGTCAATAAATATGGTGCACGCGGTGATTTAAGTTATGTTGCAAGTGCAAGCACTAAAACTTTGCCTAAAAGTGTTGGCCAATTAAGCGCCGAAGCTGGGCAGCAAGATATTACCATTAGTTGGCCTGCGTCTACCGCAGCCGATATCGCCAATTATATCTTATCTAGAAAGTGGAATGAGCAAGACTGGCAACAGATTGCGGTGCTGCCAGCAGATGCAACTGGTTTTGTTGATAAAGAACTCAAGCCGTATGCGCAAACACAATATAAATTAATTTCTCAAGACCAAGCTGGTTTACAAAGTGCGGAAGTTTATTCTTCAGTGGTGACCAATCCTGCCACTTTGCAGCTGAGCGTTAAAAAAGATCAAATGCTGCGACAAATTCTGCTGACGTGGAATGAGCAACAAAATGTCACTGGTTATCAAATATATCGCCGTAAACAAGGTAGCCAAGATTGGAATAAGTTAGTGCAGATAGACAGTCCGTTGACGACAGAATATTTAGACAACAAAAAATTAGCCGATGCTACGGCTTATGAGTATCAAATCAGTGCGATAGATGGATTTGTTGAAACGCCCGCTTCAGAAGCGGTCACCGCTAAAACTAAGTCGTTACCATCACCACCTAAATCGTTTGCAGTACAATCAGGGTTAGTTAAGCAGGTACAATTAACTTGGCAATCAATTACAGATAGTGATGTGGCAGGTTATTACATTTATCGCAAAAACGATGAAGGTAAGATGGAACGGATCAAAACCATTAAAGATATTGCGATTAATACCTATATTGATGATGGTTCGTTATTCAGTAAGCTTAACGATGGGACAGAGTATGAATATGCAATTTCTGCCTATAATACCTATGATGCAGAGGGCGGTCGTACCCGCATTATAGGCGCAACGACCAAACCTGTACCGTCAGCTCCTAAAGGGTTGCAAGCGTCAGCAAACAGCGGCATTGTTGAGTTAGTTTGGAATGCAAATGCTGAGTCTGACATCAGTAATTATGTTGTTGAAAAAGCAACAGCTAGTTGTAATAGTTGGCGTGAGTTGGCTGTTGTTGTATCAAGCCAACAAAAGCACACAGATTCAGATGTGGTCGCGGGCAGTACCTATTGTTATCGTGTCAAAGCGATAGATCAAGATGAGCTAGAAAGTTCGTGGCAGCAAACAGAAGTGGCAATCGCCGCAGCAAGCTCGGCAGCAGTTGAGCAATAAATTTTATGCTGTTTTTTGAGTAAGTTCCAGCTATAAAAAAACGCCTGAATGGCGTTTTTTTATTGGGCTAAGCGACAGGTGCAGTTTTAGAAATGCACTTGTAAACCAGCATAGACACCTTTAAAGTCTAAATCTGTATAGATACCTTCTAAGTCATCTAATTCAAGTGCGAAGCTGCGGTAACCAACTTGTACTTCCATATCCACTGCTAGGTTATCGATAAATTCATAGGCGATACCCACTTGATAATCACTTAAGCTATGGTCACCCACTGACAATAAACTCATATCACCATAAACAGATAAGCCTGTTAATGGTAAACCAACGGCACCAGCAACATAACCCATAGGGACATAACCGCTGAATTCTTCTTCACTGGTTTCAGTTTGAGAACCATTCCCAGAAGAGGTTGTGCCAGTCGCTTTGATATAAGCATCTATATGTTTTACATTTAGGCCAAAATCAAAACTGACTAAACCATTGTCAAATATTTCGTAATACAGCATAAAATCTGTATTGGTTAAATCAGCATCTACGACCACATCTGTATCAGCTTGATAAGTTTCACCTGCGAATTCGAATTCACCTTCAATTTGGCCATTACCAGACAAATCTTCCATTTGATTTCGGCGAACTTTAATATTTGGCACTAATGGAATTGGATGCTCTAAAGCAACGTAAAAAGAAGCGTTACTTGCTGAATCAAAATCAAAGGATTCTTGGTCATCTTCTTTGGTACCAAATTGACCTTCTGGCTCAATGTTCCAGTAATGTGCACCAGCGTATAAGCCTAAAATCATATCTGCTTGGGCACTGGTTGCTGTGGCTAAACACGAAGCTAAAAGTGCTAGTTTAAATTTGTTCTGTGTTTTCATTGTAGATCCCTTTTTCTTTATAAATGGGGTAAAGAGTGAAGCGCAGTGCTCAATATCGCGCTTTGTTTTAATTGTATTGGATTGTAACTAATTTACCAGTAAGACTTTTTGACAATTGCAGGAAAATGGCAAAAAAGCGATTGAGTTAACATTTGTTTCGGGTGGCAAATGTTAACCCAAGCTTACACAAATTTATTCGGCGCGCTCAAATACAGTGGCAATACCTTGGCCTAAACCAATACACATAGTGGCTAGCCCATAACGCGCATCCTTTTGCTGCATTAAATTGAGTAGCGTGGTGCTGATTCGTGCGCCTGAACACCCAAGCGGGTGGCCCAACGCAATGGCACCGCCGTGTAGATTGACTTTTTCATCCATAACATCTGTTAACCCTAAATCATCAATCACAGGCAATGACTGGGCGGCAAAAGCTTCATTAAGTTCAAATAAATCTATGTCTTCAACACTTAAATCTGCACGTTGCAGTGCTTTTAATGTAGCCGGTACTGGACCATAACCCATTACTGAAGGATCGCAACCCGCAACTGCCATTGATTTCACTTTCGCAATTGGAGTTAACCCTAGTTGTTTAGCTTTTGCAGCTGACATAACCAGTAGGCCTGATGCACCATCGGATAAAGCTGATGCGTTACCTGCTGTGACTGAGCCAGATACTGGATCAAAAACAGGTCGCAAGCTAGCGAGTGCTTGCATATTGGTTTCTGGCCGAATGACTTCATCTTTATTCGCGAGTATCAACTTGCCGGTTTGATCATGTCCATAGGTTGGGACAATTTCATCGGAAAAATTGCCGTTTTCACTGGCTTGATGCGCTCTGTGGTGGCTACGGCAAGCAAATTCGTCTTGGCGTTCACGGCCTATTTTGTGCACTCTTGCAAGCATTTCAGCCGTTAGGCCCATGGATCCCGCGCCTTTGGCGGTGTTTTTTGCTAGGCCTGGATGAAAATCTACGCCGTGGGTCATAGGTAAATGGCCCATATGCTCGACGCCACCAACTATATATACCTCTCCCATGCCTGTCATAATCGCTCTAGCCGCATCGTGAAGGGCTTGCATGGAGGAGCCACACAATCGGTTTACTGTTACCGCAGCAACGGTTTTTGGTAAACCCGCTAATAAAGCCGCATTTCGTGCAATGTTAAAGCCTTGCTCAAGGGTTTGCATAACGCAACCCCAAATCACATCTTCAATGTCTTTTGCATCGATTTCAGGGTTGCGGGCTAATAAACTGCTCATTACGTGTGCTGATAAGTCTTCAGCTCTTACGTTACGGAATATGCCACCTTTTGAGCGACCCATTGGGGTACGAATAGCGTCAATGATCACAACTTCTTGAATTTTGGTATTCATGTTATTTGCCTCGCTATTTGGTCGCTAAAAATTGTAGATTCGATTTTGCTTTGTCGAGCAAACTATCACTGAGTTGATACGCAGGCCCTAAGTGCTCATAACTTTTTGCGCGGGTGATATAGCTTTTCAGCCCTAATTGTTGCAAGTACCTGAATACTCCCCCTCTAAATGGCGGGAAGCCTAAACCATAAATCAGCGCCATATCAGCTTCTTCGGCACTCGCTACAATGCCTTGTTCGAGGCATAAAATACACTCGTTGATCATTGGCATCATTAGTCGGTCAATAATTTGTTGCTCGTTAAAGGTTTGCTGAACCACACCGGCTTGCTGCAAGTGAGTTGCTATATAGTCATCTGGCCGCTTTTGTAATTTCCCTTTATTATCCAACTCGTAGCGATAAAAACCACTGCCAGACTTTTGCCCCAACCGCTGAGCATCAACCAACACTTTAAGCAAGTTATCGCTTGGCATTGGCATGCGGGTAGGAAAGCCTTTTGCCATAACAGATTGCGCATGAAAAGCAGTATCTAAGCCTATCACGTCTAATAAATACGCTGGCCCCATCGGCCAACCAAAGCGCTTTTCCATCACTTTGTCGACAGTGGCTAAATCGGCGCCATCAAACATAAGTTGATTGAAAGCTGCTAAATATGGGAACAGAACTCGATTGACAAAAAAGCCCGGACAGTCGTTGACTACGATTGGTGTTTTGCCCATTTTTTTTGCAAACTCAACCACGGTGGCTATCGTTTGTTCAGATGTTTTACTGCCTCGAATCACTTCAACTAATGGCATTTTGTGTACAGGGTTAAAAAAGTGCATACCGCAAAAGTTTGCTGGTCTTTGTAGATCTTGAGCGAGTAAATCAATTGAGATGGTTGAGGTGTTGGTCGCCAACACAGCATGATCGCTGATGGTTTGTTCGGTTTCCGCGAGCACTTTAGCTTTTACATTGGCATTTTCGACAACCGCTTCAACTACAATGTCAGCTGGCTTGAGCGCATTGTGTTCAAGTGTCGGCTGAATGCGGATTAAACTTTGTGCAGCTTGCTCGGCTGATATTTTGCCCATTGACGCCGCTTTGTTGAGTAATTTGGCGGCTTCTTGCATTCCTAAATCAAGTGCGTTGGCATTAATGTCTTTTAAGATCACCTTATGTTGACGGCTGGCTGCTTGGTAAGCAATTCCTCCGCCCATAATACCTGCACCTAATACGGCTGCTGTTTGCACTGGCGCTGCAAGTTTTTTCGCTGATTTAGCTAAACTTTTAACCTGCTGGTCGGCTAAAAACAATCCAACGAGTGCCTGTGCCTGTGGTGTTTGAGTTAGTTCAACAAAGTTTTCGTTTTCGATGCGCATTGCGTCATCTCGCGCTAATTTCGAACCTTGTTCTATCGTTTCTACAGCTTTCAGTGGTGCAGGGTAATGGGAACCGGCTTTTTGCATAACCATGGACTTAGCTAATGCAAAACTCATTGCGTTTTCAGTTTTGTTCAGCGATAAAGCACTGAGTTTTTGTTGGCGTCTTTGTTGCCAATTGAACTGGCCGTTGGCCGCTTGGACAGCACAGTCTATTGCGGCTTCGCGCAGTATCTCAGGCTCGACAACCGCATCGACTAGCGAAAGTTTTAACGCGTCTGCTGCTTTTAATTCTTTACCTGTGGTGATTAGCTCCATTGCATTGTCTGCCCCTAACAAACGCGACATTCTAACAGTACCACCAAATCCGGGCATAATACCCAGCTTAACTTCAGGCAAACCAATACGAGCTTGAGTATCGGCAATGCGAAAATCTGTTGCTAAAATGGTTTCACAACCACCGCCTAATGCATAACCGTTAATGGCGCTAACTGTTGGAAAAGGTAAATCTTCAAGTGCATCGAAAATGTCAGTTGCATATTTTATCCAACTTAACAATTCAGTTTGAGGTAAGGCAAATTTATCCAAAAACTCCGTTATATCAGCCCCTACGATAAAAGCTGGCTTAGTGCTGGTGAGCACCAGTGCTTTGAGTTGGCTTTGTTGAGCTTTTTCGATAGCACAGCGGAACGCTTCTAAAGTCTCTTTGTCGAACTTATTTACCGAGCCTTGGGCGTTTAATATCAGTTCGCCTATTTGCTGCTCTAGCTCGACAAGCTGAATGTTGTTACTTTGAAATAACATGCAGATACTCCCATTGATAGTTTAATTTGGGATAGATAAAGTCCAGAATGTTCTAAATTATTCTATGACTTTACTTACACTTGTTCGTTCACTTGTTTAAGATAATGTTAATAAACGCGTTATCTGATTAGAGTGTAACCAGTATTTTGTGAAATTCAAACGGTTGTTTGAATTTATTTTTGACGGTGGAATTTAAGCCCAATATGTATTTTTTGAAGCAAGTCCTTAGTAAAATTTGTTGTGCAGGACTGTTGTTTGCAGTCAGTAGTTCTAGTTATGCAAGCAATCAAATTGAAGATGTTGAAGCACGCTTGAGTAAACAAAGAGTTTGGTTTGTTGAACATGAAAGAAAAGCAGCCAAAGCGTCGCTTTCCACAATTAATAAATGGCGCGAAAGTTATGGCGACTACCCTTTATTTCCCTATATTGAATTGGCTTATCTAAAAAAACACCCTTATTTAAGCAATAAACAAGCGATTCGAGCGTTTTTGCATTTGTATGAAGGTACAGCGTTAGAGTGGTCGTTAAGAATGCCGTGGCTGCGTTATTTGGCGAAAAAGAATGAAGCGATTTTGTTTTTGAATGACTTTAAACCAACGTCAAACGCAGAGCTTAATTGCCATAAGTTAAGGTTTCAGTTGCAGATTGGTGGGAAAATTGAAGATTTAGCCGATGATATTATGCCACTTTGGGTGGTCGGAAAATCTCAGCCAAAAGCCTGTGACCCGCTGTTTAAACAATGGGCAGATGCGGGTTTGCGCACTACAGATATGGTCAAACGCCGTGTAGTACTTGCAGCCGACGGAGGGCGCCACACCCTGATACCTTATTTGACCCGTTTGCTGCCGAAATCAGAGCAAGGGTGGGCAAAGTTATGGCACAGTGTTAGACGAGATCCTGCACGAATTACTCGTTTGTCGAGTTTTAACAAAACTGCTGAGTATGCTCAAATTCAAGTATATGGTATTCAAAGGTTGATATGGCGCGATCCAGAAAGAGCAATTAAACATTATGGCAAAATGCTTGAGCATTTTAGCATTGATGCCAAATCACTCGATGAAATCCACTATACCTTTGCTTTAGCGCTCGCCAGTAAAGGGCATGACCAAGCGACACAGTGGCTAACGCGTATTCCACGGCATTTAAAAGATAGCAAAATTGTACACTGGCATTTGGCTACTTATTTAAGAAACAAGCAGTGGGATAAGGTAATTGATTTGTATCATTCATTACCTGAGTCATTGCAAGCTTTATCCGCCAACAAATATTGGTTGGCGCGAGCCGAGGTGGCATTAGGTATTAATAGTGAATCGGCAAGTTTTACTCAGTTAGCGCAAACTCGGCATTATTATGGTTTTTTAGCTGCGGCTCGTACGCAGATTAAATACCACTTAAACCACAAGGGCGTTGAAATTGACTTGGATATTCTTGCGCGTTTAAAAGATGCGCCGAGTGCTAAACGCGCGTACGAATTTTTTGTGCTGCAAAGATATACTCAAGCCAGACGCGAATGGTACAAATTTAAACAAGGTTTAGATAAAATTGAGCAAGCCAATGCGGCGTATTTAGCCCATCAGTGGCATTGGTATGACCAAGCATTGCGCGGTATTTCACAGGCTGGTTACCATGATGAGGTGAGTTTACGCTTTCCGCGAGCCTATGTCGATTTGTACCAAAAGTATAGTGAACAAGCTGGCATCGAATTGACACTGGCAATGGCAGTCAGTCGCCGAGAAAGTTCGTTTATGGTTGATGCCAACTCGTCTGCTGGTGCTAGAGGTTTGATGCAAATCATGCCGGCAACCGCTAAAACGCTGGCCGGGCGAAAGTTTAATCCTTACCGATTATTTACTGCCGAAACCAATGTCGAATTAGGCACAAAATATCTAGCTCAACTAACCGACAGAATGAATGGGCAAATTCCACTGGCGATTGCTTCATACAATGCCGGTTATCACAGAGTGTTAAAATGGATACCGCAAGAAGAGCCTGTGCCACTAGACATTTGGATAGAAACAATCCCATACAAAGAAACCAGAGAATATGTGAAGGCAGTTTTAGCTTATCAACAAGTTTATGAGCTATTTAATCAGCAACCTAAAGATATCTTTGCGGATATTGTTAATAAACATGTGGTAAAGCGGCGCTAATGATAAAACCTATCTGTTGAGGGAGCAGCTGCAAAGGAATAACTTTACGTTATTTTTTGCAGCTTTACTTGCCGATTGACTGGCTCATTGGTAAAGTTAGGCCAATTTTGCCGTTCAGTATTTGCTAAGGGATCCCACCCAATGTTTTTAAAAAAACTACGTGGAGTTTTTTCCAACGATCTGTCTATAGATTTAGGGACAGCTAACACACTTATTTATGTAAAAGATCAGGGTATCGTTTTAAATGAACCTTCAGTTGTTGCTATTCGCCAAGAGCGTGCGGGTGGACAACGCAGTGTTGCTGCGGTTGGTGCCGCAGCTAAACAAATGTTAGGTCGTACACCAGGTAATATTAAAGCAATTCGGCCGATGAAAGACGGTGTAATTGCGGACTTTTACGTGACCGAAAAGATGTTGCAGTACTTTATCAAACAAGTCCACAACAACAATTTACTCCGTCCTAGCCCTCGAGTCCTCATTTGTGTGCCATGTGGTGCAACTCAAGTTGAACAAAGAGCGATTAAAGAATCTGCCTTAGGGGCAGGTGCACGCGAAGTTTATTTAATCGAAGAACCAATGGCAGCGGCGATTGGTGCTGATTTGCCCGTTTCAGAGCCAACTGGTTCAATGGTGGTCGATATCGGTGGTGGTACTACGGAAGTTGCGATTATATCGTTAAACGGTATTGTTTATTCTTCATCAGTTCGCATTGGTGGTGATAAATTTGACGAAGCTATTATATCTTACGTGCGTCGTAATTTTGGTAGCTTAATCGGTGAAGCAACTGCAGAGCGTATCAAGCATGAAATTGGTTCAGCTTATCCAGGCGACGAAGTTCGAGAAATCGAAGTACGTGGCCGTAACGTCGCAGAAGGTGTGCCACGTAGCTTTACATTAAATAGCAATGAAATTTTAGAGGCGCTGCAAGAGCCATTGCAAGGCATTGTCAGTGCGGTCATGGTCGCATTAGAACAATCACCACCAGAGCTTGCTTCCGACATTAGTGAGCGTGGTATGGTTTTAACAGGCGGTGGTGCTTTGTTAAAAGACCTAGACAGACTATTGATGGAAGAAACTGGTATCCCGGTTGTGATTGCGGACGACCCATTAACTTGTGTAGCTCGTGGCGGCGGTAAAGCCATTGATATGATTGATATGCACGGTGGCGATTTATTTGCGTACGATTAATTAATCGCATATGACTCCACTATTCGCCAATGGGCCAGCACTGCAACTGCGCATTATTATCGCCGTAGTGTTGTCCCTTGTGCTGATGTTTGTCGATCATAGATTAAAAGGATTTGACTCTATTCGAGTTTATTTAAACTCATTGGTGAGTCCAATTTTATACGCGGCAAACTTACCTCAGAGTATGTTAGATTGGTCGGCTGAATCGCTTTCTTCGCGCCACTCGTTATTGGAAGAAAACGCGCGGCTACGTGAAACCAATTTGTTACTGCAAGAAAGTGTATTACGGATGCAGTTTTTGCAGCGCGAAAATACTCGTCTCAGAGCTTTATTAGAATCCCCCGTTCGCCAAGATATCCGTAAAATGGTTGCAGAAGTTATGTCGGTAACCAGTAACCCCAATAGCCATCAAGTGTTGTTGAATCGAGGTTCTCTAAACGGTGTATACGAGGGACAAGCCGTTTTAGATGAAAATGGCATTGTTGGCCAAGTGGTTGATGTTGCACCTACAACCAGTCGAGTATTGTTAATTACTGATATTACCCATGCTATTCCAGTTAGAGTTGCGCGCAACTCAGTGCGTAGTATCGCAGCAGGGACTGGCTCAATGGCAAGGCTTGAATTGAACTATGTGCCACATTCTGCGGATATTCGAGAAGGTGACTTACTTGTCAGCTCTGGTTTAGGGCAAAAATATCCAGAAGGTTACCCTGTTGCTGAAGTTTCACGGGTGATCAGTAATGAAAGTCTGCCGTTTGCACAAATTCAAACTCAACCAATTGCTCAATTGGATCGGATTCGATATTTATTATTGTTATGGCCACCAAATGCGCCGACTAAACCAACTAAAGCCACTTTGAAAGAAATTAAACGTGATGCCAAGGAGCTGATTCAATGATAGGTTCCCGTTCGCTTATTGCACTTAGCTTATTGCTAACGTTAATTTTGGCGATGGCGCCGTTACCTAGTTATGTGGAAGCATTTCGACCAGACTGGGTGTTGCTTGTATTGTTTTATTGGGCGATAGCTTTGCCTCATAGAATTAATGTTGGCAGCGCATTTGTTGTTGGCGTGTTATATGACATTTTGTTGGGAAACGTGCTTGGGTTGCACGCTTTATTGTTATCATTGGTCGTGTATATAGCCGCTGTCAATCATCTAACCATTCGCAACCTGTCAATTTGGCAACAGGCGTTAATCGTGGCTATGGTTAGTGCGTTTTATCATTTGGTTGACTATTGGATCCAACATTTTTTAACCACAGTCTATTTTTTACCAGAGTTGCTCTGGCCAGCGGTGACCAACGCATTTATATGGCCTTGGGCATTTCTATTACTGCGCAAATATCGACGAAAACTCAGAATAAGATAAGAACAGATTAGCATGGCTCAAATATACCTCGCATCACGCTCACCGCGACGCCGTGAACTATTAACTCAACTGAACATCCAATATGATTTGGTCGACGGTGATATCGACGAGCGCCAATTAACGGGCGAATCGGCAACGGACTATGTTGTGCGTTTGGCCAGTGAAAAAGCCCAACAAGGATGGCGCAATAGTGCACAAGATAAACCCGTTTTGGGCGCAGATACTATAGTGGTTTATCAGCAACAGCTACTGGGTAAACCGCAAAGCCAACAAGACGCTGTGCAGACGTTGACATTATTATCAGGCAACAAACACCAAGTGATCACTGCGATTGCTGTGTGTTACCAACAGTCTATCGAAACGCTGTGGGTGGAAAGTGATGTTGAATTCGCTGACATCAGCAAGGATGAAATATTGGCTTATTGGCAAACAGGTGAACCACAAGACAAAGCGGGCAGTTACGCCATTCAAGGCATAGGTGGGCAGTTTGTCAAACGAATACAGGGTAGTTATTCCGCCATTGTTGGCCTACCTTTATATGAAACTAAGCAGCTAGTACATAAGGTTATTCAACAATTATGAGTGCAGAATTATTAATTAATGTCACCCCAACCGAAACTCGTGTCGCCGTTGTTGAAAATGGCAGCTTGCAAGAAGTTCATATTGAAAGACAAGCCAAAAAGGGTCTAGTCGGTAATATTTATTGTGGCAAAGTGAGCCGTGTCTTGCCGGGGATGCAGGCCGCTTTTATTGATATAGGGTTAGATAAAGCCGCATTTTTACATGCCTCAGATATTACCGTTCACGATGAGGTGCGGGATGAAGATGCGATAACAGAAGCCTTACCCGTGCGTGATATCAAAGACCTAGTTAAAGAAGGGCAAAATATTGTTGTGCAGGTGGTAAAAGATCCATTGGGCACTAAAGGCGCTCGTTTAACCACTGACATCACAATTCCATCTCGTTATTTAGTTTTTATGCCAGGTGCCGAACATGTTGGTGTATCGCAGCGCATTGAAAGTGAATCTGAACGTGAGCGTTTAAAAGAAATTGTCAGTCAGTACACAGACGATAAAGGCAGTTTTATTGTTCGCACGGCCGCCGAAGGTGTTGAGCAAATGGAGTTAGAGCAAGATGCATTGTTTCTCCGCAGAGTTTGGAACAAGATTCTGAAACGGCAAAAGCAAAGTGGCAAAATCCGCCGACTGTATGAAGATTTAACCCTGGCTTTTAGAATCTTGCGCGACTTAGTTGGCACTGAGCCTGAGCGCATTCGGGTGGATTCAAAACTGGCTTACGAACAACTTTTAGATTTCGTTTCTGAGTTTATTCCTAACCTTAAGCGTGCCATGGAGTATTACCCAGGTGAACGGCCGATTTTCGATCTGTTTGATGTTGAAAACGAAATTCAGCGTGGTTTAGAACGCAAAGTGCAATTAAAGTCAGGCGGATATTTGATCATAGATCAAACAGAGGCAATGACCACAATTGATATTAATACGGGTGCTTTTGTTGGCCACAGAAACTTGGAAGATACGATTTTTAATACCAATATTGAAGCAACCCAAGCAATCGCTCGCCAGCTTAGGCTACGTAATTTAGGTGGGATTATTATTATAGATTTTATCGATATGAATAATGAAGACCACAAACGCCGAGTATTACATAGTTTGGAAGTTGCTTTATCCAATGACAGAACTAAATGTAATATTCATGGTTTTTCTGCGCTTGGTTTGGTTGAAATGACACGCAAGCGTACTCGAGAAAGCTTGGAACATATATTGTCTGACGCTTGCCCGTGTTGCCAAGGTCGAGGTAGTTTAAAAACGGCTGAAACTATATGTTACGAAATACTTCGTGAGGTGGTTAGGGTCAACCGAGCTTACGATGCCGACAAATTTGTGATTTATGCATCGCCCGCGGTATGTGAATATATGTTAAGTGAAGAATCGCACGCTCTTGCCGAACTTGAACTCTTTATTGGAAAACAAATCAAAGTACAAGGTGAACCGCTCTACGGGCAAGAGCAATATGATGTGGTAATGATTTAGTGAAACTAACAGGATTTCTATCCGCTTTTATTCGCAAGTTATGGTTTAGCTTTGCGTTACTCTTGGTTGCGTCTGCATTGGTTATTAGCGCAGTGCGGGTTGGACTCCCTTACGCTAGTCATTTTAAGCCGCAAATAACCCAATGGTTTACTCAGCAATTTAATCAAGAAATTGCCATTGTTGATCTTTCAGCTGATTGGCAAGGGGCTGGGCCTGTTGTACAACTTAAAGGGTTTGAATTTTTACTCGAGCCAGATGCAAACGCGCCAGTTGTAGTCAGTGTTGAACAAGTCGATCTTGAATTAGATTTTTGGCAGAGCCTGCAGCAACGGGCATTGGTCGTGCGTAATTTCGTATTAGATGGTGTGCGGGTGCAAATAGATTTTGCCCAAATGGAAGCTGCGCAGCGCTCGGGTTCTGAAATCGCAGTGGTTGAGTTATTTGAAACCATCTTTTTGGAGCAGTTCCATCGATTTGATGTCAAAAATAGTTTAGTCACCTTGATCACGCCGCAAGGCGATAGCCACGATATTACCGTACATCAACTTAAATGGTTTAACCAAGCGTCAGACCACCAAGGGGTGGGTAAGTTTTCATTAGAGGGAATTGAAGCAGATAAACTCGCTTTTATTCTTGATTTAAAAGATGTAGGGGACGGTGAATATGATGGGCAATTTTATGTCAGTGCCGACGGAATAGATTTTGCGACATGGTTGCGGCCCTATGTCGCAAAAACTGCGCGTAACCTGCAAAGTAAATTACATTTTGAAGCATGGGCAGATATACAGCAAAGTCGTTTTGATTCAATTCTATTTAATATTGACCCGAGTGAACTGACTTGGTATTTAGGCAAAAAGAAACATAAATTAGAATTGGTCAGTGGACAACTACAGGCTCGGCTTGATCAAGATATTCCCCAACTTTATCTCTATGATTTTAGTTTCGCTCAAGGGGATAAGTTATGGGGCGGTTTAAATGTGCAAGGCGAGCAACGAGATGGTAGCTGGCAGCTATATGCGCGTGAGGTTAATTTAGCGCCGTTAAAGCCATTACTGGCACTGACGTCGTTTTCAGCACATATAGATAAATTTGCTAACGCGTTGATTACTGAACCGCACATCGATAATTTGCATGTTAAATTTAACCAAGACAATTCGTGGTTGTTCTCAGCTCAATTGGAAGCACTCAGTTGGCAAGGGATTCAAGGTTTACCTGATTTACAAGATTTATCGGCCAGAGTCAGTGGGCAAAATGGCCTAATCAAACTGGATTGGCAATTACCAGAGCAAGACATTAATTGGCCTAGCCTTTACAGCGACAAGCTCAGCGGTACTTCAATACAGATGCTGAGTTATATTCGCTACCCAGTTGTTAAAGATAAATTTAAACTAACGACACAAAAACTTGGCTGGCAATTCTATGTACCTGAAATAAGTTTAACCTCTGCTGAGGATACCATCAAAGGGCAATTCTCGCTTGATATGCAACCTGACCAATCGCCAGAGTTGTCGGCGCATGCTGTATTGCCACAATTATCGGTTAAAAAAGTCAAAACTTGGTTACCTGCTAGTTTGTTGGGACAAGATACTTATGCATATTTGCAACGTGCGTTAGTTAGTGGTGAGGTAGCCCATGGCCAAGTCGTTTTCCAAGGGCGGCTAGCAGACTTTCCGTTTGCCCAAAATCAGGGGCTATTTCATACCCGACTGCACACTCAAAATGTAAATTTCGCTTTTCAACCTGACTGGCCGAGCTTAACCGAAATGCAGTTACAACTTGATTTTATTAACAGTGCTTTGTTAATGCAAAGCCAGCAAGCAAAGTTGTTAGATGCCACAGTACTAGGGGTTGATGCAAAAATTGATAATTTGGGCTCCAGAGAGGCTCTATTGACTATTTCTGCGGATGCAGAGGCCAGTGGTAAGGCGGCAACTGAAGTGATGCTTAAAGGCAGTTTAGCGGGCTCTGTTGGTAAAGCTTTGGAGCAAATTGTGGTGGATGGTGTGTTATCCACCAATCTCAACCTAGCGATTCCTTTATTAAACCCCAACTCACTAAACGCCAATGGTTCGGTATTGTTTGATGGCAATCAAGTGCTGGTGAAAGCCACTGGCTTTCAGTTTGAACATGTCAATGGTTTGCTTGAATTTGATATGGACAAACTTTCTTCGAAAAAAATGACTTTCGATTGGGGACCCGTACCTTATCAAATTGACTTAGCCAGTGAGCAAACTGATGACGGCTATCAGGTTAACTTAGACCTGCGCGGCAAGTGGCCTTTGGAGGCGATACTGACCCACAGAGGATTATTAAGTTTAGCCGATCGAGTTAAAGGCAATGCCGATATTGACGGACATTTGGCCATGAACTTTAATCAAACTCAATTTGATTATCGACTGGATGTTGCTACTGATCTCCACGGTGTAAAAGTGCAATTGCCCAAACCTTTTGACAAAAAAGCTCAGCATTTGCAGTTGACTAACTTAACCATCTCGGGCGATCAAGACACCTCGTTATTTGAATTTAGCTCAGGTGAAAACATTCGATTTAACGCTGTTTTACCTCATCAAGAGCAAGCTTTTAGTCGAGCTTATTTGGTGTTAGGACAAGATGTATTGTCTGCGCCAGCAGCAGGCTTCAATATCGCGATTCATCTGCCTCAGGCGAATATACAAGAGTATGTTGAACTGATTAGTTTAGTGCAATCAGATTTAAGCCAGTTACCCGCCAGTGATAGCAGCCTGATAGGTTTGCCGCAGCGCATTCGAGGTGGTATTCAAGAGTTGTCAGTCGGCCCACTAAATTGGCGCCATTTATCGTTTGACTTAAACCGCAGAGACAATTTGTGGACGACGCAAATTCAATCGCAACAGTTTAACGGATTGCTGAATATACACGATGATCTGATGGTTAAAGGGATCGAGGTTATTGCAGATAATTTTTTGATTGAAACCAATAAAAGTTTAACCAGCCAAACCCCATTTGAGCAGGCAGAAATAAAACAAATATTTGATGCGATCCCGCCAATTAAATTTACCTGTAAAGCATGCTCAGTTGATAGCAAACAATTGGGTGAGGTGAATTTAGAAATTGCCCGGACATCGCCAAAAGATGTAGTGCTAAATCGTTTTGAGCTGAACTATCGTGGCAATAAAGTAAATGCTACAGGTCTTTGGCGGATTGACGACCAACTCAAGAGTAGTAGTAAATTGCGCGGTACCATCAACAGTAAAGACTTTGGTTGGTGGTTACGAGATTACCAATTAACTTCGGCAATTCGAGATTCATCTTTGGATGCAACTTTTAATCTAAGCTGGGATAGGTCGCCATTGAATTTAGGTTATAAAGACTTAAATGGTTCAATGAACTGGAAATTGGGCGAAGGTTATTTAACGGAAGTTTCAGATAAAGGTGCTCGGATATTAAGTGTGTTGAGCTTAGATTCGCTGGTGCGCAAACTCAAATTAGACTTTAGGGATGTATTTAGCAAAGGCTTGTTCTACAATTCAATGAAGGGCAGTGTTCAATTGACCAATGGCCTAGCATACACAGACAACACCTATATGGATGGGGTTGCGGGTAATATGGAGGTTAAAGGTTCGACTAATCTAGTCTCGCAAGGGTTGAATTATCAAGTGAAGTTTAGCCCTAAAGTGACTAGTAGTTTGCCGATTTTGATTGCTTGGATGGTAAATCCTGTAACTGGGATTGCTGCGCTAGCAATTGATCAAGTCATAGAATCTGCTGATGTTATTTCTCAAATAGAGTTTGATATTAGCGGCACAATTGATTCACCAGTCATTGTTGAAACTGCACGTAAGAGTAAAGCGGTAAAATTGAACGCAGCAAAAGGCAAAGTGAATAAAAAAGGCACAAGCCCTGCTAAATCGAATTAAATGCAACCATAGAGAGGTCGAATTATGAATGTATCCGTTGTGACGATCCAAATACATTCTTCGCCAAAAGTTGAAGACAATCTAACTTGGTTAGCCCAACAGCTTAGTAAAATTGAGCGGGCAGAGAATACATTGGTTGTGTTACCCGAATGTTTTGCATGTTTTGGTGGCAGTGAAACAGCGCAGCAACTTGTAGCGGAAGACTATGGCAACGGGCCTATTCAAGACTTTATTGCTCATCAAGCCAAAAAATACGACTTATGGATAGTTGCTGGCAGTATGCCGATTAAATGCCCAAGCACAGCGTTGATTAGTGCGGCTAGTTTGCTCTTTTCACCAGATGGTCAGTGTCATGCACGCTACAATAAAATTCACTTGTTTGATGTGGAGATAGCCGATAATACAGCTGTTTATCGAGAAAGTGGCACCACTATTGCTGGCACAGAGCCTGTCGTTGCTCATACACCATTTGCCAATATTGGTATGTCCGTTTGTTATGATGTTCGTTTTCCTGAACTATATCGGCATATGCAAGCAAAAGGGGCCGATATAATTGTGATTCCGAGTGCTTTCACTCATGTCACAGGTGAAGCGCATTGGGATGTATTAATGCGAGCTAGAGCGATAGAAAACCAGTGTTTTGTTGTTGCCGCTAATCAAACAGGCATACATCAGAACGGCCGCGAAACCTATGGTCATTCTTTGGTTGTTGATCCTTGGGGCAGCATTGTCCATCAGCATGCTGAGCAAAGTGGCATTCGTCAAAGCGACATTGATTTGAACCAACTTAATCAAATTAGGCGCAAAATGCCTAATTTGCAACACAGAAAATTTTTGTAAGAGATTAAATGAGTATTCAAACAGATAGTATTTTAGTTCAATCATCACTCGATATTAGTGATTTAGAAAAAACTTTATCTTTTATGCATCAGCGTAAACTTGATTATGCTGATCTATTCTTTCAAACCAGCCAACACGAATCATGGGTATTGGAAGATGGTATCGTTCGAGATGGTACCTTTAATATAGAAAAAGGGGTTGGTGTTAGAGCTGTTGAAGGTGAAAAAACCGGTTTTGCCTATTCGGATGAAATTAACTTTGATGCATTAACGCAAGCTGCGACAGCGGCGCGCGGAATTACCACAGCTTCGGATAGCTTTAAACTACCAGTATTAACACAGGGTAAAGCAATTCAAGCTTATGGTGGACAAAATCCATTTGGCAGTTTAACGCCTGAACAGAAAGTTGCATTGTTAAAAGATGTAGAGGCAGTGGCCCGAGCGCAAGATCCACGTGTTAAACAAGTTATCGCCAGTTTATCTGCTGTGTATGAAGAAGTATTAATAGCAGCCAGCGATGGCACGTTAGCTAGCGATATTCGGCCGCTTGTTCGTTTAAATTGTACTGTTTTAGTTGAAGCAAACGGTCGTCGAGAAAGTGGTTCTGGCGGTGGTGGTGGCCGTACTGACTATGGTTATTTTTTTGAGTTAGCCGATGGCGATATCCGCTTTCATCAATATGCCAAAAAAGCGGTGCAACAAGCACTAATTAATTTAGAAGCGATTGAAGCACCTGCTGGTTCTATGCCTGTCGTGCTGGGTGCAGGCTGGCCTGGTGTGCTGCTACATGAAGCTGTTGGTCATGGGTTAGAAGGCGATTTTAATCGCAAAGGCTCGTCAACTTATGCTGGTAAAATTGGTCAAAAGGTCGCATCAGAACATTGTACTATTGTGGATGACGGCACCATGCTTAACCGACGTGGCTCGCTGAATGTAGATGATGAAGGCGTTGAAGGCCGCTATAACGTTTTGATCGAAAAAGGTGTGCTTAAAGGTTATATGCAAGACAAAATGAATGCTCGGTTGATGGGTGTTGACCCGACGGGTAATGGTCGTCGAGAAAGTTATGCGCATTTGCCGATGCCACGAATGACCAATACCTACATGTTGGCGGGTGAGCATGAGCCAGAAGAAATTATTGCATCCGTTAAGAAGGGGGTATATGCACCTAACTTTGGTGGCGGCCAAGTTGATATTACCTCAGGTAAATTTGTTTTCTCTAGCTCAGAGGCATATTTAATCGAAGATGGCAAAATTACTGCGCCCATCAAAGGGGCAACATTGATTGGCAATGGCCCTGAAGCAATGCAGAAGGTTTCAATGGTTGGTAATGACCTCGCACTAGATTTAGGTGTTGGTGTATGCGGTAAAGATGGGCAAAGTGTGCCTGTAGGTGTTGGCCAGCCCACGTTGAAATTAGATGAGTTGGTTGTAGGTGGCACAGGTTAATTAGCTGGTGACCTCCATCAACGAGCTTATTTCGTCGACTAGCAGGGTTTCAGCTTCATCACAAATAAGGTGCTCTTTTGCGTAAAGCAAACCCTGTTTAACTGGAATAAATTGTGCCTCAACCAATTTAACCACCATACTAATTTGCATGGCCTGCGACACGCAGGCACTTATGCTATACGGGCTAATAAAAACTGCATTATTACCTGGAAATTCTCTAAGTACTTCATCTGGTAATTGCCAAAATTCTGCACAAGCGCTGGTGAGTTGGTGCGCTTTATTTTGCATTAGGTTTTTAAGTGCACTGGAATTAGGTGGGGTATTTGGGTCAACGACTTTGAAGGCATCAACCATAAGCCGAAATACAACCATTTTGCCAACCTGGTAAAGCAGTGCGACAAAATAAGCGACTTCACCTTCTTCTTCACCTAGTAGCTCGCTAGCAAGTTTGCGAGCGTATTCTGCTGAATGCTGTGCGTGAAGCCAAATTCTTTCACCAAAGAGTTTAAAATACACGTTTGATGGTGGGGTTAACTGTTTTATAAAACCAATTAATACGCCTTCTTTCACCCCTGTCGTGCCTAAATTGACAAAGGCTGTTTTAATATCACTAACAGGCTTAATGCCACGTTTGTATTTAGCCGAGTTGGCTTGCTTAATTAACATAGCAGCAATGACAGGCTCAGACTCAACTTGTTTCAATACCTGCGGCAAATCGAACTCTTGATCGTTTAACGCTTGCATCAACTTAGTCACAGAAGTCGGCATGGCTGGCATTTCGTTTAAAATGAGTTCAGGGGTATGTATAAGTTCAACAATTTTTTCAACGACAAACTGACTGAGTTTGTCTTCGGTGACATTGTTTGGGCAACGACCGAGTAAATAGTCATAGAAAGCTTGGTTAACATTCGGTGATTGTGTTGTGTCAGACGTGTTTGTTGCAGGCGCATGATTGTTTTTAGGCTGGTCGAGGTCTAACTCTTCACTATCTACTCGTGATTTAGCAAATGCTTCGTAATCTGGTTGCGCAAGTGACGGGGAAATACTTGATAAAACTGTATTTAGCAACTGCATAAACATAATCATAAGCTCCTAGCTTTTATGATGTAATAAGCATGGCCTGAAAATGGTAATTTTACAAAGATCTTTTGGTGATATTTTTATGCCATGTTGTCTGTATAATGGAGTCATCAAGTAATATATTGGAAGCAAAATTGTACAATGAACAATTGTTATCAAGCCTATCAAGCAATCATTTTTGATATGGATGGAACTTTAGTTGATAGTGGTCAACTACATCAACATGCATGGATAGACACGCTAAACAAGTATGCAATACCAATTGAACCAGCTCTAATGCGCTCGCTAGCGGGCGTACCAACCAAAGAAACGATTGAGATATTGGTCAAACATTTTAACGTTGAACTGACCGCAACCAGTGCTGAAATTAATGATTATAAAGAGCAGATAGTGCGCCAAACTATGTTGGACTATGTTAAGCCAACTCAGTTAGCTGAATTAGCGATTGCAAATAAAGGCAAACGTCCTATGGCTGTTGGTACAGGTGCGTATACCGAAGAAGCAAAGATGATTTTGCAAGCTTGTGGCTTGTTTGAGTTGATTGATTTTGTGGTGGGAGCAGATCAGGTTGCTAATCCAAAACCTGCGCCCGATACATTTTTACATTGTGCTAAGTTAATGGCGATAGCACCGCAACATTGTATTGTGTTTGAAGATGCACAAACGGGTATGCAAGCCGCGCGAGACGCAGGCATGGATGTGGTTGATGTTTTAGAAACTTTTAATATTAAAAACGACTACTTTTTAGAATAAACAACAGCAGGTGCCTGGCACCTGCTTTGCCCACAATAACAAATGTCCGCGTTTAGCCTTGCGCCATTAGCTCACGTAAATCAATAACAGCAGCATTGGCTCTAGATACATAGTTAGCCATTACTAAGCTGTGGTTGGCTAAGAAGCCAAAACCATCACCGTTTAAGATCATTGGACTCCACACGGTTTGTTGAGTCGCTTCTAGCTCGCGTATGATTTGACGTAAACTAACTTGGGCATTCTTCTTTTCTAGCACGTCAGCAAAGTCAACTTCCACCGCTTTAAGAAAATGCAATAATGCCCAGCAAGTTCCACGTGCTTCATAAAATACATCGTCAATTTTCCACCAATTGGTTTTAACATTTTGCTGCATAGGCGCATAAGTCGATTGGCTTGCCGCATTGTCACCGGCTAAATTTGTGTTAAATCGCTTTTGCCCAACACTCGCACTCAATTTTTGTGAGGTTGAACCTAAACGTTTTTCCACTTCTTTTAACCAATCGCGTAAATTATCCGCTCGAGAATAGAATTGCGCATCCGATTGATTATCGTCAATTAACCTCGCGCGGTAACGCTCTACCGCTGCAATAGCGTTAGCATATTCACCTTCAGCACTTGGCCATGCCCAGTTGGTATGATCAATATTAAATTGTGGTTGGGCAAATTTTAAATCTATATCTTCTTGCGACTGTGACTGCGAGCGGCTGAAATCTTTGCGCATCGCTAAGGCCAAGTCACGTACTTGTTCAAGCACGCCAAACTCCCACGCTGGCATATTGTCTAAAAATACCGACGGCGGCATCACATCATTCGCTAAAAAGCCACCAGGTTTATTTAACAAAGTGCTAGCAACTTCGATTAACGCAGTTGAAGTTGGATAGCCGGTAATTTTGCTATGTGGCTTAGATAGTTCGTCAATGTTCATCACATCAGGTTCTTGGCTCCACCAAATACTGATAACCCAAAACAGTAAAGCAATAGCAGCAAAGGCACTCAAACCCCAATTTATTACATTGCGTTGCATATAATCTCCTTAGTGATGATGGTGGTGGTTATGTTTGCCACCTGCCATCTTGCTTAAATTGGCTGTTACTTTATAGCTGTTGTTTTTTACATCAAAAAATTCCAGCTGTACGGTATTTTGGCTAAACCAAGTATCCGATAAATTGATTAACATTAGATGATAACCGCCAGGTTTTAGTTCAAGTTTACCGTTTGCTGGAATGGTGAGTTGCTCCACTTGCATCATATGCATCATTTCTCCGTGCATCATGGTTTGGTGAAACTCGACTGACTGACTGATAGAGCTATTGGCGAATGCCAGAGTAATATCTTGGTTGGCACTATTAGATATGGTGACATAGGCTGCAGTTTGTTTTTGCCCCGGTGGCAACAACCTGACGGTTGCATTTGAAAACGACAGCTGTGCAAATGCGTTCGATATACAACCAAAAAATAATATACAAGCGAAAAATTTAACCATTTAAAAATTGCCATTAAAAGAAAAGCTTAGTTAAGCTTATTGTAACTAAGCTTATTTTCAAGGCAATCTTTATCTAATGCCCATTGGGGTATGTGTTTTTATATTGAGTGAGCGGTTAATGTCGTTAGGCAAAACATCTAACCAGCTACCGTACACTGGGTTGGGTACAATAAACCAGCGGCTGCCCCACATTTCATCGTATTGAGAAGTCAGTTTTTTACGTGCTGTCACAGGTAAAGTAGACACTTGTGGGATCATTTGGTTTATGTCATCACCGACAATCATCAATATTCGATAACGTTTGGCGATAAACTCGCGGCGACTGCTTTGGTCTTGATTCCAATCAGAATATTCGCCACGAAAGAACATTTGATCTTTTGGGAAGGCAATAGAAACTCGTTTTAACATGCGTAAGGTTTGAGTTTTGACTGGGCAAGGGTCGCGTGGGGTTGGTTTACACACACGATCAGATATCAATAGTACAGTCACACCTAGGCTAGCCGCTTTTTCTAGTAACGTCATGACATGAGGCACAAGCGGTGCTCGTTCAATGTTCATCCAATTTTGAAATTGTTTTTCATCATGCTTTTTGTCTTTTAGCACTAGCGAAGCACGGTAAGACAAGGTATGAATAAGGGTTTCATCTAAATCTAAAATAATTGCATTGGGTAGCTGGTTTAGGCCTTTTTGGCCGAATTGCTCGATAGCGGCGGTCCAACTTTCGTCAAAAACCGCTTCTTGCAGTTGATTGGCCGCGGCTTTAAAGGTTTGCGATAAAATCGCTTGATACTCAGCCGATGTTTGCATCCAAGCGACCGCGCGAGCAGCTTCGTTTGCCGCAAGTTTGTTATTCAGAGTGATAGATAAACTGATTATTAAAATGAATGTTTTGGTTATCTTTAACATGGCTGAAATGTTGACCGCTTAATAAGTGATAGTTTTAGTATCGGCCAAAACGTTTATTTTTTGAATAAAAACTGTTGCGCAATATACTAAGTAACTTCTAAGGTTTAAATATAGGACTTACACAACCATGGAACAGCAACCGAGAAATACTTGGTTAATTACCGGTGCGGCTTTAAGTGCAATTGCTGCTGTTATGCATCTAGCTTGCCTTTACTTTGGGGCCCCCTTATTTCGCTTTCTTGGCACAGAAGCTATGGCGCAAATGTACGAATCCGGTAACTACGCGCAACCCATTATCGCTTGCGTGGTTTTAGCGAGCATATTGTTGACTTGGTCTGCTTACGCTTTGTCTGGTGCTGGGGTTATTCGTAAACTACCTTTGTTGCGTTTAGCATTAATTTGTATCACGGGTGTATATCTGGCTAGAGCGCTGTTCTTTCCATTGATAATGCCTTATTTCCCAGAGAACAGCATGTTGTTTTGGTTAACGTCGTCTGGGGTTGTGTTTGTTTTCGGGGCAGTTCATTTAATTGGTTTTAAGAAGATGTTGTCTCGCAAAATACAATAATTTATTGTCTTTTAGACATTGGATATTTTCTTTTGAAAAATAAACAACTTAATACAGGAATTGTTGGTTATAGACCTTTTAGAAAAATCAAAGTAGCTTGTAAGGGTGTTTATTTAGCTGTTTTGTCTGATTTCTCTGTAGCCTACAAATTGGTAATGTCCGTAGTTTTGATGGTTGCCTTTTTTTATTTTAGGCAATGGTTAGATTTTAGCTTGGTTCTGTTAGCAACAGCTTTGGTTTTAGTTGCCGAGATGTTTAACACAGCGCTAGAAGCCTTATGTGATTTTGTTGAACCAAAGCAAAATCAACAAATTGGCCTAATAAAAGATGTTGCTGCGGGGGCTGTTGGAGTCTGTATATTTATCTGGACCATAATTATTTTAATTGAGATCTACAGAGCTGCAGTACTATTGGAAGTTTGGTAGTTGTTATGGACATTGCAAAATGAGTAGGCGGAGTAAAACTCTCCGCCTGCTAGGATTATTTAGCTTGAGCTCGTTCGTAAGAAGAAACGATTTCAGCTTTAGCAGCAGCTGCATCTTCCCAGCCGTCAACTTTAACCCATTTGCCCTTTTCAAGCTCTTTATAACGCTCGAAGAAGTGAGTGATTTGAGCTTTTAACAATTCGTCTAAGTCGTTTACGTCTTGTACGTGGTCGTAAATTTTAGTTAGTTTGCTTACTGGAACGGCAACAACTTTAGCGTCTTCACCAGACTCATCAGTCATTTTTAATACGCCAACTGGACGACATTTAATAACCGCACCTGGTACCAATGGGTATGGGGTCGGGACCAATACGTCAACAGGGTCACCATCTAACGATAAAGTGTCGTTTACGAAACCATAGTTGCAAGGGTAGAACATAGGTGTTGCCATAAAACGGTCAACCCATACTGTGCCAGTATCTTTGTCTACTTCATATTTGATTGGATCAGCATTTGCTGGAATTTCAATCACAACGTTAATTTCATCTGGTAAATTTTTACCTGCTGGTACGTCAGATAAGCTCATATCTATTCCTTAATTTAGTTTGATTTGTTAAATTTGCGCTTATTATAACTGTATGAAGTGAAATGGCGAATAAACTTGCCAAATATTCACAGTCTTATTTTGGAAATAGCATGACAATGAAAAGTTACCGTTTAGTGATAGATTGCCCTGATAGAGTTGGCATAGTAGCCGCTGTTTCACGTTTTTTAGCTGAACATAATGCTTCAATAGTTGAAGCAAACCATCACTGCGATAAACAAGCTAAATGGTTTTTTATGCGCAATGAAATTGAAGCGCAGTCAATCGAATTAAGTTTAGCGGAATTTAAGCAAGAATTTGCTCAATTGGCTGAGCAATTTTCGATGAATTGGAAAATTGTTGATTCGAGCGTTAAACAAAACGTTGTATTAATGGCAAGCCGTGAGTCACACTGTTTAGCAGATTTATTGCATAGATGGCATAGCGGTGAATTAGATTGCAACATAGTCGCAGTTATTGCTAACCACGAACATTTACGTCAAATGGCACAATGGCATGGTTTACCGTATCACTATGTGCCGTTTAACAAAGGTGAAAAACAAGCCGCGTTTGACCAAGTTCGTGAGCTGATTTTGCAATACAAGGCTGACACTGTTGTACTTGCGCGTTTTATGCAAATTTTCCCTGATGAATTATGTAAAGAGTTGGCGGGGCAGGTGATTAATATTCATCACAGCTTTTTACCATCATTTGCAGGTGCTAAACCGTATCATCAAGCGCACGAGCGTGGCGTTAAATTAATTGGTGCAACCTGTCACTATGTGACTGGCGATTTAGATGCAGGGCCAATTATTGACCAAGAAATAGTGCGTATTAGCCACAGAGATTCAGTTGAAGATATGGTGCGTAAAGGTAAAGAGTGTGAGAAGTCTGCGCTTGCTCGAGGCCTGCGTAGCCACATTGAAGATCGCGTTATTATTAATGGCAACAAAACTGTGGTGTTTGATTGATTTTTTGGCGCTGTAAACTATGGTGCAATTGAGTTCATTCGCTGCTTAATATTGCACACACGCCCAGCGTTGACTTATCGTGCTTTAAGTTAGTGTATAAA
>NZ_ARZY01000005.1 GCF_000568405.1 Catenovulum agarivorans DS-2
ATTAGCCTCCGACAAGTTCGGGGTGATTCATCCAATATATTCACCAGCGACTTCGAGATAGGCTGCTTCAAACTCATTTGGCAAGCATCCAACCAACTCAGGTTTAGCAAAACCTATGAAACAAGAATTGTATAAAACATCTTCAAAATCAGGATTAGTTAACGGGTTCAATATGTCTAAAAGTATATCTTCATGTTCTTCATCTAGATTTGGGAAATCAATAAAACTTTCAATTAAATCAAATTCTTCTTGGTATTTATCTGCCGCTTTTTTTATCGAACTGGTTGCTTCAGTTGCCCCCGATTTAAAATCCTTGTACAGCTTTGACTCTCCTAGAAACAGCTTGAACTTGCCATCATAAAACTGCCCATGCACACCATCAGCGCTAAAAACTGGCATTTTACGGGAAGTTTTAAATGACATTTTGCTTAATAATTTAGGAGCTCCTAGATATACATCAAGCAAAGTGAACAAAATTAATTCACCTAACTCTCCCTTTGCTGTGTGCTGACTTAACTTACGAATTGATTTTTCAAAGAGCTTTTCAGCAGCACCTTCTTTTTTCAATCCGAGTTTTTTCTCAATTTCACTGCACCTTAAAACGAAGTTCGTCAATATTCCATTTTTTATGGTCGCAAAAAGCTGTGTTAGTGGGTCAGGCTCACCATCAGGTGAAACATAAATAAGAAGGGTTTCGACTGTTCTGCCATCGGCAAGAGTAAAAGGGACATCTACTCTTTTCAGTATTGCTTTTACTTCATCACAATTTTTTAGTTGTGGCTCTAGTCGTTTATCCATATAAATTTTAATGTCTATCCTTATTTCTTAGAATATTATCAAATCCTTTAACTTATTCAATCAATAAAAACTTTTAGCAAGAGCTGTTCATATATTAACTCACCTAGCGACTTTCGGTGTTTAAAGCCCTATGGTCTAGAGTCGTGAACTTTCAGTACAACGCTCATAGAATTTGAGCGATAGGAACTAATTAATTTATAAATAAGCCAACTTCCACTAGAAGAAAGTTGGCTTTGTAATACATGTTGAAAATCTAAATAATACTAATTAAATCCAAATACTCAGCTTCAGTTATTACTTCCACGCCTTTTTCTCTAGCTGCATTAATTTTGTTCTCGCCAACCTTCTCACCTGTTACTAAATAGGTAGTATTACCAGTGACGGATTTAGCCACCTTAGCTCCAAGAGCTTTTGCTTGCTTTTCCATATCGCCACGCGTGCCCTGAACCATAGAGCCAGTAAATACCACTGTCTTACCCGCAATTGGTGAATCAAGTTCTGACATTTCAGATAGTTTGTCAGTAGTCGCCAGATTGAAGTTTAACGCATAAACCTGCCTAAACTCTTTTTCAACATTGGCTAAACCTTCAACGATTGCTTCGGCACTAAGCTGAGCAAAACCATCAATCTTCACCATTTCCTCAACCGTTAAACTGAATAGCTCAGTTAGTGAATGGTGTTGTAATAACCTCTCGCAGTTACCACCACCTAACCGACTAACACCAAATGCAGCAAGAAAGCGCCAGTCTTCAATTTCTATTTCACGGCTCGCATTTAACTGATCAATTAAGTTTTGCGATGTTTTGTCACCAAATCCATATCCAACAAAATCATCTTTAGTTAATTCATAAATTTCGTGGATATGTTTAATCCCATGAGCCGAAATTTTCTCAATCACTTTTGGCCCAAAACCATCAACATTGCCTAAAGTCTTAAAAAAGTGAATCAAAGTGTTTTCAGTTTGTGCCGGACAGTCCGTTTTATTTGGGCACATTAAATGGTCAGCTTCCCAAATAAGGTGTGCATTACAACTTGGGCAATTTTCAGGTAATTGTGGCGTTGCAGGTCTTATAACTTCCAGGATCTTGGGTATTACTAATCCGCTACGAATTAGCTTTATCAACGCGCCAGGGCCAACACCATTGATTTTAACCATATTGTAATGGTGAACGGTTGCACGGCTTATGGTAGCGCCACTTAACTTAGTTGGTACGAGTTCCGCTACCGGAGATACACGCCCGGTTCTTGATGTTTGTGGTACAACCTGAACGACTTCAACTTCCGCAGATTCAGTATTCACTTTAAATGCAATTTGCCAGCGATGAAACTTTCTGGTTGCCCCCATATGCGCTTTTATAGCTTCATGAGTGGTTTCTAAAATTAAGCCATCAATATCGAAATCAACCGTATTCCACATTTCTTCGACAAGCTTGTCAAAGTCCGCCAGTAAGGTTTCAATACTACCAGTCCAGTTATTTAGTTCTGAGAATGGATAAAATACACATGCGCCATCATCAATCGCTTTTTGCACATTTCCATCTACTTTTTTCTCGGCGATAATGGCTGCCTGAATATTACGCGAATTCTCAAAGTGTTCGCTCAGCACTTCGTCAAAATACGTTTTTTTGATGACAATTTCACCCGGACCTAAGCCACGGCTACCATTATTAGCAACTTGTAATCCACGTTCAAACGCTCGGGTTATATCCTGACCTCGGTAACCATCACCTCGCGTATAAAGCACTTGGCCATCATCAAACGCTGCATAACCGTCAAGCTTTGGCGTGATTCTGATTTGGATGTCTTGTTCTGCAATATCCAGTTCACTTGCTGCTTTTAAGATGCGTTCTGTCCATCGTTTTATTTCATCAAATGAATAGGCTTTATCTGTTGATAGCATTCTTTGCGGTAGCTGAACCGTTTTCGCATCAATTAAGACTTCAGGTTCAACCACTGCTAAAAAAGGGTTTTCTGGATCAAGTTGTTCTAAGTGGCTGTGATACTTATCGTATTCGCTGTCTTCAATTATTGGAAAACCGCTTCTATAAGTCGCATTTGCTACTTTCAGCAAAGTTAGCAGTTTTTCAGAATCAAAATCTGTTTTGATAAGCATTGACTCTATTTCAGAAGCTGTAACATTCAGATCTAATTCTTCAATAATGGCAATTTGTTTTTCGTTTAATATTTTTTTTGACATAACTCTGTACCTATACCGCTGCCATCATGTGATTTGTATTGTTTCTATTTGATAGCAAAATTAGACTATCTTCACTATAAAACTCTGGGTGTGCATTTTCTAAGTCTTTTAGTTGCAGCATTAGCCTGTCGTATTCGGCATCCGGTACATTTGGATTGTCTAAGACATAGTATTGGTAATTATATTCTTCGAGTTGAATTCTTAGTTGTTCGATTTGTTGTTGTGGATTTAATTGGTCGAAATTGGAAGACTGCATACTGAATTCTACTTATTAAGTTTAGGCGGATATTTTCGGCAGGAATTTTAGCTTAATTAGTGCAGTTGCAAAACCGCTATAACTAAAAACGCCGCATTAAAATACGGCGTTTTAATCATTCTAGTGTCTTGCTGGCTGTGGCCTAAGTATAAATACAAACGGCAACAACAATGGCCCTAGAACTAAGCTCATTAGCTTGTGTGAATAAGTCACTCTCGCGTTGCGTTTTTTCGCTATATACCAAGACAATAACTGACTTAGTGTCCAAATTAAAACAATTATAAAGGGGGCCATTAGTTTTGTGGTCTTAACTCTCTACGTAAAATTTTACCAACATTAGTTTTTGGTAAGCTTTCTCTAAATTCGACAGACTTGGGCATTTTATAACCAGTCAGATTATCTTTGCAATGATTAATTAACTCTTGCTCTGTAAGTGATTGATCTTTTTTAACAACAAAAATTTTCACCACTTCACCACACTTCTCATGTGGAATGCCAACTGCTGCAACTTCAAGTACTTTATCGTTCATCGCGACAACTTCTTCAACTTCATTTGGATAAACATTAAAGCCCGAAACTAAGATCATGTCTTTTTTACGGTCGACTATTCTAAAATATCCCTGTTCGTCGTACGCGGCTATATCGCCAGTACAAAACCAACCATCTTTGATAACTTCATCCGTTGCTTCAGGACGATTAAAGTACCCTTTCATGACTTGTGGGCCTTTTACCTGTAATTCACCAGGTTCATTTACGCCCACTTCGTTGCCGTCTTCGTCGACAACGCGACATTCAGTAGAAGGTATAGGTAAACCAATAGCACCATTGTAATCTTGCAAGTTAATTGGGTTTATCGTCACCGCCGGCGAACATTCAGTCAAACCGTAGGCTTCTAACAAGCGTGTACCAGTTACTTTTTTCCACCGTTCCGCAACAGGTCGCTGCACTGCCATGCCACCACCTAACGACAATTTAAGTTTAGAAAAATCCACCTCTGCAAAACCCTTTGCATTTAATAAACCATTAAACAAGGTATTAACTCCGGTTAATGCGGTAAACGGTCGTTTATTTAATTCCTTTACAAAAGTAGGCATGTCTCTTGGGTTGGTTATTAAAATATTGGTTGCACCATATTTCATAAAGTTAAAGCAATTGGCTAGGAGCGCAAAGATATGGTATAGAGGCAATGCGGTTACAACCGTTTCTTTACCGTATTCTAAACAAGGGTCTAACCAAGCACCTGCTTGCATTAAATTTGCCACCATATTTCTATGGGTGAGCATTGCGCCTTTAGCAACGCCTGTGGTGCCACCGGTGTACTGTAAAAAAGCAATATCCTCGCCTGTTACTGTTGGTTTTTTATATTCGGATGCTTTAGCTGATGCAAGTACATGGTTAAATTTAATTGGCTTTGGTAATTGGTATTCAGGCACCATTTTTTTGATGTGCTTTACAACTTTATTGACTATAAAACCCTTTAAACCACCAAGCTGATCACCCAACTCAGTTAATATTATATTTTTTACTGGTGTTTCATTTACTACTTTTTCTAGAGTTGCAGCAAAGTTTGCGACGATCACTATTGTGGTGGCACCTGCATCATTTAATTGATGTTTAAGCTCACGCGGCGTATATAAAGGATTAACGTTTGCAACTGTACAGCCTGCTCTTAACGAACCAAATAACGCGATTGGATATTGCAATAAGTTTGGCATCATCAGCGCAACAACATCACCTTTACCAAGCCCAAGCGTGTTCTGTAAATAGGCGGCAAACTGTTTACTCTTTTCATCCAATTCACGGTAAGTCAGTGACTTATCCATATTGATGAACGCAGTTTGCTCGGCAAACTTGCTGCAGGACTCATCAATTAATTCAACTAGACTTGCGTAGTGGTCTGCATCTATCGTTGCTGGTACGCCTTGTTGATATTGCTTAAGCCAAATTTTTTCCATGTTATTTCTCTTTAGTCAGGAGATTTTTATTTACTTGGAGTATTGCAGTTTACTAAAAAAAATTCAAACAAGCGTTTAACATTTATTTCACTAACAACTTTAGTTCAACCTTTAATAACAGTCCAAGCTTGATTAATTTGTTGAATTGTCGAGACATCACCACCTTTATCTGGATGATGCAAAGCACATAACCTTTTATACCTTTGTTTTTTGACATGTAAACTACTTTCAGGTCTGACCTCTAGAGTGTTGCACGCTTGGATGTATTGGTCGCTGTGACAGTATTGCTGAAATTTTTGCCAAAAATTTGCTAACATCCTTTCGACCTGATTCTGGTCAGTTGAGTATAAATTGTTTAGGTCTAAATAATATGCTTGCATCGGGTCTGCATCGGTTAATGCATTGCCAACTTGTTTGTCGCTGGCCATAATCGGCGTCACTTGAAACTTTGCTAGGCCGATTTGTAGGTAAGCCTTATTGTGTTTAAGCCAATGCAGTTGCAGTTTATACAAGCAATGAAACAGTAAGAAGTGGACTTGAAAAAGTTGTAAGGAATCAGCGGGATCGTATTCAGGTATAAGCGGTGGATTATGCTGAGAAAGTTGACGTAAAACGTCTATTTCTTGATATTCTCCATAATCTGCCGACAAATTATGTTTGATATACTCAAATAAGTTTTCGATTAAAACCGTGATTGGATTTTGAGATTCAGGCATTTAAAGGTCATTTTAGCCAAAGTTGTGAGTTAACTTTAGCTGATAAGAAAAAGGCTCGCAAATGCGAGCCTCTCTACAAGCCAATTATTTTTTAGCAAGCTTTTCTTTGATACGTGCAGCTTTACCAGTTAAGTTACGTAAGTAATATAACTTAGCTTGACGCACGTCACCACGACGCTTAACTTCAACTTTTGCAACTAATGGGCTGTGAGATTGGAAAGTACGCTCAACACCTTCACCACCTGACATTTTACGTACAGTGAAAGCTGAGTTTAAACCACGGTTTCTTTTACCGATCACAACGCCTTCGTAAGCCTGTAAACGCTCACGGTCGCCTTCTTTTACTTTAACGTGAACAACTACTGTGTCACCTGGACCAAAAGAAGGAAGGTCCTGTTTCATTTGCTCTTGTTCGAGCTGTTGAATGATGTTACTCATAATAACCTACCTTTCCTAGAGTACACTGCTATTCTTGCAAATAATCAGTTTGGAATGCTTCCAATAACTGCTTTTGCTCATCAGTCAGAGCTAGGTTTGTTAATAATTCTGGGCGTCTTAACCAAGTTCGACCCAATGCTTGCTGCATTCGCCATTGCTCAATTTTTGCATGGTTACCACTTAATAAAACCTGTGGTACAGCTTTATCATTTAATACTTCAGGCCTTGTATAATGAGGGCAATCTAACAGACCGTTTTGAAACGAATCTTGTTCAGCTGACAAATTATGTCCTAACACCCCGGGTAACAAGCGAGTTACCGCATCTATTAGCGTCATCGCGGGCAGTTCCCCACCACTTAATACAAAGTCACCAATAGACCATTCTTCATCAATTTCAGACTCTATGAGTCTTTCATCTATGCCTTCGTAACGACCACAAACCAACAGTAATTTTGATTGTTTAGCCATATTATGCGCTGCCACCTGGTCAAATTTTTTGCCTTGTGGAGACAAGTATATGGTTTTAACACCTTCACCTGCCTGCGCTTTTGCTGCACGTATTGCATCCTGTAGAGGCTGAACCATCATTAACATGCCAGGTCCACCGCCGTAAGGGCGGTCATCTACAGTTCGGTGTTTATCCAGAGTAAAATCTCTAGGGTTCCACCGATGCAACTCAAAAATACCTTTTTTAAGTGCTCGTCCTGTTACGCCGTAATTGGAAACTGAATCAAACATTTCAGGAAAAAGGCTTATCACCCCAATCCAATTTAATGTAGACACAATTAAAAATCCGCGTCCCAGTTTACCGTGATTAGCTGATTATCTTTGTCTACTGACACAATAACCTGCTCATCAATAAATGGTATTAAACGCTCTTGCATTCCAAATGCATCATTCAGGTTTGCTTTAACTACTAATACGTCATTTGAGCCAGTTTCCATCAGTGCTTTAACAGTACCCATGTTGTAGCCATCAGTATTTACAACGGCCAAACCGACTAAATCACGCCAGTAAAACTCACCTTTATCGAGTTCTGGCAATTGCGCTTCTGGTACAACAATTTCCATACCAGTTAGCAATTGAGCTTTTTCTCTGACATCAACGTTTTCTAATTTAACGATGAGGCCTTTGTTGTGTCGACGCCACTCGACAATATTTGTTTCTTGCCACAGCTTGTCTCGGCCGATTGTCCAAGGGCTGTAAGCAAAAATTGCTTCAGGGTCTTCTGTAAAAGAATTTACTTTTAACCAGCCTTTTACGCCGTACACAGCACCTAAGCGCCCTACTACAACTTTATTCTCTGGTTCAGTCATCTTTTAACTTTCTTAAAACTCTGAAATTAAGCCGCTGCACTAGCGTCTTTAATTAAGCTTTTTACACGATCAGAGGTTTGTGCACCTTGACTGATCCAGTGATTGATGCGTTCTAAGTCTAAACGTAAACGCTCTGATTCACCGCGAGCCACTGGATTAAAGAACCCAACACGCTCAATGAAACGGCCATCGCGAGGTTTACGGCTATCCGCAACTACTACTTGGTAGAAAGGACGCTTTTTAGAACCACCACGAGATAAACGAATTGTTACCATATCGTACCCATAGTTGATTAGTTAATTGAAATAAAAATTGGCTGCTTTTTACCATCGCTGGCAAAAAGCCCGTGAATTGTACACATATTAGGGGGGAATGCAACTTTAGTGGTATCAATACACCACTAAAGTTACTGAATTTTTACAGGCTTAGCGTTTGTTTTAACGACCGAACATACCTCCTGGGCCACCAGGTCCACCAAAACCGCCACCCGGAGGCATCATACCTTTCATTCCACGCATCATTTTCGACATGCCACCTTTGCCAGAAACTTTTTTCATCATTTTTTGCATCTGGGTAAACTGCTTTAATAGGCGGTTAATGTCTTGTACCTGAGTACCCGACCCCATCGCGATTCGCTTTTTGCGAGAGCCTTTAATAAGGTCTGGTCTAGCGCGCTCTTTCGGTGTCATTGAGTTAATAATGGCTTCCATTTGCACAAACTGCTTATCATTGACTTTGTCTTTGACATTGTCTGGCAATTGACTCATTCCTGGTAGTTTACCCATTAATGACATCATACCGCCCATATTACGCATTTGTGCTAGCTGGTCTCTAAAGTCCTCTAAGTCAAAACCTTTACCTTTTTGAACTTTCTTAGCCAACTTCATTGCTTTATCTTTGTCGACTTTTTGTTCTACTTCTTCAATCAAAGATAAAATATCGCCCATTCCTAAAATGCGCGAAGCAATTCGGTCTGGGTGGAAAGGTTCTAATGCATCGGTTTTTTCACCTGTACCAATAAATTTAATTGGTTTACCAGTGATATTACGAATGGATAAAGCCGCACCACCACGAGCATCACCATCTGCTTTAGTTAAGATAACGCCTGTTAAAGGTAACGCTTCATTAAAGGCCTTAGCCGTATTTGCTGCGTCTTGACCTGTCATCGCATCCACAACAAATAAAGTTTCTATTGGGTTAACGGCTGCGTGCAAGTCTTTAATTTCGTCCATCATGTCGCTGTCAACATGTAAACGACCGGCGGTATCTAAAATCACCACATCAAAAAATTGCAATTTACCATGTGCAATTGCGCCGTTAGCTATATCTACAGGCTTTTGTTCTACATTACTTGGAAAAAACTCAACACCAATGTCTTCAGCCAGTGTTTCTAACTGCTTAATCGCAGCTGGACGATATACGTCAGCACTGACGACTAAAACTTTTTTCTTTTCTCGCTCTTTTAGGTATTTAGCTAATTTACCGACAGAGGTTGTTTTACCTGCACCTTGTAAACCTGCCATCATAATGACAGCTGGTTTTTGTGTTGCTAAATTTAGCGATTCATTCGCTTCCCCCATAGCACTGACAAGTTCAGCATTAACTATTTTTAAAAAGGCTTGGCCAGGGTTTAAGCTTTTACTAACTTCTATACCTAATGACTTAGTTTTTACGTTATTAATAAATTCTTTAATAACAGGTAAAGCAACGTCGGCTTCTAATAAAGCCATACGTACTTCACGTAAAGTCTCTTTGATGTTGTCTTCTGTAAGGCGGCCTTTGCCCGTTATATTCTTTAACGTTTGACTGAGGCGATCGGATAAATTCTCAAACATGGATTGACTGTTCCTGCATATATATCACATCAAATTTTGCGCCATTGTACCTAATGACGTTCACTTTTAACAACTTTATCTACTAATCACTTGCGTTTAGCCCAATAGAATGGAAAATGGGCCCTTAAAGCAAATTTGATAATTAATTTTAACAAAGGAATATAAATGAGTTTGGCCATTGCAGCTGTGTTTGCCTATTTAGCCAGCGCGTCGGGGTTATTCTTACGCTTGTTCAATAAACTACATAAATATACTGGATTGTTTATTGGTAAGGGTGTTGTCGCTATTTGTTTGCATCTAGGTTATTTGTTTAGTGCTTTTGATTTAACACACCAAGATACTTACTCGTTATTCTTAGTTTGTAATATATTTGCGCTATTCGGCGCGGCTTTGGTGATGGCGTTTTACTTTTTTAGTAAAAATTTGTTTGCTGTGCCTATGGTGTTGTTATTTACTTCTATTATTTGCAGCGGCAATTTTTTTGTTCTTCCATCTGCGGAATCAAACGCTCACTGGTCATTGGAAAACTTTGCTCATATAAGTTTAGCCTTATTCAGTTACGGCGTGCTTACATTAGCGACCGTTTTAACCTATCAATATAGCTTTTTGGCAAATCGACTCAAACATCATGATTTGTCCGTTTTAGCTTTACCTATGCCCTCATTAAATTCAATTGAACATCAAATTATCGGCTTGCTTAAGCTTGGTTGCTTGTGTTTATTTATTTCAATTTTTACCGGCTTTATTTTTATGGAAGATTTTTGGGGATCTGGCCAAGCGCACAAAACCATTTTATCGATTTTGGCATTTATGCTTTTTATAAGCGTTATTATAGGTCACCAGAAGCAAGGTTGGCGTGGTAGAATTGTTGTGAGCTTAACAACTATTGGCATTAGTTTGCTTACAGTTGGTTATTTTGGCAGCCGCTTCATTCGCGAAGTCGTATTGCAAGCTGCTTGAATTAAGTTATCTTGCCCCAATAAAGGCAGTAACTTTGTTGTGTTTAACTAATATAGGACTTTTCTATTGGACGGTATATCCACCAATACACTATTGATAATTTTAGGTGTTTTGGTTTTCGTTTCAGCTTTCTTCTCTAGCTCAGAAACCGGCATGATGTCTTTAAATAAATATAAATTAAGACATATGTCTCAATCGGGCGACAAAACAGCGCAAAAAGTTTCCCAAATGTTAGATAGACCTGACAGACTTATCGGGCTTATCTTGATTGGCAACAATTTAGTCAATATTGCGGCCTCATCGATAGCAACCGTTATTTGTTTACGTTTATTTGGTGATTATGGTGTTGCAGTCGCGACTTTTGGATTAACCATAGTGCTACTAATTTTTGCTGAAGTGACGCCGAAAACACTTGCAGCTTATTTTCCAGAGAAGATTGCGTTTCCAGCTTCTTATGTTTTACGTGCCTTAATGGTGCCGTTTTACCCTTTTGTATGGGGATTAAACCTAGTTACCAATGGTGTGCTGAAGTTATTTAGAATTAACCTAGATAATCGAGAAGACTCACTGACCCACGAAGAGCTAAAAACTGTGGTAAACGAAGCAGGCGCATTAATTCCTCGTCGTCACCAAGACATGCTGTTAAGTGTACTGGATTTAGAAAATGTTACAGTAGACGACATTATGGTGCCACGTAATGAAATTGCTGGTATCGATATTAACGACGACTGGAAAGATATCGTTAAACAACTCACGCATGGCACACACACGCGTATATTATTATATCGTGATACTGTGGATGATGCTGTTGGTTTTGTCCACTCTCGAGACGTGTTAAGACTGTTATCGAAAACACAGTTTTCCAAAGAAACTTTGTTGCGTGCGGTACGTGAAATTTATTTCGTGCCTGAAGGCACACCATTGAATGTTCAATTGCTTAAGTTTCAACGTAATAAAATTCGCATTGGCTTGGTTGTGGATGAATATGGTGATATTCAAGGGCTTATCACTTTAGAAGACATATTAGAAGAGATTGTAGGCGACTTTACCACCACCATGGACTTACCCACTTCTAACACTGTTAAACAAAATGACGGTAGTTTTTTAGTCGATGCGAGCAGCAATATACGAGATTTAAATAAACAGTTTAAATGGAAGTTACCTGAAGATGGACCAAGAACCCTAAACGGTTTAATTCTAGAACATTTAGAAGATATCCCTAATCCAAATGTATGCTTTCGTTTGGCCGGTTATCCTATGGAAGTATTGGATGTTAAGGAGAATATGGTTAAGCAAGTTAAGGTTATGGCCAGCGAATATCGTAAACCGCGCAAGTCTGCGTAACATGATCGTTACCTTGATGAAAATAAAAAACCGGCTAAAAAGCCGGTTTTTTGTAATTCTTTGTCAAGGAAAAGATCAATATTCGGTGTTACCCGAGCTTTGATTTTTTTCTGCTTGAATTCGCATGTAAATCTCTTCACGGTGAACAGAAATCTCTTTCGGTGCATTAACACCAATTCGAACCTGATTACCTTTAACACCTAAAACAGTAACTGTAACTTCATCACCGATCATAAGTGTTTCACCAACACGTCTTGTTAATATTAACATTTGCAGCTCCTATCCTATATTCCAATACCGTCAACAGCGGTTGCACCTACTGCTAAAGTTAGCTCAAAAATCATTAATAACCAAAGTTTTTTTACAATTAGGTTAAAAAATAATAATAGTTGCAACCAAAGAACGTTATCTTACTTGTTTACAATTTTGTTGCAAGCCAAGATTCAACACTTTGCAGTGCTGAAGCTAAGTTTTCAGGCTGACTTCCGCCTGCTTGCGCCATATCGGCACGGCCACCGCCTTTACCACCAACTTGAGCAGCCACCATAGCGACTAACTCACCTGCTTTAACTTTAGATGTTAAATCGTCAGTTACACCAGCAATAAGGTTTACTTTCTGCTCACCCTTTAAACCTAATACAATCACACCCGAACCAATTTTTTGTTTAAGTTGATCTAGTGTAGTTCGTAAAGCTTTAGGTTGAACACCAGAAATCTCAGAAGCTAATAACTTAGTACCACTGATTTCCTTAGCTGATGCCAATAAATCACTACCCGCTTGGCTTGATAGTTTATCTTGTAGTTTCTGTAACTCTTTTTCTAAAGACTTGCTTTTGTCTAATACTTGAGTCACTTTGTCGATTACATTGTTACTATCGGTTTTTAATAAGGCTGCAATCTTATTCAAGCGTGCTTGCGTGTCCACTACATATTGACACGCAGCTTGGCCTGTAATCGCTTCTATACGGCGAACGCCTGCAGCAATACCAGCTTCAGAAGTTATTTTAAATAAACCAATATCACCCGTGGCTTGTACATGAGTACCACCGCACAATTCAATTGAAAAATCGCCCATAGATACTACACGAACTTCGTCATCATACTTTTCGCCAAACAACGCCATTGCACCTGCCGCTTTAGCATCTTCAATCGCCATCAAACGCGTTTCTAATGGATTATTGTTGCGGATTTGCTCGTTGACAATATCTTCAACTTGTTGCAGCTCTGCTGCGGTTACCGCCTCAAAATGCGAAAAGTCAAAACGAAGTTTATCGGATAGAACCAACGAACCTTTCTGATTAACGTGTTCGCCTAAAACTTGTCGTAACGCAGCATGCAATAAATGGGTAGCTGAGTGATTAAGCTTAATTGATTGGCGACGACTTGAATCGATTTTCGCCTGCACTTTTTCACCGACAGCAAGTGGCGCTAATGCAATACCTTGATGGCCAAATGCTTTAGAAATTTTAACTGTGTCTTGCACATCAAACACAGCACCACCTTGGAGTAATTGGCCAGTATCACCCACTTGACCACCAGACTCAGCATAGAAAGGTGTATCTTTTAAGACAATAATCGCTTTTTGCTCTGCATTTACACTATCAACCGCCGCACCATCGACTAAGATCTCGATAATCTCAGATTCGGCAACTTCATTTTCATAACCAATAAAGTCTGTAACTTGGTCTGATTTAACATCGGCGTTGTAGTCTTTACCGAAATTGCTTGCCTGTTGAGCTCGTTGGCGCTGCGCTGCCATTTCTTTCTCAAAACCAGCTTCGTCAATTTTGATATTGCGCTCACGTGCAACATCATTGGTTAAATCAACTGGGAAACCGTAAGTATCATACAATTTAAAGACCAGCTCGCCTGGTATTGTATCTCCTTGTAAATCAGCCAATGCTTCGTTCAAGATGGCTAAACCGCGATCTAATGTTTTTAAGAATTGCTCTTCTTCTAATCGCAAAACTTTTTCAACAATCGTTTGTTGAGTTTTCAGTTCAGGATAAGCTTGTGCCATTTGCTCAATCAGTGATTGGTAAACTTTCCAAAAGAAGACTTCTGTTGCACCTAATTGATTACCATGACGAATCGCGCGGCGAATAATTCGACGCAATACATATCCACGACCTTCATTTGACGGCATCACACCATCGGCAATTAAGAAACCGCAAGAGCGAATATGATCAGCAATCACGCGCAATGATTTTGCAGATAGATCTTCAACCTTTAATAGTTTGGCAATATCTGCAATTAGATTCTGGAAAATATCAATTTCATAGTTACTGTGGACACCTTGTAAAATAGCAGCAATACGCTCTAACCCCATACCAGTATCAACCGATGGTTTAGGTAATGGCTCCATTGTACCGTCGGCATGACGGTTATATTGCATAAAGACTAGGTTCCAAATTTCGATATATCTGTCACCGTCTTCTTCTGGCGTCCCTGGAGGTCCACCCCAAATGTGCTCACCGTGATCGTAGAATATTTCGGTACACGGGCCACATGGGCCGGTGTCGCCCATCGACCAGAAGTTATCTTTGGCACCAATGCGTGATACACGTTCAGGATCAACACCAATTTTGTTGATCCAAATATCAGCAGCTTCATCATCTTCAGTAAATACAGTTACCCAAAGCTTTTCTTTTGGAAGCTTAATAACCTCGGTTAACAATTCCCACGCAAAGGTAATTGCTTCTTCTTTAAAGTAATCACCAAAGCTAAAATTACCCAACATTTCAAAGAAAGTATGATGACGCGCGGTATAACCAACATTTTCCAAGTCGTTATGTTTACCACCAGCTCGCACACAGCGCTGAGAAGAAGTTGCGCGTGTATAGGCTCGTTTATCTGAACCTAAAAAACAGTCTTTAAACTGGTTCATACCAGCATTAGTAAACAATAACGTTGGGTCATTGGCTGGGACTAATGAGCTACTATCAACAATCTGGTGTTGTTTGCTGGCAAAAAAGTCTAAAAAAGCCTGCCTAAGTTCAGCAGTGGTCATTTTCATTTTGCTTTCCTGTAATCTTGGGTAGAGGTTTAATTATTCTCAAAAATGGTTGCGAAATGTAACATAAACCAAGAGTTTAGTTAATATCCCTCAGAAATAATTTCCAATGCAAGCTGTATGTCTGAGCTCGAATAACCTCGAGAATAACAATAACGTAAACATTTTTGTTTTTGTTTGTAGTCGGTCAAATCTTTAGTGGCATATTTCTTTTCAATTACTCGCACCAGGTGTTCAACCCAGTTTATTTCAAGTTCACAAATTATATCGTTAAAACTGACAGCGACCTGATGTTGAAAAAACAACTGTTGAATATACTTTGGCCCATAACCCGATTGTGCCTTAGCTCGAATCAAGCTTGTTGCGTAACGTTCGTCACTTTGCCAACTCAGCTCAGCAAGCTCATCCAACAACTGGTTAGCCGCGTCTTTTGGGTAATTGCGTTGTTGTAATTTGTTAAATAATTGACTGCGTGCGTATTCTTTGCGCGACAGCAAATAAGTTAGATATTGCTTAGCTTGTGCTTCGTCTTCTAAATCTGGTAGCGCTTTAATCATGCTGATACAACCTAGCCGCTAAATTTGAGCTTCTGGTTTGCCTGTTAGTTAATGCGAAGTCCCAAATTTCCCTTTTAGACAGTACTGTAACGGCTTTTTTTGCACGAGTGATCCCCGTATAAATGAGCTCAGGTGTTAAAATTGGATTCGGCATTTCAGGTAAAATTAACCCAACATGTTTAAACTCTGAACCTTGAGTTTTGTGTATGGTCATCGCATAAACCGTTTCATGGCTCGGCAATTTGGCTAAACTGGTTGATTTGACCCCTGAATCAGTTTCAAAATAACAAACCAAACGGTTATTTTCTTCCGGCCATACTATGCCAATGTCGCCATTAAACAATCCATGCTGATAATCATTTTGCGTTATCATTATCGGGCGCCCTTTATAATGCTGGGTATGCGCTGAAACGCGTAGTTGCTGCTTAATCTGCCGCTCAACCAATTGATTAAGCGCTTCAACACCATATGCGCCCTTGCGCATCGAGGTTAATATTCTAAATTGATTTAAAAGCTCGAAAGCTTGGTCAATGTGGCTACATTTTTCAATGCTAGAATAGTAGCGTGCAATCGCATCTTCTAACCAAGTTTGCAACTGACTGAATTCGACATACGCCAATTCATGTTGGGAAAAATCAGTAAAACCATTTTGTTGATGTGCCAACAAACGCTGCCAGCTTACTCGATCTTGACCTTGAATCACTTCTTTGGCTATCGCACCTATTTCGCCGCTAAACCTATGCGTTTTTTGTAAAAAAGTAATATGCGCATAAGGGCTATCCGGCATCACTTCGACTTGCTGGCCCGTAAGGGTTTTAATTAAGTTAGCTGTGTCTTGAGGGTAATGTGTTGCCGATTTTGGGGCTAAATCAGCCAATAGATTGCCCGTTTCAACCGAAGGTAACTGGTCAGCGTCTCCCAACATAATAAGCGTTGCATGTTTGGGTAAAGCCCTTAAAACATGGCACATCATAGCTAAGTCGATCATAGAAACTTCGTCAATCAGTAACAAATCACATTCAAGCGGCTTGTGCTGATTATAAGTGTAACCTACTTTATACGGGTGGTATCCGAGTAGTCTATGTAAGGTTAGCGCAGTTTCAGGAATTGATTGCAATAATTCTGGGTCAACTTGCTGTTGCTGCATTTGTCCTTTTGCGGCAATTAAAGATTCAGTTAAGCGTTGAGCAGCTTTGCCAGTAGGTGCGGCCATTAGAATTTTTAACGCTTGATTTGTATCAGCCTGAATCGTTTTCTGTTTTGCTGCCTGCACAGCTAATAATCGAGCGACTGTGTAAGTTTTCCCTGTACCAGGGCCACCACAAATAATGTTAACTTTTGCGGATACTGAACTTGCAACCGCGACTTTTTGCCAATCAATTTCGTTTTGTTGGCAGTCGGCGTTTGCAAACAACTGCTGAATCAGTTGTGCTAAATAGTGCTGAGTTGCACAATCAATTGTGCCCGTATCGCTGCAATCAAATAGTGCGTTAAAACGGTTGGCAACTTCGATTTCATAATGCCAGTAGCGTTTGATATATAGGCAGTTAGCATCGACAATAAATAAACAATGAGTCGATTGACTCAGTGGTTGCGACTTATCGAATTTGTTAAACAGTTGCTGACATAGGCTGGGTTCAAAATAAAAACCTTGGTGGGTTTCGTCATTAAACCAAGTTTCGCCAGCAAGCTGTGAAAGCGGTGTACAGACATGTCCATTGCGTAGTGCGGAATGGCAGGCAATCAATAACATAAATAAAGTAGTCTGCTGCGCCTCAACAAGCTCGCAGTCGGCGTGTTTGGTTATTTGATGCACTGCATTTTGTGCAAAGTGATAGTCAATCGGTTGAATATCTGCAAGCACCTGGGCGCACTCAGCAAAGCGATTAAAACAGGCTGATTTGTCCACGATCCTCTCCTGTTTGTTGTTCTTCTAATTGGCAGTCGGCCATTAAATTATCTAAGGACTCAATGACCTTTAGTTCAATGGTGTTGTAATAAACACCATAGTAATCACCCAAACTTTGTTCAGCGGCTTTCATGCCTCGTAAATATAAGTAATAAACACCACCAAAATGTTCTTTATAGTTGTAGGTCGGCAAACGGTTTTGCAAATATCGATGCAGTGCCACTGAGTAGATCAAATATTGCAAATCATAATAATGACTTTGATTATTTAGCTTAAGTTGCTCAAACCCATAATCCGCTAACTGGTTGCCTAAATGGGTTGATTTGTAATCAGCAACATAATACTTACCTTGATATTCAAAAATTAAATCTATAAAGCCATGCATCATGCCTTTAATCGCATTTGTTTGTAACAGGTAATGTGCGTGTTGTTCTTGTCGGTGTTGAGCTAAAATTTTATTGAGCTTAAAGATATTTAAATAATTAAGCGGGAAATAAAACTCTGCTTCGCGTAAGGTTTGGTTAAAGTGTAAATCGGCTAAACAAAAGTGCTCACCAGTTGGCGAACCATCTAAATTCATTAGTGGTAAAGGTGTTTGCACCACTTCATCTAACCAAGCATATAAATATTGATGCTGCTCTTCGGGCAATTGTGCAAATCTCGACAATGGAGCTTCAGAAACTTCTGACCAGTTTTGCTTGCTGAAGTCACTATGTTCCAATATATCATGGAGTAAGTTGCCCGCATCAGCCCCTTTTTTTAAAGTAAACCTCAGTTCGTTTTGTATTGGCTCAACTGCTGGCTCTGCAGGGCTGGCTAATTGTTTTAAATTAAATTCGTCGTGTCGCTCTATCTGTTTTATTTGGCTATGCGAATTACGTGTCAATGAAGAAAATGAACTTAAATACCAATTGTCTTCAATGTCGCCAGTGAAAATATGCACCGGCAATTCACCAGTACTTTGAGCTGAGTTATTTAATACTTTTACTTCAATGTCATCGACCAAGCTATCAAACTGTTTAATTGAAATTGCACCTTGCATGGCTTGCTCTTGTGCGATTTCATTGAGTTGCTGGGGCCATTTAGATTTATCTGTGCGCTGCAAATCTAAGCATTTTGCCAAAGCAGATTTTTCTGCATGGTTATGCATAGGCATACCAATATAAAGCCTATGCTCTGCACGGGTAACCGCGACATATAATAGCCGCACAGCTTCTGCTTCGCCTTCTAATTTATTGGCTTGTAAAGCACTGGCATCTAAACCAACCTGCAGATCACTTTTGCCAGTTGCTTGGTTAAAATAGCGCAGCAAATAGTTGGTTCGATTGGCGACTTTAGTTGGGTCAGAATACTCTGTTGCAAACGGTATAAAAACAATTGGGTACTCTAATCCTTTAGATTTATGCTGAGTAACAATTTGTACTAAATGACTATCACTTTCGAGGCGTAGCTCTGCTTCACTCTGGGACTGAGGCAAACTAACTTGCTCTTTAAACCACTTCATCAGCTGTTGCGGATGTTTGAGCTGAATCGACTTTTTTTGCAAAATTTCAGCTAGATGTAGCATGTTAGTTAAACCGCGTTCATGAAACTGCGGTAATGGTTGATAGTTTTTTTGCATTAAGTCGAGTAAAACCGACATAATGCCTTTTTGCTGCCACTGTAAGCGATATTGCTGCAATTGCTCAATAACCAGATCATACTGGTTATGATTATTATCTAGGTGTAAATCAAAAATCTGTTGTGCTGTGTAACCGAACAGGTCACTGGCCAGAGCTCGATTGATCAGCTTACTGTTATCGAGCTCCAATAGCGCTTCAAGCACAAACAAAATATGTTTTGCTTGTGTTGACTCGAATACATTAGAACTTTCACTCAAATATACCGATGCTATATTCGCTTGTTGGAGGGCCTGTTTGATAACAGCTGCTTCAGTGCCTGTACGAACTAAAATAGCAATATCTTGAGGCCGTACTGCTCGATTATTTAGCTCAACCTCCTCAAGCAAACGCACGATTTCATTTGCAGTATATATGGCTAAACCTGTTTTAAGATCGGCTTTATTTTTGACTACTTTGTTATCCTCATCCGTAGGTTGGTATAACCAGTAATTAACCGCTTGGTAGTCGCTGTTATCATTAAAAACATTCTCGGTTGATTTTTTTCCGGCATTAACTTGTTGATATTGAATGTCAAAACCAAATACATCACGAGCAGGTAACTCTATGTTTGTGCCATGAAACAGTCGATTATACGCCTGAATAACCAATAAATTTGAGCGCCAATTGGTATCCATCACCCAAATATAATCAGCATGGTTACGCGCAGCCAAATAGGTAAAAATATCACCGCCCCTAAAACCATATATCGCTTGTTTAGGATCGCCTATCATAAAAAGTGCATGTTCAGCTGCGTCTACCGCATAAAGGCTTTGCAGAATCTGGTATTGATTTGTATCTGTATCTTGAAACTCATCAATCAAAGCTACAGGATATTGTTTACGTAGTTGAGGTATTAATTGCTGTTGTGCCTGCGGTTGATTTAGCGCGTTGGCGAGCAAATATATCAAGTCATCAAAATCTAATACTTTTTTAATACTCTTGTTTTGCACAAAGCTTATACGAATGTCGTCAATTGCACTTGCAACTATTTGGTTTACATCGGCCGCATCTAAATATGCTGCCAACTCAGCATCAAATGATGCAGCCGTCTTTTTATACTCATCGCGCAATGCTTTAACTGGTGCAAAAATATCACTGATTAGCTGATTATTTCGATAGCGATTACCATTGATAAAATCCCCCACTTCTTTTGGTGCGATTTCTAGCGACGGATTATCTAACCAAGCCAACATGCAAGCCCATTCCGCTTGGCGTTTTTGTTGTTCCGCGCCCTTTTTACTATACACAAGTGCTTCAAATATATCTGTTTGCTGGGCTAACAGGTCATGTCTTAATTGCTTTTTACGCGTGTTAATAGCCTCTAACCAAAGTTCAACTGCAGCTTGATGAGCTTGGTTAATCTTATCGGCTGTTGCGACAACATACTGCTGCTGTGTCTTTAATGCATTGGAAAATTGGCGAAAAAATCTATCGGGGGTGTGCCAATTATATTGATATAAAGCATCGATAATACTTTGATTGTTGGCATTTGTTCTAAACCAATCTTGTACAGCTTGAATGAGTAGCTCACTGGTATCCACTTCCATATTCATTTGCATCGGCAGCTGACTGGCAAAAGCTTGTTGGCTAAGCACTGTTTTACAAAATCCATGAATGGTGTAAATACTAGCTTCATCCAACTCTAGTAGCGCTGCTTTTAACTTTAGTTTGGCCGCTTCAGCTGGCACGGCTTGGTGTAAACTAATAAAAAATTCATCTTCTGAATCAGCTAATGATGACCATTTATTTAACGTTTCACGCAAAACCTTTTCGATACGGCCTTTAAGCTCTTCGGTTGCCGCTTTAGTGAAGGTCATCAATAAGATTTCTTTTACGCTCAGGTTTTTCTCCAGCAGTAAACGTAAATATATCCGTGTGATGTTATACGTTTTACCCGTACCTGCGCTGGCTTCAATTAAATGGCGTCCACTCAACACCATATTTTCTACTGATAACAAATTACCTTGACTCATAAGGTTAAATCCCTTTGCAATAGCGCATAGATAGGTTGAAATAGTTCAATACTCATTTGATAGTCTTTTAGGTAGTTTGCCGTTAACGCTTCTATATCTGGATACAACCATTGGAAGTGTTCGTTTTGTTGCCAAAACTTTTCAACGCTGTCGACCCATTTATTGAATAAAGTCTTATCGTTCTTCAATGCTGTTATATCGTGAATATCTAACTTTTTACTCTTGTTGATGGCTGTAAAGATTGGCTGCATCAATTCGATTGATATCAACCTAGGCTGGCTAAATTGCTGCTGATATGCCACAACTAGATTGGCTAATTGTGCTGATATAGATGATATATCGACAAAACTATCTTGTAGGTAGCCAGTCACTTCAATCGTCAGCGATTCGCCTTTTCCTTGAGTGAAAATGGCAAAGGTATTTTGTTGTGTTTGTTTGTCTAAACAACTGGCTAAATGGACCAACCAATGCATTAAATCATCTTTGGCCTTTTTGCTTGTGGGGCGAGTATGCAAAGTGCCTTGCGTCCCTTCAACAAGATCAATACTGAGTTGTAAATTATCACATGGAATAACAACTGAACGGCGCTGATATGGTGCGCATTGACTTAGAGCTTGATGCAATTGCAGTGCTTTTTCACAAGTTTGCTCTAGCTGTTGTTCACTAGCAATGTTTTCTGGTAACGCTCCTTGCAAACGGTACGCTCGTATTACACTGGCAACATGCTGGCTACTTGAGTCAGTGTCAGGTGCATTTTCAATTAATGCGTTGCTGATTGAGTCTGTTAATTGGTAATCTAACAGCGTATCTAGTTCAAAAGGTTCGACGTCTGTGTCTTGTGTCTGTTTTAAACTAAGCTCTAAACCTAATTTATAGCGGCAATAATAGCTAAATGGATCAACAAACATCTGCACAAGTTGATGCGCATATAACGTGGTTACTATGTCGTTCTCTGCATCATTCACCCACGGGCTAGATAGAATCTTCGGCGATTTTCGAGGCTGGGCGAGCCGATGCCATTGCACTGCATAACTGCCAAATTCTGCAAAGTTTCTTGGATTAAATGCATGCAGCGGCATCTGGTTAATGTTTGAATTCTCACCATCAAAGCACCATCCATACCCATGTACTAGGTAGCCCATTAACTCTTTTAAAATTAAACTTGGTTCTCTAACCGCGTTGTTCTTAACATCCCGCCCTTGATAACTTAAATATAATTTATTGCGTGCGGAAATGAGTGCCTCTAAAAATAAATACCTATCGTCAGAACGACGAGAGCGATCCCCCATCCGAAACTCGGAATATTGGGTTAGGTCAAAACTTATCGGTGTTTGCTGCCTTGGATAAACGCCATCATTCAAGCCTAAAATAGCAATCACTTTAAAAGGTATACTGCGCATTGGCACCATAGAACAAAATGTAATTTGCCCAGTTAGAAATTGGCTACTGGTATCCGCTTGCGAAAATTGGTGCTGAAGATAAAATCGGATCACCTCTAGCGACAACGGTTGATTATATTGAGCTTTTTTCGTTCGTTCCGTTAAGCTATTAATTGCGTCTTGAATAATGAGCAGTGATTCTTGCTCTTGCTCGTCCACCTCGAAAAAATCTGCCAACATATCCGTTAAATACACATGCCATTTTTCGGCACTGCGAGTTTGATTCAACTCACGGGCATGCAATTGCAATTGCTCAAGCAATTCGCACAATTGCCCTAAAACAAGCGCGTTTTGTCCTTCTACATGTGGCATATATGCAAGATCGTCTGTGAACGCTTGTTCGCTAGAAAAGCCGTACCCAGACAGCAAGCGCTCTATCGCCCATTGCCAAGTATAAATTGCGTCGCTATTGCAATTGTGAGTGACTTGCTGCTTATGCGCATGATCTCGGCCCCAGTGGACATTCGCTTGTTTTAACCACCACTCAATTGTTTCGATTTGACTTTCGGCTAAGTTAAATTTGTTTTGTATTGCGGGCAAACGTAAATAGTCGAGAATTTTACTCACCTCAAAACGGCTATCAGGAAGCTCTAACAGTTCAAGGAAAATACTAATTATCGGCTGCGCATCTAACTGGTTTCTATCGGCAATAGTGCAAGGTAGCCGAGTATTTTCACCTTCGACAGCTTGTTGCCTGCCCGAGCGAAATACCGATTGAATGTAAGGTGCATAGTCCTCTATCGCGGGGCACATGACAATCACATCACGTGGTGTAAGACTTGGGTCTTTAGCAAATTCGCCCAATAAGAAATCATGCAGAGCTTCTATTTCACGCAGTGCGTTGTGGCAACTGACAAAATGAAATGAATTATCTATCTTGCTAACAGATTCAGGTGCATTACTTGCGTCATTGAGCGTTAATATATCCCGTTGAACTTGTTGCAAACAGCTTGGTGCGTCTGCACTTTCTTTTGTATGCCCACTATCAGATTTATTTTCTAAATCAAATGCGCTGATTTCAAAGCCGTTAAGCTTTTGCAAGCTCGCGAAAAACCCTTTGCCTTGTTGGCCCAAATTGGCTAACAATGGATGACCGACGTCATTTTGCTGGATCCAAGTGTCAAGTTTTTTTAATTTTAATTGTTTAAGCTGTTGCTTGACCGCTGATTTTTCAGTTTGTATATCCCCCCAGTAATCGACACATGGGTTTAGGTGATATAAATGAATATTCACCCACTGAGCAATCACTTCAAAAAATTCTAATGTTTTTGGCGGCATTGTATTAATACCAAAGATGTGAATATCACTTGGCAATAAATGGTGATTGTGTTCAAGTACCGATAACATTTCGTCTTGTAATGCCACAGGATGATAAGCAGATTGTTCAACCAACATCATCCACAGGTGCTGCTGCCACACTTCATCAGCTTGTTGTGTATTCAACTGACCCGCTTGCCAATTGTCTATCCAATCAGGACGATAAAGCATATATTGCTCAAACACATCCGCCACTGCCTGAGCCAGCTGAAAAGCCTTAAGTTGTTGCTGACCTTGCTTAGCGATAGTGTTTTTATCTGATTGCCAATATTGGGTAACAAGTTCGCTTACATCCGAGTTTAGCCATTGTTCACTGTGGAAAATCTGCTCAATTCTAAAAGTGAGTATTTCTCGGCTATAAGGTGATTGTCGCGGTATTTTGTCGCTGCCGAGCACTTTTCGAGCCGTATCCCAAATAAATCTCGAAGGCATGGGGTAGCTAATATTCATAGCGACATTGGTTAATTTTGACAATTGCATGTTGAGCCAATGCTGCATACCTTGGCTTTCAACTAAAATTATGTCTTGGCTTAATACCGAAGCCCGTCGATATTGCATCACTGAGTTAAGCAATATAACTAGGTCTTCCAATTTATTTGAGGGATAAAGAGTTAACACGGGCCGCCTAAATTTAACTTTAAAATACGAAACATTGCATCTTTTGCTCTACAAGCCACTATTGAATCGAATACACAATCAACTCTTGCAAGCCGGTTTTTTTTACTGGGCGTTGATTTTCAATATGCGGTTTATATTTCCATCTAAGTAATGCAGTTCTAGCAGATCTTTCAAAATAACCTTTTGGACTTGAATCTATTACCCGGATATCTTCGGTACCGCCCTGGGCATTAATCGCATATTCCAACAATACCCAGCCAGATATACCTTTTCTTAAAGCTGTTTTTGGATATTTAGGTTCCAGTTGAATAATTGCAGAACGCCTATTGCTTGGATGTACACTCGGTTGTGGTTTAACGGCTATTTTGGGCTTTTTCACCGCAGGTGTGCTGGTTGCTTGGCAAGCCAACAATAAACTACAAGCTAACGCTACGACTATTGCTCTCATGCTTGGTGAATCCTTCCTCTATAAACCAACCTAACCCAGTTAGGTTTGAATGACTATTTTCATCGACTAAGTACGTTTTTTCAATCCAATAACCCAGTGCTGCGACACAGTTATCGTCATAATATAAATAAGGTATTTTATGCCGAAACCAAGGCTCGACCGATAATTCTTGTAAAAGTTTTTTGATTGTTCGACTTTGCTGACGGTAATGAGGTGAACATTTTGTTGATGACTTGACCTTATACCTAATGCTAACCACTTCGTCTTTATGCGGTAAGCGAACTCTGTTACCTTCAGTGACTTTTGCTATTGTTAACGCCCTGCCTTGAGCTGTATTAATGACAATGGGACTATCAACTTCAATTGTTATATCGGCATTGTCGTGCAAGATCCACTCTAAATCAACTTGCTGTAAGATATATAATTTACCATTAAAACGGCGAAGCTCAGCACCTGCTATACGAACGATAGGTTGAGCATCTGATTTAGATTGCATCGCATAGCGAATTTGTTCCATTTGTTTGCTGCTAGGCATGGATATACAGTGTTGGTCAAGCCAATAGCGTACGATATTATTTATTCGCGTTTCGGATAAACTTAAACACCTCTCCACAATTAAACATCCTTGAGCATCAATACAATTTTGACTATCTAATTCAGCTAATTCGTTCGCCAATAGCTGATAGTCATGACACAACTGTGCGCTACGCTGCACCATTTGATTAAATTGCGGCCATTTTTTGTTTAATTGTGGGATAATCTGTTTGCGCAAAAAATTGCGGTCAAAATTTTGATCGTTATTGCTTTCATCTTCAATCCAGCGAATTTTGTGTTCGATTGCATATTGCTCTATATCCGCTCTAGAAACCTGCAACAATGGGCGCAAAAGCACACGTTCTCCAGCTAAATTGCGCACTTCTCGCATGCTGGCTAATCCATTAGGGCCGCTTCCTCGCTTTAAACGCAGCAAAAAAGTTTCTGTTTGATCGTCTAAATGCTGCCCCGTGAATATAATGCTTTTATTATTTGTATGCTCAACTATCGCTTGATAACGAGCATCGCGCGCTAGCGCTTCTAGCGATTGCCTAGGCCCTTTGTTAATACTAACTCGAACCGTGGTTAATTCCACATTTAACTCGGCAGTAACAGCTTTACAATGCTCAAGCCAATAATCGGCATTTGCACTGATACCATGATGTATATGAATAGCAGTTAACGGTGTATTAATCTTGCGGCAAAAATCATTTAGTAGATAAAGCAAAACGGTGGAGTCTACTCCACCGCTATAAGCTACAACAAATTGATATCCCTGTTGGTGATAAAGATTTAACTGGGCAATTTGTTTGGGGGTGAACATACAGCTAATTAGCAGTACCCGTATGTCATTAATTTTTGATAACGACCATCTAACAATTGTTCAGCACCCTGTTGGTCTAACTCAGACAATTGCTTTTTGATTGTTTCTTTTAGGTTGTGCGCCATCAATGCCATATCGCGATGCGCACCACCTAATGGCTCTTCAATAATATTATCGATCAAGCCTAGTTCTTGTAATCGCTCCGCGGTAATCCCCATGGCTTCGGCCGCCATTTCAGCTTTTTCAGCTGACTTCCATAAAATAGAAGCACAACCTTCTGGTGAGATAACTGAATATGTGCTGTATTGCAACATATTTACTTTGTCGCCGACACCAATAGCTAATGCGCCACCAGAACCACCTTCACCTATCACAGTACAAATAACTGGAACCTTTAAACGTGCCATGACCTTTAAGTTTTGTGCGATCGCTTCACTTTGGCCACGCTCTTCGGCGCCAACACCTGGATATGCACCTGGGGTGTCAATAAAAGTGACAATTGGTAAACCAAATCTTTCTGCAAATTCCATAATACGCAAAGCTTTACGGTACCCTTCAGGACGCGGCATACCAAAGTTGCGTTTAATTTTTTCAGCCGTATCACGACCTTTTTGATGGCCAATTACCACCACAGGTTGGCCGTCTAAACGCGCGGTGCCACAAATGATCGCAGGGTCATTTGCATAATGGCGATCCCCAGCCATTTCGTCAAAATCAGTAAAGACACGATCAATATAATCTTGGGTATACGGGCGTTGAGGATGACGGGCTAATTGAGCAACCTGCCAAGCGCCTAAATCAGCAAAGATTTTTTTAGATAAATCTTTGCTCTTTTGTTTTAACTTATTAATTTCTTCTTCTAAGTCTAAATTAAGTTCGCCATTATTTTTAGCGACACTTTTTAGCTCTTCAATTTTTGATTCTAGCTCAGCAATTGGCTGTTCAAATTCAAGAAAACTTAAGCTCATGGATCTGTTTCTGCCCTATTAATTTAATTTCCTAACGGATTGCATCCGTATTTAATTCGGTAGATTTTAACTAAAATAAATTAAAATCGTAGTGAAATATGTTCTTCACCAACAATATGGCGCAGATCATACAGCAAACTGTCATGCGGTGTCACATACCATTGCACACCTGTTTTAATTTCTGCTTTAGCCCTGTGGTTTTGATATTCGAACACTAATGGTGTTACACCTTCTTTATGGGGCTCAATCTTTTCGTGAATTTGTTCAATAATATCAGGTTTTAAGCTCTGTTGATCTAAGCTAACGGTTAAAGATTTAGCGTATTTTTCTCGTAATGAAACTAAATCCATACAATTTTTAGCTGTCATGCAGTACCCACCAGTAAAATCGTCATCTTCTACTGGTCCCGAAACAACAATAACCTGATCTTTTACCAACAACTCTTCATATTGCTCGAACATATCTGCGAAGAATCGCACATCAATGCGACCACTTTTATCATCTAATGTCACAATCGCCCAACGACGGCCACTGCGTTTATTAACCATGCTTTTAACGGCAATAATTAAGCCCGAAGTAGAAACTTCATCGTCACGCCGGGTCGGTGACAATTCGTTGATGCGCGAGCGTGCGTAATGTTTCAGTTCTTCACGGTAACGATTGATTGGATGGCCAGTCAGATACAAACCCAAAGTTTCGCGTTCACCTTCTAACCAAATTTCTTCGGGCCATTTAGCCACTTTAACAAAAGCTTGTTCGACTTCTTCTGGTTCGGTAGTCAATAAACCAAACAAGTCACTTTGTCCGGCTAACGCATCTTTTGCATGTTGCTCTGCAGCGCCAATCGCATCTGACAAAGTTGCCATAATAGATGCCCTATGTGGACCCAACGCATCCATTGCACCAGCCTGAACTAATTTTTCTAATACTCGACGATTAATTCGTTTCAAATCGACTCGAGCACAAAAATCAAATAAATCTTTGAATGGACCACCTTCATTTCGTGCTTCAATAATAGCTTCGATTGGGCCTTCACCCACACCTTTAATTGCACCAATACCGTATACAATAGCGCCATCGTCATTCACGGTAAATTTATAACACCCCTGATTAACATCGGGCGGAATCAACGGCATACGCATACGTTCACATTCATCGACCAAAGTAACCACTTTGTCTGTGTTGTCCATATCCGCAGACATAACCGCTGCCATAAACTCTGCGGGATAATGCGTTTTCATCCACAAAGTTTGATACGACACAAGTGCATAAGCTGCCGAGTGAGATTTGTTAAAACCATAACCTGCAAACTTTTCAACCAAGTCAAAGATTTTCATTGCAAGGTCTGGGTCGATACCGTTATTTTTTGCACCGTCTTCGAATGTACTACGCTGCTTGGCCATCTCTTCTGGCTTTTTCTTACCCATGGCTCGACGCAATAAATCAGCACCACCTAACGAGTAGCCAGCCATAACCTGAGCAATTTGCATAACCTGCTCTTGGTAGAGAATAATCCCGTAAGTCGGGTCTAGTATCTCTTTTAAACATTCATGCTGATACTGGGCATCAGGGTAGGATATTTCTTCTCGGCCACGCTTACGGTCGATAAAGTTATCTACCATGCCCGATTGCAATGGGCCTGGGCGAAACAGTGCAACCAATGCAATCATATCTTCAAAACAATCTGGTTGAAGGCGTTTGATCAAGTCCTTCATGCCACGTGATTCAAGCTGAAATACCGCGGTTGTCTCGTATTTTTTTAGTGTTTCAAAACTTTTTTTGTCATCTAAAGGTATGGCGTTAATGTCAATCAGTGGCTTATTTACACGGGCGAGTTTTTCGTTCGCCATGTCAATTGCCCATTGCATTATCGTCAGTGTTCGCAAGCCTAAAAAGTCAAACTTAACCAAACCTGCGGTTTCAACGTCATTTTTATCAAACTGAGTAACGGGTTGTTTACCCTCAGAGTCACAATAAAGTGGTGCGAAGTCGGTAATCTTAGTTGGAGAAATAACGACACCGCCGGCATGTTTACCTGCATTTCGAGTAGTTCCTTCTAAAATACGCGCCATATCAATAAGCGCTCTAACTTCTTCATCAGCTTCGTATAACTCGTTTAGCCTTGGCTCTACATCAAAAGCCTTGGCAAGGGTCATACCTGGATCTCCTGGGATCAATTTAGATATGCGGTCAACAAAGCCGAATGGATGACCCAATACACGGCCCACATCGCGTACAACCGCTTTAGCTGCCATAGTACCGAAGGTGATAATTTGTGATACCGCATCACGACCATACAATTGTGCGACGTGGTCAATGACTTCGTCACGCCTGTCCATACAGAAATCAACATCGAAGTCAGGCATGGATACACGTTCGGGATTTAAGAATCGTTCGAATAGTAGATCAAACTCTAATGGGTCTAGGTCGGTAATTTTAAGTGCATAAGCAACTAACGAACCGGCACCAGAGCCTCGTCCAGGCCCAACTGGAATATTATTGTCTTTACTCCATTGGATAAACTCCATTACGATAAGGAAGTAACCAGGGAAGCCCATTTGGTTGATACATTCTAATTCTATGCGTAAACGTTCGTCGTATTCACCGCGTTTTTCAGCTCGTTCTTTTTCATCAGGAAATAAAAACTCTAAACGCTCTTGTAAACCTTCTTCAGAAACTTTGACTAGGTATTCGTCTTCACCCATACCGCCTGTCGGACAGCTAGGTAAGAAATATTTACCTAGTAATACTGTGACATTACAGCGTTTAGCTATTTCAACAGAGTTTTCTAAAGCTTCAGGAATATCACTAAACACTTCGCACATCTCTTCTTCAGTGCGCAAGTATTGCTGATTTGAGTAACGACGAGGGCGATTTTTATCATCTAGGGTATAACCATCGTGTATCGCAACACGAATTTCATGCGCGTCGAAATCTTCTTCGTTTAGAAAAACTACTTCGTTGGTTGCTACAACAGGTAATTCTGTTTCGTCGGCCCATTTGACTGCGTGATGTAAATAGGTTTCTTCGTTATCTCGGCCCGTTCGAATTAATTCTATATAATAGTTATCTGCAAAATGTGTTTTGTAGAAATCGGTAATGCGCTGAGCTTGTTTATAGTTACCTTTCAATAAAGCTTTACCTAAATCACCTTCACGGCCACCAGAAAGCAGAATTAAACCTTTGGCATGCTCAACTAACCACTCTTGATCAATGACGGTTTTACCTTGGTAATCACCTCTAAGATAACCTTTAGAAATCAGCAATGTTAAGTTTTTATAGCCGTCATTGTCAGATGCTAGTATCACCAAACGACATAACTCTTCTTCCATTTCATTGCTACGCACCCAAAAATCTGCGCCTATGATCGGCTTAATACCCGCTCCATTCGCGCCACTGTAGAATCGTACTAAGCCACACAGATTCATTTGGTCGGTAATCGCCACTGCCGGCATTTGGTATTCTGCAATTTTAGCTATGATGGGTTTTGTTTTTGCTAGCCCATCGACCATAGAAAAGTCGGAATGCACTCGTAAGTGAACAAATTTAGGATCAGCCATGCGAAATTTGCTCCAATATTCTCTGCACTGGTTTAAAACTTTTACGGTATTGAGGTAACACACCTAGCTTTTGAATAATATCAAGGTGAGCAGCTGTTGGATAACCTTTGTGCTTATTAAACTGGTAGTCGGGGTAAAGTTTCGCAAGATCGTACATTTCTTGATCTCGCGCTTGCTTTGCAAGAATAGACGCTGCGCTAATGGCAGGCACGCGATCATCGCCTTTTACTATTGCTTCTGCTGGCATAGTCAGTTCAGGCAATTTATTGCCATCGACATAACAAAATTCAGGTTGTAGAGTTAAACCTTCAACTGCGCGCTTCATCGCCAAAAAGCTGGCTTGAAGAATATTTATTTGATCAATTTCTTCAGGACTAGCAACAGCAACACACCAACACAGGGCTTTTTGTTTAATTTCTGCTTCTAATAAAATACGCTTTTTTTCAGACAGCTTCTTCGAATCGCGTAAACCTTCAATTGGTTTGCTGGGGTCTAAGATAACGGCGGCTGCAACTACATTGCCGACTAGCGGCCCTCGGCCAACTTCATCAACACCTGCAACCAATTGGTAGTTTTGACTTGCAGAAAAATCGAATTCAACTTGCATACAAAAGATTCTTGATAGTTTGTGCAGCTTTTACCCCTGCATCTTGTTTTAATTGTTGATGAATGGAATGAAAATCGGCCATTTGTTGCTGGTTTTCATCAAACATCACTTTATTTAACTCGGCAACAATGTTTTCTGGTGTTACTTGGTGCTGTAAAAGTTCAGCAACCACTGCTTTGTCCATAATTAAATTGGGTAAAGAGAAAAACTTTACCTTAACCAAGCGTTTAAATATTTGGTACGACAAAGCTTTAAAACGATAGCATACAACCATCGGACGTTTAATTAGAGCCGCTTCTAATGTCGCGGTACCCGACGCAATCATGATTGCATTAGCAGCCCCCATGACCTCCCTGCTTTGCCCTAATACAACTTGTATATCTAATTTAGGCGCAATTTGCTTAAATATATCTTGAATATAAGCTTGTTTACTTTCATTAACAGCAGCAGCAATAAATTTTAAATTAGGGTTGGAATTGGCTAATTTAGCACAGGCTTTGGCAAAATCTTCAGTCAACATTGCCACTTCACTTGAACGACTGCCCGGCAATATCGCAATATAATCTTGCTCTGGTTGCAAACCCAAAGCGCGTTTACACTGAACTTTGTCTGTGTGCATTGGAATTTGGTCAGCTAAAGTATGTCCAACGAATGCACATGGAACCTGATATTTGTGGTAGAACTGATTTTCAAATGGCAATAAGGTCAGCACCATATCAACCGCACGTTTAACTTTAAACACCCGCTTTTGTCGCCATGCCCAAATCGATGGGCTAACATAATGAACGGTTTTAATACCGATATTCTTAAGCTTTTCTTCAAGAGTTAAATTAAAGTCGGGCGCATCAATTCCCATAAACAGATCTGGCGGATTTTGTTGCCAATGTTGGAAAAGTTGCTTACGGATTTTGAGTAATCTAGGCAAACGGCCAAGTACTTCTACTAGCCCCATCACTGCTAACTCTTCCATGTCGAAAAAGCTTTGCATGCCTTGGTCTAACATTAACGGTCCGCCAATACCTTCAAACTTGACTTCAACATTCAAACTTGCCATTTGTTGCTTAAATGCAGAAATAAAATTGGCGCCAATAATGTCGCCAGAACGTTCTCCGGCGACTAAAGCAATTGTTAGCTGCTTAGGCATATCAGCGGATAATGCCTCTAGATGAGTTTTGCAAGAAATCAACTATCAGTTGCACACATGGCTCTTGTTTAGCTAACTCAACTAAATCGTGCTGAGCTGCAGCTAAGGTTAAACCTTGTCGATAGATAATTTTGTAGGCTTTTTTAAGCGCAGATATTGCTTCGGCACTATAACCTTTGCGTTTAAGTCCTTCGGTATTCATTCCGTGAGGCACTGCGTTTTGACCTGCAGCCATCAAGTACGGAATAACATCCTTAACAACAACCGAACCAACACCACAGAATGAATAACTGCCAATTTTACAAAATTGATGTACACCAGTGAATCCACCTAAAATAGCGAAGTCACCGACGTGTACATGACCTGCAAGTGTCGCATTGTTGGCAAAAATATTGTTATCACCAACAATACAGTCGTGAGCGACATGCACATAGGCCATTAATAAATTGCCACTGCCAATTTTAGTTAAGCTATTATCTTGAATTGTACCTCTGTGAATTGTCACAGACTCGCGGATAATATTATTATCGCCTATCTCTAATCGGGTCGCTTCACCTGCATACTTTTTATCTTGGCACTCTTCACCAACAGATGCGAATTGGAAAATTTTGTTATTTTTGCCAATTTTAGTTGGACCTTTGATCACAACATGTGAACCAATGACAGTTCCCTCGCCAATTTCCACACCCTCACCAATATAGCTCCATGGGCCAACAGACACATTGGGCGCTAATTTTGCTTTTGAGTCGATAATTGCCGTTTGATGAATCACTGTTACATTACTCGTCTTGCACACATGATGTCAGCAGAACAAACTATTTTATTGTCTACTTCAGCTTTACATTCAAATTTCCAAATACCCTTACGCTCTTTAATAAATTGAGCGTGCAAGTGTAATTGGTCACCTGGTGTAACGGGTTGTTTGAAACGTACATTGTCAATGCCAGCCAACAAATACAACTCGTCTTGTTCTGGAGACTTATCCTGTTCCGCTTGCATAGATTTGAAGCCTAAAACACCTGTTGCTTGGGCAAGTGCTTCAACAATTAATACGCCTGGAAAAATTGGTTTCCCTGGAAAGTGACCTGTGAAAATAGGCTCATTAACAGTAATATTTTTGTAGCCATGTAAATAATCTAATGGCTTGTAGTCAATGACGCGATCAATTAATAAAAAAGGATATCTGTGTGGTAATAGCGTAAAAATTTCCTGGATATCAATCGCATTTAGTTCAGTTGTCAAAAGCTAGCTTCCTGTTTAATCTTTATTGTAATGCCCGCATTATATACCCAAACGACTTGAAGATACTAGATTTCAAATCAGTTGAAACGAAGAGATGGTTAATACGTAAACACGTTATTTGTCATCATCCATTAATCGAGCGATTTCTTTTTCAAGCAATTTAACTTTGTCGAACAAAGTTTCAATTTTCCTTACTCTGGCAGTGTTCTTGCGCCACTCTTTATTTGCAACAGCAGGAATACCCGACGAATACACTCCGGCGTCCTTAAACGATGATGTCACCATACTCGTGCCAGTAAAATGTACATCGTCACCAATTTCAATGTGTCCATTTACTGCTACACAACCTGCAAACGTACAACGCTGGCCAACTTTTGTACTACCTGCTATCGCAGTATTAGCCGCTATTGCAGTGTTTTCACCTAACTCAACGTTATGAGCTAAGTGAACAAGGTTGTCTATTTTAACGCCATCAGCAATTACAGTGTTATGCAAGGCACCTCGATCAATACTGGTATTAGCGCCAATTTCGACATGGTCACCAATAATAACGGTACCCACTTGGGGGATTTTAACCCAACGTGCATTATCATTGGCGAAACCAAAGCCATCAGAGCCAACAACTGCGCCTGAATGAATAATGCAATTTTGACCAATTTCAACACCATGGTAGATAGTCACGTTAGGATAGATTTTACTACCGGCACCGACTTTAGCGTTTTCACCTATAACAGTGCCTGCGCCAATTTGACACTTTTCAGCTACCTGAGCGCCCTTCTCAACAACAGCATACGGCCCAATGTTTGCGCTGTCTGCCACCGTTGCACCATCATTGATGACTGCAGTTGGATGTATACCACACGACAAATTTGGCGTTGTATCTAATAACTGAGCAATTAATGCGTAGGTTAGATAAGGGTTGTTAGATAATAATTTATTGCCCGCGAATGAGTCAGCATATTCGGGTTTAAGCACAACGACACCAGCTAGCGTATTCTCTAAAGAAGCAAGATATTTCTTGTCATTAAAAAAAGTAGCCTGATGATGTTGTGCATCGTCAATACTTGCTGTCGCGCTAACCACGTGTTGACCATCGCCGATCAGCTCGACCGACAATTGTTCTGCTAACTGGGCAAGCGTTAAACTTGGCATTATTTCATTTTACTCGCTTCTTCGATTACCTTAACGGTAATGTTATCAGCTTCGTCACCCAAATAAGCAACCGCAGATGACTGTAAAATAATGTCATATTTTTCAGCAGCGCCGACTTTGTCGATAGATTGTTTGATTAAGCCTAACAAACGATTACGCTCTTCACCTTGACGACGACGTAAGTCTTGATCAAGTGGTTTAGCTTTTTCTTGGTATTCTGCACCTAAGCTACGAATTTTATCGTCAAGTTCTTTCTTTTGCGCGTCGCTCATTGTAGTAGCTTCACGCTGCTGTTTTTCCATATAAAATTTGATATCAGTTTGCAGACGTTGAATTTCTTCAATTCTGTCTTTAAATTCTGCATTGATATTCGACTCAATCGCTGCTGCTTGTGGCAACTGTTGAAAGACAGCTTGCACATCAATTACACCAATTTTGTCTGCTGCAGATGCACTCGCGCAGAAAACACCTGAAGCTAAAGTAATAAGTAGTGCTAAGGCCTTATTATATTTTGTCATTTTAATTACTCCTCAAAATTAGAAAGTTTGGCCAATATTGAAACTGAAGAATTTAGTATCGTCATCATCAAACTTTTTCAGTGGTTTAGCAAAGCTAAACACAATGGGCCCCATTGGCGAAATCCATTGTACAGACATACCAGCAGATGCACGATAGCGCGTTGGATCAGAATAGTCATCTAATTTTGCTAATTCTGACGGATCTAACTGACTATATCTGTCTATATCAAACTCTGTATCCCAGACATTACCTACATCCAAGAAGAAACTTGGTCTTACAGAAGAAGATGGTTCGTCGGTAAATGGTATTGGAAAAATCAATTCCAAAGTTGCCAATGCTTGTGCATTACCACCATTCGAAATTGCTGCACTACCATTACGCACATATTTGGTGATTGTATCGAATTCTGGGCTACTTGGAATTGAACCAATGTTGCCTGTTTCGTCAGGGATCGTATTGACGGGGGAACCGCTACGGTAGAACAATTTTGGACCTACAACGTTATTTTCGAAACCACGCATGGTTGACGAGCCGCCCGCTCTGAACATTTCCCATATTGGTAAAACGTGGTCATGGCCATTATCTGTTTCACCATAGCCGTTTGCATAACCAAAAGATGCCTTAGTCATAAATACCCAACGATGATCTCGAGATAATGGGAAATAATGTCTATCTTCAGCAGTTATTTTAAAGAATTGAGCATCAGAACCTGGCACTGCAACTTTAAAACCTAAATTTTGACTAGAGCCTGCACTTGGGAACAAACCGCGATTAAGCGTCGATTGCATCCAATTGATGTTGAATTCGTAATTATCAAATACCAGCTGATTTAACGAATTGTCAGCATCTTCATAAATCGAGTAGAAGTTACTCATTTGCTCTGAAGGTGTTGAGATATTGGACATTTCGTTGTGTAAATAACCAACACCATAACTGATACGGCTTATTTCATCTAGCGGGTAACCTAGGGTTAGCCGTGAAGAGATACGCTTTAATTCGTAATCTTCAGAGTTTGAAAAACGGCCGCCATAGTTAAGTTCGCTATAGCTGACAGAGCCACCTAAACTGACGCCATCAACGGTAAAATAAGGATCAGTAAAACTTAAACTAAGATTTTTAGAATAGCTATAAGTGTTAATGCTGACACCCACGCTATTGCCTGTACCTAAAAAGTTTTGTTGTTGAACACCCAACTGTAGGCTTAAACCTGTTAAATCACCATAACCTATACCTGCTGTAAATGAACCAGATGGTCTTTCTTTGATGGTAAATACCACGTCAACCAAATCAGATTCGCCTGGTAATTTAATGGTTTCGAATTCAACTTCTTCAATATAGGGTAAGCGAGCTAACCGAGCTTTAGAACCTTCTAATGCTCGGTTTGACAACCAGCTACCTTCAAATTGGCGTAATTCGCGGCGCAATACTTCATCATCGGTAATGGCATTGCCAACAAAATCTATTCGTCTAACATTGATACGACTACCAGGCGTTACAGACAAGGTTAAAGAAACTTCTTTAGTTTCGTCATCAATCTCTGGAATAGTTTTAACTTCAGGGTATGCATAACCAAACGCACCTAAATAGTTTGAAATTGTTTCTTCACTATAGGTAATGGTCGCAGCGCTGTAATAATCGCCTTTACGAATAGGGACCAGTGCTTTAATGATATTATCCAGGCCAACCATATCACCAATAAAATTGACGTCTTTGACCTTATACTTTTCACCTTCTTCAAGGTTTAAGGTTACATATACCTGCTCTTTGTTTGGTGTTAATGATACTTGGGTAGAATCGACCGCGAAACGCACATAACCTTGGTCTTTATAAAATGATTCAAGTTTTTCAATATCACCAGAAAAAGTTTGTTTTTGGTATCTATCATTTGACATGAATTGCCACCACGGCAAATCATACTTTGATTCGAACAAACTCAATAATTTTTCATCGTCAAATAACGTGTTACCAACTAAATTGATTTGTTTAACTTTAGCGGCTTTGCCTTCGGTAAACTCAAAGGTCAATTTGACTCGATTACGTGGTAAATGACTTATTTTCGCTGAAACCGAAGCATTATACTTACCAATACTTTGGTAGAAATCTTCCAAGCCTTTTTCCAATAAGGTTAACGTCGTTTTATCTAACGGCTCACCCACACGAATATTTTGGTCTTCTAAATTTTCTTGTAACTGCTCTTCTTTAACGTCTTTATTACCGTCAAATTCAATTTCAGCAATTGTCGGGCGCTCAGACACCTTAATAATGAGCGTTTTCCCTTCTTGATAAACTTCAATGTCATCAAAGTGGCCTGAAGAATATAAAGACTTGATCGTTTGCGTTAAACGAAAGTCCGTGAGTTTATCCCCGACTTGGACCGGGATATAAGTTAAAGATGCGCCAAGCGCAACACGTTGTAATCCATTAACTTGGATATCTTCAATAACAAACTCATCTATGGCATACGCCTGACTTGAAAGTACTAGAGCGACTGCTGACGCTAATATTGATTTTTTTATTCTCATTCGAAAACTCAAGTTATTCTTACCAACGAGATAAGTCGTTTAATATGGCAACGCTCATTAGCATAAAAATAATGAATGCCCCTACTCTAAATCCAATCTCTTGTACCTTTTCAGGCACAGGTTTACCGCTCACAAACTCTATAAGGTAATAAACTAAATGCCCTCCATCAAGTACTGGAAGCGGTAACAGATTAATTATTCCCAAATTTACGCTTATAAGCGCTAAAAAGCTTAAAAAGTATACGATCCCAAGGCCTGCTGATTGCCCAGCTCCCTGCGCGATAGAAATGGGTCCACTTAAAGATTTGTAAGATACGTCACCTGTGAGCAATTTTTCAATCATTGAAAAGCTTACTGTGATCAAACGCCATGTTTTTACAACTGCTTGTTGAAAACTCTCGACGACTCCAAAACTATGTTCAAATCGTAAATGTTCTGGCCATGCTGCAAGTTGTGGTGCAATCCCCAAATAACCAGCTTGTTCACCATTGGATTCTCTGACGCCTATGGTCAAAGAAAGTTCCTCAATCTGCCCATCACGCTCAACAACTAGTTGCAGTGGTTGATTTGGACTTTGTTTAATTAAGCTAGATAATTTACGCCAATCAAAAGGTTCTACTTGATTGTAAGCAATAATTTGATCACCAACTTTCAACCCAGCTCTAGATGCCGGTGTATCATCAGCAACATGAGCAATAGTCGGTAAAATTTTCGGCGTAAATGGGCGTATACCCAATGATTGTATTAAGTTGCCTTTTTCTGGATCAAACTGCCAAGACGATAAATCAATTGTAAAAGTACGCGCATAAGATTGCTCGATTGATTGCACTGACATAGACAATTGTTTATCACCAATTGCATCCATCAGCTCGATATTCACTTGTTGCCAAGTAGCCGTTTTATGGCCGTTGATAGCAATAATTTCTTGGTTATCTTTAACCCCTGAAGTTGCGATAGGTGTATCTTCTATCACTTCTCCAATGACAGGTTTAACTTCCGGCACCCCAACTAAATACATAATCCACAGTGCAAAAACCGCAAAAAATAAGTTGGCTAGAGGCCCAGCTGAGACAATTGCAATACGTTTCTCAACGGGCTTGTTGTCAAAGGCTAAATGCTGATTTTCTTGATTAACATCGTCCAAGCGGCTATCCAACATCCGCACGTAACCACCTAATGGAATCGCGGCAATTACAAACTCTGTACCCGCTTGGTTGTACCAAGTGTATAAAGGTTTACCAAAACCAATTGAAAAACGTTTGACATAAACGCCGGAAAGAATAGCGACTTTATAGTGACCATATTCATGAATGGTGACAAGAACACCAATCGCAACAATGAATGAGATAAGATTCCAAATAAAATCCACTTAAGACCTCCCATTTAATTGTTGTTGCGCCAGTTGCCTCGCTTGTTTATCGATTTGTAAAATACTTTCAATATCAAAAACTCGGCTAGGCTGATAACGCTCTAAAATCTGTTGGTTAAATTGAGCAATTTCAGTAAATTTAATTTGGCCATTCAGGAAAGCTTCTACATGTATTTCGTTTGCAGCACTTAATACAGTAGTAGACTCCTGACCAAGTTTAAACGCTTGTTTAGCTAAATATAAATTTGGATATCGCTCTTTTTCTGGTGCTTTAAAATCAAAACTACCACCAGTGATAAAATCGTAATGCTCACTGCCCGATACAATGCGCTCAGGAAAAGAAAGGCAATTTGCAATAGGGGTTTTCATGTCTGGCGCACCCAACTGTGCAAGCACTGAGCCGTCCAAATACCGTACCATTGAATGAATAACAGATTGAGGATGGATTAATACTTCAATAAATTCAGGCTGAACACCAAACAACCAACATGCTTCGATCAGCTCTAGTCCCTTATTCATCATAGTTGCCGAGTCGACCGATATCTTTTGACCCATTGACCAATTAGGATGTGCCACGGCCTGTTGTGGTGTTTTAGCCGCTAGATTGGCAAGAGATTCATGCAAGAATGGCCCACCGGATCCAGTCAAAATAATAGATTTAACGCCGAAGTCTTCAATATTCTTGTTGAGATAATCTTGTTGGTATTCACTCGGCAAACTTTGAAAGATAGCGTTGTGTTCACTATCAACGGGCAGTAATTTTGCACCATGTTTTTTTACTTCATCAATAAAAATTTGCCCTGACATCACGAGCGATTCTTTATTAGCGAGTAATATTGTTTTTTGCGCTTGAGCAGCAGCAATGGTCGATTGTAATCCAGCGGCTCCAACAATGGCCGCAACTAAAATGTCATAGTCTGCTTGAGCAAGGCTGTTAAGCTGCGCTGTGCCGTGAAGTACTTGAGTTTGACAATTTGGTGTATTCTCAAGCAGTGCTGATAATTCTTTTGCGGCATTTACATCAACCAGCAAGGCGTATTCAGGGTTAAACTCTATGCACTGCTGTGCCATCAATGCAACACTTTTAAATGCCGCAAGTGCATAGACTTGGTATGTATCCGCATTATTGCGAATGACTTCTAGAGTGCTCTTACCAATCGAACCAGTAGAGCCAAAAATGGCGACTTTTTTCATTTAAATTGCGTAGTAGAATAAACAAGTAAAAACAGGTAAAGCAGCAGTTAAACTGTCAACTCTATCTAATATGCCACCATGACCTGGTAAGATAGTTCCACTGTCTTTGATACCAGCTTGGCGTTTTAGCATGCTCTCTAATAAGTCTCCTAATACTGAACTAGCCACAACGAGCAACGAAATCCAAACAACATCCAATCCGTTATAGCCAATAAATAAAGGGGTTTGCAATACGATAAAAATCAAAGTTGCGCTTGCAACCATGCCCCCCAGCATACCTTCGATGGTTTTACCTGGACTAACATTTGGCATTAATTTTCTTTTGCCAAACGCTTTACCCGCGAAATAAGCGCCAATGTCGGCTGCCCATACCAAAGCTAACACATACAGTAATAACCAAGCACCGCTTTGTGGATCAGTTTGATATTCAAAACCACGAATGACGTTAATCGCCAGCCACGCTGGCAATAGCGTTACCAAACCAAAAATACCTTTAATCCAACGCCCTGAACGCCAAAATCGAGCAGAACGCGGATAACTAATGACTAACCCTAGTGCAATGCCCCACCATAAAACAGAAATCCATATGGCGTACTCTACCGCTTGATGAAAAACCTGTATTTTGCCATGGCTGAATAACCCTGTGTAATAAGCAAAGGCAATCATAGATGAGACTAACACCGTCATTAAACCGATGCGGCGGCGCTTGTTACAAAAGCCAATAAATGGCCCCCATTCCCAGGCACCGATAGACAACACGACACCTGTAAACACGGCGAAATAAAGCAAAGGCAATTCAAAAATAGCAATTAATGCAAGTGGTAATAATATCAGTGCAGTTAAAATACGTTTTTTCAGCGTACTCGACTTACTGAGTTTATCGTTTTTAAGCGTTTTCAACTTGATCCCCTGTCAAACCGAATCGTCTTTGGCGAAGCGAAAAGCACTGAACAGCTTTAGCAAAACTCTCTTCACGAAAATCTGGCCATAGCTCGTCAGTAAAATAAAATTCTGCGTAAGCAGCATGCCAAAGTAAGAAGTTACTGATACGGGTTTCGCCACCTGTCCTAATAATTAAGTCGAGTGGAGTAAATTCAGCCAAACTAATGTTGGCGCTGATATCTTCTTCGGTTAGTGTTGTGCAACCAGTTTTTTCAATGTGTCGATTAACAGCGTTGGCAATATCCCAACGTCCGCCGTAGTTTGCTGCAACACAAAGTAATAAACCGTCGTTTTCTTTTGTTAGAGCTTCTGATTCAGCAATCTTTTTTTGCAACCTGTCGTTAAATCTAGACACGTCACCGATAATTTTTAGCCGAACGTTATTTCTGTTGAGGCGTTTAACTTCTTTGGTTAAAACAAACATAAAAAGCTCCATTAATACGGAAACTTCTTGTTCTGGTCTTTTCCAATTTTCACTTGAAAAGGCGAATAAAGTTAATACGTCTAATTGATGTTGTTGTGCAAAGCGAACAGCTGCTCGTACAGACTCTACACCAGCTTTATGGCCGAAAGTACGAGGCTTGCCCTGTTGTTTAGCCCATCTACCATTACCATCCATAATAATGCCAACATGTTTAGGATAAGCAGCAGGGTTAATTTTTTTTATCGTCTCTAGCGCAGTCGTCATGCAAAATACAGAGCCTCATTACTGAGGCTCATCACTAATTAAAATTCTAATAATTCTTTTTCTTTAGCAGATAAAATGACTTCAACTTCTTTGATGTTTTCATCGGTCACTTTTTGAATGTCTTCTTCAGCTTTTTTCGCTTCATCTTCACTGATGTCTTTATCTTTTAATAAAGATTTGACGTCACTATTAGCGTCACGACGAATGTTACGAATTGCAACACGACCTTGTTCAACTTCAGCTTTAACCACTTTGATTAAATCTTTACGGCGCTCTTCAGTTAATGGAGGTAACGGGATGCGAATCACGGTGCCAGCAGATGAAGGGTTTAAACCTAAATCTGAAGTCATAATGGCTTTTTCAACTGCTTGAATAAGTGATTTATCAAATACAGATACAGCTAAAGTTCTTGAATCTTCGACAACTACATTGCCCACCTGATTTAACGGCGTATCGACTCCGTAATACTCAACACTAATGGTATCTAATAAACTTGGATGAGCTCGGCCTGTACGTATTTTGGCTAATTGGTTTTTCAATGCTTCAATACTTTTGCCCATGCGCTCTTGAGCGTCTTGAATAATTTCGTTAATCACGTCAATGCTTCCTAAAATAAATAAAAACTAGTTTACTGAAGTTAATTTTTCAGCGTGATCGATTAATGTACCTTCTACTGCACCCATAATAACATTTTTCAGCGCGCCTGGTTTATTCATGTTAAACACACGAATCGGCAAACTGTGATCACGCGCTAAAGTGAAAGCAGCTAAGTCCATTACCTTTAATTCTTTCTCTAAAACTTCTTGATAAGATAACTTGTTGTACAAAGTGGCATCAGGGTTTGTAACAGGATCAGCTGAGTATACACCATCTACTTTAGTAGCCTTTAACACTACATCCGCTTCAATTTCAATACCACGCAGACACGCAGCTGAATCGGTCGTGAAGAAAGGATTACCTGTACCAGCAGCAAAAATGACCACTTTGCCCGCTTTTAACAAGCTAATTGCATCAGTCCAGTTATACGTATCGCATACGCCTGATAATTCAATAGCAGACATTAGCCTTGCATTCACATAGGCACGGTGGAGTGCGTCTCGCATTGCTAAACCATTCATTGTGGTTGCAAGCATACCCATGTGATCACCGACTACACGGTTCATACCCGCTTTTGCTAGACCTGAGCCCCTAAATAAATTTCCGCCACCAATTACAATGCCAACCTGTACACCAAGTTCTACTAATTCTTTTATTTCTTGGGCCATTCGATCCAAAACTTTAGGGTCGATACCAAAGCCTTCATCGCCCATCAAAGCTTCACCACTAAGTTTTAAAAGTACACGTCGATATTCTGGTTTAGGATTCATATTCATTTCCATCTAATAACAAAAAGAAGCCGCGATAAACGCGGCTTGGGAGATATTTTATTGGCCTTTTGCAGCCGCTACTTGAGCTTCTACTTCTGCAGCAAAATCTTCTTGTTTTTTCTCGATACCTTCGCCAACTTCTAAACGAGCGAAAGTCGTTACGCTAACACCTTTTTCTTTAAGGTATGCGCCAACAGATTTTTTAGGCTCCATAATGAAAGCTTGACCTGTTAAAGAAACTTCACCAGTAAATTTCTTCATGCGGCCAGTAACCATTTTCTCAGCGATTTCAGCTGGTTTGCCTTCATTCATTGCGATATCAATTTGAATAGCTTTTTCTTTTTCAACAACGTCAGCTGGTACATCTTCAGGGTTTACGTACTCAGGCTTACTTGCTGCAACGTGCATAGCAACATGTTTCAAAGTTTCAGCATCACCAGAACCCGCAACAACAACACCGATGCGCTCACCGTGAGTGTATTCTGCGAAGCTCTCGCCTTCAATGTATTGAATGCGACGGATATTGATGTTTTCACCAATTTTTGCAACTAATGCAACACGAGTTTCTTCAAACTGTGCTTTTAAGTCTTCAATGGTTACAGTTGAAGCAATTGCAGCATCTGCAACTTCATTTGCAAAACCTAAGAAGTTTTTATCTTTAGCTACGAAATCTGTTTGGCAGTTAACTTCTACAAGTACTGCAACACCGTTACCAACACGGGTTAAAATAGTACCTTCAGCAGCGATGTTACCTGCTTTTTTAGCCGCTTTTGCTTGGCCAGATTTACGCATATTTTCGATAGCTTGTTCAATATCACCGTTAGTTTCAACTAACGCTTTTTTACAATCCATCATGCCAGCGCCAGTGCGCTCACGAAGTTCTTTAACTAGAGCAGCAGTAATTGCCATCTTAAATTATCCTCGTTTATAAATTCGATTCGCCTTTATACCCAAGCCACTTGAAAATACAGTTAAATGCTCAAAAGGTATTTTCAAGTAGCTTGGGTATCAAATAGGGGCAAACAGCCCCTATTCAACTATATTTACAGGTTGTTACAGCAGGATTATTCTGCTTCAACAAAACCGTCTTTTTCAGCTTGAACTTCAATGTTGCTTTCGCGCCCTTCGTTCGCTGCATCTGCCGCTGCATTCAAGTATAATTGAATTGCACGGATTGCATCGTCATTACCAGGGATTACAAAGTCAACACCATCAGGCTTAGAGTTAGTATCAACTACAGCAACAACAGGGATACCTAGGTTGTTTGCTTCTTTGATAGCGATGTGCTCGTGATCAGCATCAACAACAAACAGGATGTCAGGTAAGCCACCCATGTTTTTGATACCGCCTAAGCTTAACTCTAACTTTTGCATTTCACGAGTTAACATTAAAGCTTCTTTTTTAGTTAACTTCTCGAATGTACCGTCTTGGCTTTGAGTTTCTAAATCTTTTAAACGTTTGATTGACTGGCGAACTGTTTTCCAGTTAGTCAACATACCACCTAACCAACGGTGATTAACATAAAACTGGTCAGCCTTAATTGCAGCCTCTTTTACCGCTTCGCTAGCAGCACGTTTAGTACCAACAAAAAGAATTTTACCTTTACGTTGTGATACTTTAGATAATTCATTTAAAGCAGCGTTAAATAAAGGTACTGTTTTTTCTAAGTTGATGATATGAATTTTGTTACGCGCGCCAAAAATGTATGGCTTCATTTTTGGTTCCCAGTAACGGGTTTGGTGACCAAAGTGAACACCTGCTTTTAGCATGTCGCGCATAGATACGTTAGGCATAATTTTCCTCACTTAATTGGGGTTGAGCCTCCACATACCCGCTGAATCCGACCAAAAATATTGGCACCCCGGACAACGTTGAAGTATGTGTGTGTTATTAATAAATATAAATTGAGAGATGACACTCTCTGTTACGCACAATTCATTTGCGAATTGTCGGCGCGCTTTATACCATAGACAGCTTAAAACAACAATTTTTAATTGTGCTTGCGCTCAAATAAACTAGGCAAGCTGGCTAGAGTAGTACAAGTATTGAGCATTTTTATTTAATGTCATCAGCAATAGATAAAAATTCGACTAACTGGCAACTTGTTAACCGCTAACACCTTTTTCATAGTATAATCTTGCGGCGTAGGTAGAAACACAAACTGAGGACAGATCTTGAGTATTAAAATTAAAACGGCAGAAGAAATCGAAAAAATGCGTACAGCCGGCAAAATGGCAGCTGAGGTATTGGAAATGATTGGTGAACACGTAAAAGCAGGTGTTACCACTGATGAGTTAAATCAGATATGTCATGATTACATCGTCAACAATTTTAAAGCATACCCAGCTCCCCTCAACTACCATGGTTTTCCAAAATCCATATGCACCTCGGTCAACCACGTTGTTTGTCATGGTATTCCAAATGATAAGAAACTTAAAAACGGTGACATTATCAACATAGACGTAACTGTAAGGTACGATAAAGACTCTAACGATAATTTGCATACCAATGGCTATCACGGAGATACCAGTAAAATGTTTTTGGTTGGCGAGTCTAATTTAAAAACGACTTTAGCTGAGCGCCTAATGAAAGTCACACAGGAATGTATGTACATTGGTATTGATATGGTTAAGCCAGGCGCACGCTTAGGTGATATAGGTTACGAAATAGCTAAACATGCTCATAATCATGGGTATACAGTAGTTCGTGAGTATTGTGGCCATGGTATAGGCAACGAGTTTCACGAAGAACCACAAATATTGCATTATGGTAAACCCGGTACAGGTGAAGTATTAAAAGAAGGTATGTGTATAACCATAGAACCTATGATCAACGCAGGTAAACGCGATACCAAAGTATTAAAAGACGATTGGACTGTAGTCACACGAGATCGTAGCTTAAGTGCTCAGTGGGAACATACGATATTAGTCACAGCCACTGGGAGAGAAATTCTCACGTTGAGAAGTGATGAAACGATTGAGCGTATCAAATAAACATAGGTAGCAGCGTGAACAGCCAACAACACTATTTAGATAAAGTTAGTCAAATTCATTCTCTAGACAACATCGCTGAGGTTAGAAAGCTTGTTGACAGCTACCATACTTGGCTGCAAGAAGCCTATACCCAGCAACCTATTGCAAAAATAGTGTTGGGGCGTGCGTTTTTTGTCGACCACCTTATTCGAAAGTTATGGCGTTTGTTAGATTTAGAGCAAGCACCAGAATTAACACTTGCTGCAGTTGGTGGTTACGGCCGTGGCCACCTAAACTTACACTCAGATATTGATTTGTTGATTTTATCAAAAAACCCTATAAACGAAGAGTATCAGCAAAAAATAGGCCTGTTTGTTACCGCATTGTGGGATCTAGGGTTAGACATAGGTCAGAGTGTACGAACACTTAAAGAAACCATAACGCTTGCTCAAGAAGATATTACAATCGCGACCAATTTACTTGAATCGCGTTTGCTTGCAGGTGATGAAAATCTTTTTAAAGAATTAACCAAAAAAATTAACGGCAAAAGCTTTTGGCCTAGTGTTAAGTTTTTTAAAGCAAAGACCGAAGAGCAACAAGCTCGCCATGCAAAATTTAACGATACCAGCTACAACTTAGAGCCTAATATAAAGGAAAATCCAGGCTGCTTACGCGATATTCAAAACATTGGTTGGATTGCTAAAAAACACTACAAGGTATTTGATGGTAGCCAGCTTGTTAAACAAAACTTTATGACCGAAGAAGAGCTTCGAGAGCTGCAAGATTGTCGAGAATTTTTATGGCATATGCGTTTTGCGCTTCATAGTGTTGCAGGCCGAAGTGAAAACAGACTTTTGTTTGAATATCAGCCTGAAGTCGCAAATTTGTTGGGTTATGGCGAAGATAAATCATCGGTCGAGACCATGATGAAACGCTTCTTCGTGATTACACGCCGAGTGAGCGAGCTTAACCAAGTACTACTACAATTTTTCGCCGATGAGTTTGTAACTAGGTTTCGCCCTTGGAAACGTAAGCGTATTAATAAAGACTTTGAAATTACCAATGGTTTGTTAAGAGCTAGAAACGAAGACGTGTTCGAAACACCAGCTGGTTTACTCGATATGTTTGAAGTGATAGCCGACTATGATAAAGCAGTAAATGGGCTACATTCTAATACGTTACGACTACTTAGAAATGCGCGAAGAAAATACGAAACATTAGAGTTGTGTCAACTGGATGCATGTCGCCAACGTTTTTTAAACTTAGTTAAACATCCTAAATTTTTTGGTACCAGTTGGAAAATTATGCATCACCATGGTGTTATGGCTGTGTATAGTCATGATTGGGCACATATCGTTGGTTTGATGCAATTCGACTTATTCCATAGCTATACGGTTGATGAACATACACATCGACTGATCCGCAATATATATCGCTATACCCTACCTGAATACAAAGAGGAATTTCCTCGTTGCTCGGCTATATGCAATAACTATCCAAAAATTGAGTTGTTATATATCGCAGCGATTTACCACGATATCTGTAAAGGTAAAGGTGGTGACCATTCAGAGCTTGGAGGTCATGCTGTACGCGAGTTCTGTCAGTTACATGGCATATCCAAAACCGACACCGATTTAGTCGCTTGGCTAGTAGAAAATCACTTACTGATGTCGGTAGTAGCGCAACGCAAAGATATCAACGACCCACAAATCATTCATGATTTTTGTGAGCGCATACAAGATGAAACACACCTAAATTTACTATATGCACTGACTTTGGCAGATATTCGTGCAACCAATGCAACGTTACTTAATGAATGGAAAGCATCGTTATTACGTCAACTTTACGCATCAACGTTAAATGCACTACGAAGTGGTTTAGAGAAACCAGTCGCTCGCGCAGTACAAGAGAAAGAAAAACGAGATAATGCTCTTGATTTACTACTCAGTAATAAACACTCGCCCGATTCGATAAAGTCACTGTGGCAAACCATGCCTGAAGATTATTTTCATCGCTACAATAGCAAACAAATAGCTTGGCACACTAAAAGTATTTTAGATGGTAAAAACAAAGAAATTGTATTTGCTATAGACAACAAAACTCACCCTGGTGGTACAGCTATTTTTGTTTACACCAAAGACAGAGCGTATTTATTTGCATCTATTTGCTCTGCGCTTGATCGCAAAAACTTCAATATTCATGATGCCATCATTATGAATACTGAAGACGGTTACGCTTTGGATACCCTGATAGTCTTAGAAGAAGAAGGTAACCAAGCAAAACGTAAACGCTTTAAAGATATTCAAGATGCATTAGTTGAAGCGATAAATGAAGAAGGTGAACCAAGCGTTCCTAACCGTATTCCAAGGCAGATAAAACAATTCCATGTACCAACAAGAATTACTTGGGTTGAGCATAAAAACGACAAACGGAGCATGATGGAGCTAGAAGCACTTGATACGCCAGGTTTGTTGGTTAAAATTGGCCGAGTATTTTTTGCGAACAATATAACCATACATGCAGCGAAAGTGGCAACCATAGGTGAGCGAGCTGAAGACTTTTTCGTTCTCACCAATAATTCAGGTGATCCACTATCGATTGAAGAAAAAGCATCGTTAACTGAACAGTTAGTTGCTGCATTAAAAATTAACCCTTCAAATAAGAGATAAATTATGTCTGATTTAAAATCAATTATTGAAAGCGCGTTTGAACAACGTGCAGACATCACGCCTGCGACTGTATCTGCAGAAGTAAAAAGTGCAGTTGAAGAAGCTGTTGCATTATTAGATAGCGGTAAAGCGCGCGTTGCGGAGAAAATTTCTGGCGAGTGGGTTGTTCACCAATGGTTGAAAAAAGCAGTATTACTTTCTTTCCGTATCCGTGACAACGCACCAATCGATGGCGGCGAAACACAATACTACGATAAAGTAGATATGAAGTATGCTGATTACACAGCTGAACAATTTAAAGCTGATGGTGTACGTGTTGTGCCGCCTGCTGCTGTTCGTAAAGGTTCTTTCATCGCTAAAAACACTGTTTTGATGCCTTCTTACGTCAACATCGGTGCTTATGTTGACGAAGGCACAATGGTTGACACATGGGCGACTGTAGGTTCATGTGCACAAATTGGTAAAAACGTACACTTGTCTGGCGGTGTTGGTATTGGTGGTGTATTAGAGCCATTGCAGGCTAACCCAACCATTATCGAAGACAACTGTTTCATCGGTGCTCGTTCTGAGATCGTAGAAGGTGTTGTTGTAGAAGAAGGCTCAGTAATTTCTATGGGCGTTTACATTGGTCAAAGCACACGTATTTATGATCGTGAAACTGGTGAAATTCACTACGGCCGTGTACCAGCAGGTTCAGTTGTTGTTTCTGGTTCTTTACCTTCTAAAGACGGTTCTTACAGCTTATACGCTGCCGTAATCGTTAAGAAAGTTGACCAAAAAACTTTATCTAAAGTGGGTATCAACGGTTTATTACGTAGCATTGACGAATAATCTTATTTTCAGATGATACGTATAAAAGCGGCTACATAGCCGCTTTTTTTGTACTTAATGATCTAAGCCACTCGTATACAATTTTGCATTCGACCAAAACTCTGCAGAGAGTTTACCAATCACATTTGATTCAGCATTCATTAACATGGCAAAACCAATCCCTAACTCTGGTGCATAACCTATATCAGCACGATAGCCTTCTACCCAACCGGAATGGTAAATCAACTTAAAGTCTTGCATTTGGTAGATTCGCCAACCATATCCATAATGCGCATCTTTTAATAATCTCCGCCAATACCTTTTACGTAAATCGCGTTTTGTTTGAATTCTAGGCTCAGTCATTTCAGCCAATAGCGCTTTAGACAGAACTTCTGGTTTAAAACCTAAATTTGCAATCAGCCATTTAGCCATATCAACAATACTTGCGTTGACCCCAGCAGCAGGAGAAACTTGATAATAGTCAGGTGCGACTGCAACAGTACGCCAAATATATTGCCTTATCGCTTTACCTGACCTATCAAACTGACCAGTGTTGATTCGCTTTCTAAGGATGTGAGGTTTTGCGATATTACTATTGCGTATAAATGCTTGATAACCAACAGAGGCATTGTTCATTGCCAATGGTGTAAACACTCTATGCTGCAATAACTGAGCGTAACTTTTCGGTTGGCTCGCCTCAACTGCCGGCTGCAGCAAAGAATAAGCAATATTTTGATAACCATAACATTGAGCAGGCTGACATAAGGGCTTAATTTTCCTAAAGCGACTTAATATCTTATCCATGCTCCAGCCTTCGTGCAGCAAGTTGTCGTATGCATTAGGGATTAAACCACTAGAATGACTTAATAAATGTTTTAGCGTAATTCTGTCTGCTGCATTTTTATCTGCAAGTTTAAAGTTCGGCGCAAAGCGAGTGACAGGGTCATCTAAGTTTAGCCGTTTTTCGCGCGCCAGCATGGTAGTCACAGTGGCAGCAAAAGTTTTTGACACTGAAGCAAGTCGAAAAGCTGTTTCGGCATTCACTGTTCGAGCTTCAGACAAGTCGGTGTAACCTATAGTTTCAAGTGCTAAAATACGCTCACCTTTAACCACAACATAAGCGCCACCTGGAATAGCAAATTTAGTAAAGTTATTTATAACTTTTTGATGGTAAGTCAGCTTTAAAGCTGAATTGAACTGCTCAGCTAAAGCATTGGACGTTGTCAGTATAACTAAGCTTACACAGCATAAAATAAATTTATTAAGATATAACACGTCCAAGTTCAACTCTTTATCCAACTCAAAATCAGCTCATTGGGTCTACTCACTTGCCATGCCTTGTGGAAATCGCTCACCAGTCCCTAAGCTTATTTTACAACAGAAAAAACGTAGCGCATTTCGCTGGTATAAGTCTGTTCTGGCGTTAATAAAGTGGATTTAAACATTGGTTTATTTGGCGCATCTGGTACATGCTGAGGTTCAACACAAAAGCCTGCATGTTTGCCATATTGACGACCTTTACCCGATAAATCATCACCAATAAAGTTACCTGTATACAGCTGGAAACCAGGCTCTGTTGTATAAATTTCTAATACTCGACCAGAAGCTGGTTCAATTGTTTTAGCTGCTAACGATAACTCGCCATCGGCTTTATCGAAATAATAGTTATGGTCGTAACCGCCACCTATTTTTAACTGCTCATCTTTAGCATCAATATCCTGACCAATAGGCTTGGCTGTAGTAAAGTCAAATGCTGTGCCCGCTACATCACGAATCTCACCAGTTGGTAACATATTTTCATCGACTGGCGTTAGTTTAGCAGTTGGGATCTCAAGCAAGTGGTCTAACATAGTCCCCTGCTGCTTCAGATTAAAGTAGCTATGGTTAGTTAAGTTAACTACAGTTGTTTTATCGGTGTTAGCGGTAAATTTAATCTGTAATTGGTTGTCATTAGTTAAATGGTATTCACATTTAACGGTCAAGTTGCCTGGATAACCCTGATCACCGTCTGGGCTTACTAAAGTTAATATCACACCTGCGCTATTTTCATCCGACACGGTTTCAGCCTGCCAGACCTTTTTATCAAATCCTTCAGCGCCACCATGTAAATGATTAGAACCATTGTTTTGTAAAAAGGTGTAAGTTTGACCGTCAATTGTACATTGGCCATTGCCAATACGATTACCAAAACGACCTATGGTTGCACCAAAATATGCGGGGTTAGTTAGATACGACTCTAAATCATCAAAACCCAAAACAATATCAGCAAAATTGCCATTTTTATCTTGGGTCTTTAAACTTTGTAGAATCGCCCCAAAGTTAATAATAACTGCTTGGGTGCCTTGGTTATTGGTCAGTGTATAACTGGAGATAGCATCACCATTTGGTGTCGTGCCAAAGGGTGAAATTTTAACAGTTGGTTGCATACTAATTGTTTGGCTCATATAGCTCTCGTTATTTATTTTGTCTTGGCAATTGTAGCGCGAAAGCAGTTTATACCCAAGCTACTTGAAATAGAACGTTAAACGCTTAACCTAAGTTAAGTTAAAAAACGCAACAAATTTGCAGACAAAGTTTTATACTTAACTTTGACTCCGGATAACAAGCAAGTTAATACCCGAATTCGGGTGACTCTACTTAGCTGTTCAATTTAATTATCTAAAAAAGAAAATATATGTCTATTAAATACACAGTAAATTTCGATTTAGCCAATCAGCACATTTATCAAGTCACTATCCAAATACCAGCTCATAAACAAAAGCAACTTAACTTATCTTTACCAGCCTGGATCCCAGGCTCGTACATGATACGTGACTTTGCAAAAAACATTATCGACCTTCGAGCATCAGCCAATGGCCAAGAAATTGAAGTAGAACTTATTGATAAACAAAGTTGGAAAATAAGCACCCTTGGTCAAGCGTGTGAAATTAGCTATCAAGTGTATGCATATGATAGTTCAGTACGCACAGCATACTTAGACCAGCAACGTGCATTTTTTAATGGCACAAGTTTATTTATAAGCGTCGATGAATTTGCCGATGCGCCGCAACAGGTCGAACTGCAAAAACCAAGTTTTACCGATAAGTGGAAAGTGGCGACAGGGCTACAAAGACCTAATGACACTATAGTTTATCAATTTGGCTTGTACCAAGCAGACAATTACGCAGAGTTAATAGATTGTCCTGTTGAAATTGGTGACTTTACCCACTTAGAATTTGAAGTGGCAGGCACACCACATTACCTTATTTTAAATGGTAAACACTTTGCTGATTGTCAAAGGCTGATAAAAGATGTTAGCAAACTATGCCAACACCATATTGATTTGTTTGAACGCGAAACGGGTGGCAAACCACCTTTCAATGAGTATTGGTTTTTAACCAACATTTTACCCAGCGGCTTTGGCGGTTTAGAGCATAAAAATTCAACCGCACTACTCTGCTCTACTTTTGATTTTCCAAATATCAATAAACCAGGAGAATTGTCTGAAGGATATAAGACTTTTTTAAGCTTAGCGTCGCATGAATATTTTCATAATTGGAATGTCTGCCGCATTAAACCACAAGAGTTCATACCTTATCAGTTGAATAGCGAAAGCTACACAAAACAACTATGGGCATTTGAAGGCATCACATCTTATTACGATGATTTAAGTTTATATCGAACAAACATAGTTGAATTTAGCGATTACCTAAAAACAAAAAGTAAAACAATTAGCCGGGTAAATCGCGGCAAAGGTCAGCTTAAACAAAACCTAATTGAATCGAGCTTTTACACCTGGACTAAGTTTTACCAACAAGGTCCAGATGCAGCGAACAATATTGTCAGTTATTACACTAAAGGTAGTTTGGTTGCCTTGTGGTTAGATCTAAATATTCGCAAACATACAGGGTCAGCTAAGTCATTAGATGATGTAATGCGCGCCTTGTGGCAAGAGTACCTAGATGGTGGTGAAGGTTATAGCGGTACCCAATTAGAAACAGTTATAGATATTGCTGAAAGCATAACTCAAGCCCCCATTAAACAAGCATTTTTTGATATATTGAATGGCAAAGACATAGTGCCACTGACTGAGCTATTAGCTGAATTTGGTGTTGAGTATAAACAAGCTGCGTCGAAAATAAATTCTCCACTAGATATTAGCGCTGAAAATCACAGCCCATATTTGGGTATAATTTATAAAGAAGCCAAACTTGGATTAGAAATAGCCCAAGTGTTAAATGATAGTCCAGCAGAGCAAGCAGGTTTAAGTGTACAAGACGTCATAGTTGCGTTAGATAACCTAGTGGTAAACACTGGTAATTTCAGCAATATAGCTAACAACCTAAACCTAGATAAAAGCTATCCAATTACTTATGTAAGAAATGGCGAATTATTTACCACACAAGTTCAATTGGTTAAACAAATGAATGAGTTAGTTGAATTAAAGTTAGTTGATGAAGAAAAAGCTAAAGGCTGGCAGCAAATTAACTAGTCAGAAATGAGCTCACAAGGTGTGAGCTCAAGTTCACCTGTTACTCATTTCCACCCGCTTTGACCCAAAACGCAGGGTCGAGGCGAACATTCTTCCAATTAATTCGCCAATCTAAATGATTTCCGGTAGCGCGACCTGATTTCCCAATTTCACCAATTTTTTCCCCTTGCTTAACTTGTTGACCTTCAATCACGTCTAATTTAGATAAATGGATAAAAGTTGAAGTAATACCATAGCCGTGATCTAAAATAATCGTGCCACCAGAATAAAACATGTCTTTATGCGCTAAACGGATAATGCCAGAGGCAGGCGCAACTACGGGCGTGCCCTTTGGTGCTGCAACGTCCAACCCAAAATGAGGCCGTTTCGGCACCCCATTAAATATACGTTGACTGCCATATACGCCAGAAATACGTCCCTTTGCAGGCCAAATAAATTCACTTAAAAAATCAAATGAGTCAGTATGTTTGTTGCGAGCTAGCCAAATCTGTTCATTTTCGCCTTTTATGCGGTCTAAAACTTCTTTTGGTGGGCTAACCGTTTTTTGTGGTACGCCATTTACTCGGTCCGTTTTATATTGGCGCTGCTCTAACTCAACAACAGCCATATAATCTTGCTTGTCGGCAAAGCTAAATATTATTTTTTGCACAACTTGCGCATCTCGCCCAAAACCAACTAAAAAGTTACCTTGCGGAGTGCATTTACCCACATACTTTTTGTCACCATCAACTACCGTTACCTCAACACAGCCATTAAACTTGCCTTTAATAAAGCCACCTTGAGCCAAAGCTTGGGACTCAACAACATAACTAGCTAATGCGGCCAATGGCAAGGAAGTTACTATGATGGTAATAAACGCAAAAATAAGTCGAAAATAACGCATAAATATCCTTGTTGGTTAACCTACCACTGACTGGGCAATTGCACCTTTAGAAACCCCTTCGTAAGCCAAAACTGCGATATTTTGCTCGGGCTTTTGTGCTTGCATCACTTCTAGCATAAACTCAGCAAGACACTCTACGGTAGAATCTCGGTCAATCACATCTGCGCACGATTTTGGACAAACCAACCTAAACTCACCTTGAGACGCTGCATAAGAAAACGCGTAATAATTATCTGCCGATAAGTGATGTTGCTGAGTAAATAGCTCTAATAGCGCTGGATCTAAATCTTCTTCGCTGCCGATATAAATGTCTTGCCAACGTCGAGCCCAATATAATTGCCAATCTCTATTTGGTTCATCATCTACCATTACAGTAACCTTAGAGCGATGACCGTGCACGATACGCTGGCAATTGCCATCATGCTTTTTCAAACCATGACTGTAGTGATAGTACTCTTGCGCGATATTCTCCGGGCGTAAAGTAATTTGGATATCTTTTACGTTTTCAGGCATGTGACGCATAATAGTTGCGCGTATAAGTGGCTTTACGCTATCAATACAAATCTGTTGGTCTTGTACAAAACAATAAGCTGATGGTGGCGCAGACATATAAATAAACTCTAAGCCCTGCGTTTTATAAACAACATCAAGGTTGTCATCATCTGTTATGTTTTTTGAAATGAGCGCACTAGAATCTTCTGCAATATGCAGTTTATGGTCAAACTCACTATCAATAATGCGTTTAATTTGGCTTTTAACCACGCCAAAATCCAACACCATATTTTGGTCGTTTAAATTGCCAATTAAAGAAACGTCTACAATCCAACTTTCGCCAACTATGCCACGCTTGGCATCGAGGTAAGAAAAATCGATAACAGTTAAGTCATTTACGAAAAGATGCATGAAGTCAGCTTACACTTGCAGAAAGAGAAAATAAGCTGGATATTATACCCTTCATATCTCAACCTGCAACATTAAGCCATGCAAAGCAATAAGTTTAAGCAGGCGCTCTTCGTTGAGGACGCTTGACTGGTCTTGGTCTAGCCTCATTTACGGTTAATGTTCTACCCATAATTTCAGTCCCATGTAAATTTTTAACTGCGGCTTCACCGTCGGCTTTGTTTTCCATTTCAACAAAAGCGAAACCTTTAGAACGACCAGTTTCACGATCTAAAACAATTTTAACCCGAGATACACGTCCAAATGCTGCAAACGTTTCACGTAATTCATTTTCTGAGTATTTGTAAGGTAGGTTTCCAACGTAGATATTCATTCAACAATTCCTTGGCACTAAAAATATACAACCACCTGCAGTTATTTATCAATTATGGTTAATAAACGTACAGGCCATGAGCAGTTTGAGACATTTAATTGTGAATCGCCAGTTCTATTTTTGCCTATAGATAGAGCAGAATGATCTATGTAAACATGATTTTTGCAGAATTGAGCACCTACAACAGCAAGGTGCTCAACTTGTTAGCTTGATTATTTGATACTAGCCAAATAATCAGCGCGAGCAGTTTTTAATGTGTCGCTAATACTAAACGCCATTTCCAATACTTGGTTTTGGTTAAGTCTAGGATCGCATTGAGTACGATAACAACGTTCTAAATCAGTCGATGATAAATTATACGCTCCGCCTGTACATTCCGTGACATCAAGCCCTGTCATCTCCAAATGAATACCACCAGCATAACTGCCTTCAGCTCTATGGACCGCAAAGAACGACTGGATCTCTTTTAAAATCGCATTGAAGTCACGCGTTTTGTAACCATTATCGGTTTTAATCGTGTTGCCGTGCATCGGGTCACTCGTCCACACAACGTTGCGGCCTTCTTGTTTAACTCGATTCACTAAACTTGGTAATTTTTCAGCTAAGTTATCCGCGCCCATACGGGTAATCAAAGTTAAACGACCTTTTTTATTATCTGGGTTTAATGCATCGATTAGTTTAATTAACTCATCTGGCTGCATACCCGGACCCACTTTGACCCCAATCGGATTGTTAATACCACGGAAAAACTCAATATGAGCATGATCAAGCTGACGCGTGCGCTCACCTATCCAAACCATATGTGCGGAGCAGTCGTACCATAAGCCAGTCAACGTGTCTTTGCGCGTTAGAGCTTCTTCGTAATTCAACAACAATGCTTCATGAGATGTGTATAGCTCAGTTTCTTTAATAACAGGGGTATTGGCAGCATTAATCCCACATACCTCCATAAAGCCAAGTGCTTCTTGAATTCTGTGCGCTAAATCGTGATATTGCTCGGCTACTGGCGAATTTTGCACAAAGTCCATATTCCAGCGATTCACTTCGTGCAAATCGGCTAAACCACCTTGAGCAAACGCACGCAATAAATTTAACGTTGATGACGAATGATGATAAGCGGTCAATAGATTGTCTGGATTTGGAATACGCGCTTGTTCAGTAAACTCAAAACCATTGATAATGTCACCTCGGTAACTAGGCAAGGTTACCCCGCCTCTCGTTTCCATATCGTCAGAGCGCGGTTTAGCATATTGCCCTGCCATACGCGCAACTTTAACAATTGGACAATTACCACTGAAGGTTAACACCACAGCCATTTGCAATAGCGTTTTAAAGGTATCGCGAATTTTAGGCGCGTTAAAGTCAGCGAAAGACTCTGCACAATCGCCACCTTGCAGCAAGAAGGCTTCACCACTAGCAACCTTTGCTAAGTGTTCATGTAGCTGTCGAGTTTCAGCGGCAAAAACTAATGGAGGGAAAGTTTTTAGCTGCGCCTCAACCTGTTTAACCTTATCTAAATTTGGATATGTTGGTTGCTGTACTATCGGAAATTTTCGCCAAGAATCTGGAGTCCACTGTGCCACGTTTTTACCTACTTATATTAATTTTGAGTGAATTTAGCTTAACTGTATTGCACTGCGATGAACAATCAAAAAAACAGTTCAGTTCAATCGTTTAACTTAAACGCTTGAGCAAACCGTTCGATGCATCTTCTACTAAGTCTAGTACATATTCAAATCCTTTGGCACCGCCATAATAAGGATCTGGTACTTCGTCGACATCAGGGTGGTTGTCAGCAAAGTCTAAAAACATTTTAATCTTATGTTGATGCTCAGCTGGACACACATCTAACAAGTCATGATAGTTAGCCCTATCCATCGCGAGAATCAAATCAAAGTGTTCAAAATCAGCCTCAACCACTGGGCGTGCAGCCAACCCCTTAAAGTTATAACCTCGCGCTTCACCCGCTTTGCGTGCCCTTTGGTCTGGTTTAGCACCTTTGTGGTAACCCGCAGTACCTGCCGAATCAATTTCGATAGGGAGTTTACTTTCAACTAATTTTTGACGAAAAACCGCATGCGCTGTTGGTGAACGGCAGATATTGCCGAGGCAGACAAATAATAAAGAACGCGCATTTAGTTTGTTATTATCAGACATGTTGTTTCCGTATTTGGTTTAAGTTTAGTTAACAACATCTGCTATTTGGTGGCAGATTTTGCTGGCATCACGCCAGCGTTGTGTTTGTTCGAGTTCATTAAAGGTGTGTGGTTTATTCACTGTTAATTCAAGCACAGCTTGCTGTTTTTTTTCTTCAGCTTGAGTTTGTTTGCTTTTAAATTGTTGCCAAGCATCTAATATACTGACAGCACCTTCTCGATTATTGCACGCCAAGGCGACGGTACAACCAGCGTCATATGCAGCATGTGCTTTATCAACGTAATTACCTGCTACATTGGCAGCTTGCATAGATAAATCATCACTAAATATCACGCCGTTAAAACCAAGCTGTTTACGTAAAATCGTTTGCAACCAGTGTTTTGAAAAGCCCGCTGGTTTGTCATCAACATTTGAATAAATCACATGGGCTGGCATGACCGCTTGCAACAGGTTTTGTGCAATTAAATTTTTAAATGGCAAAATATCTAAATTAAAAATCTCTTCTTTACTGCGATTATCAACAGCCGCGGCATGATGAGTATCAGCTTGCACACTGCCGTGTCCAGGGAAGTGTTTGCCACAGGCAGCCATACCAGCTTGTTGCATGCCAAAAATAAATTGCTTTGCGTTTGTTTCAACATCTGTCGGGTTGTCTGCAAACGCGCGTTTACCGATAACATCGGAGACACCATTTAAATCAAGCACTGGAGCAAAACTTAAATCGACGCCACTGGCGATGACTTCGGTTGCCATCAGCCAACCAAGTTCTTGCAATATATTGTGTTGCGGATATTTTTTGGCATGTGTTTTAGCAAAAAACGCTGCATCAGCCATCGCGGGGATTTTGTTGTAGCCTTTAATAAAACGCTGCACTCGCCCGCCTTCTTGGTCGACAGCTATTAATATTGGGCGTTTTGCCGCTTGCCGGATCGCCTTAGTTAACGCATAAATTTGTTGTTTATCATGAAAGTTACGCGCAAATAAAATAACCGATGAAACAAACGGGTGTTGTAATAACTCTTGTTCTTCAGCATCGAGTTCAAAGGCTGAAACATCTATCATTAACGACATATGGTTAAATGCTGGCTCTTATTGTTGGCTTGGTTTTAAACGGCTTTACTCTATCACTTGTTCAACTATAAAGTAAGGCTTCTAGATTTAATTGGTTACTCGGGCTGATTTGCATAAAACTGCCTTGCAAGGTCAATTTTATCGCATAACACTTTCATTTCTTCCACTACGCGTGGCGTCATTCTGTGTAATTTATCACTGTTGACTAGATAGATTTGATTGTTTTTCACAGCTGAAATGCTCGTAAACTTTTGCCAGTAGTCAATCTGCCCGTTTGGTTCAGTTGATGATGTTGGAATGACGATGACATCAGGGTTGGCAACCAGTACATTTTCAACACTGACATGCGGATAATCGCCAACTAAATCTACAAAAGGGTTTTGCGCATTGCACACCTCTAGTATCTTCTGCGGCCAAGCATGATTGGCGATTGTTGTTAGTGGTGCCGACCATAATTGATAGAAAACTTTTATTGGCTTTTTACCCAAATTTTGTTGCTTTACCACTTGGAGTTTGTGTAGATAATCGTCGGCAACTTGCCGTGCCTTTAATTTGTTCTTGGTTAAATCACCAAACTTTAGCAACTCTTGCGCAACCCCAACCAACGAACTAGGTTTTGAGTAAATTATCGGTATGCCGAGTTTTTCAATCCTAACGAGGTCTTCTGGTGGATTGCCACTTGCCCATGCGACAATATAATCTGGTTTGAGTTGTAATATCTTTTCTATCTGCAGCACGGCATAATTGCCAATGCGTGGAACTGTTTTCGCGGCTTCAGGGTAATCTGAATGTTCAGTTGTCCCTATAACTTGCTCACCAGCCCCCACTGCAAATAGGTTCTCAATAATATGTGGCGCTAGCGCAATTACGTTAGGTTTGTTATCAGCCAGTTCAGGTGTTGCAAATACATTTGAGGTGCTGGCTAAAGTTAACATTAAGCCAGTTACTAACCCCTTAGTCGACTGACCGATATTTGCCCACGACATTACCAATCGACCCCTTTCTGCGCCTTAACACCAGCTTCAAATGCATGTTTTACCGATTGTACTTCACTTACCGTGTCAGCGATTTCTAATAGTTTTTTATGCGCCCCGCGACCGGTTACAACAACATGCTGGTTAATTGGTCGATTAACAATTGCATCCAATACTTCATCTAAATCTAGGTAATCATAGCTAAGCATGTAAGTGAGTTCGTCTAGTAATACTAAGTCGATGCTTTCATCTTGAAGTAATTTTTTTGCGCCTTGCCAAACTCTCTCTGCAGCGTCGATATCTGCTTGGCGATTTTGCGTTTCCCATGTAAAGCCTGTCGCCATAACATGGAATTGACATCCATGTTGTTCTAACAAGTTACGTTCACCGCAAGCCCAAGTGCCTTTAATAAATTGCACGACTGCCGCGGTTAAGCCATGGCCGATGGCACGCGCCACTGTACCAAATCCAGAAGTCGATTTACCTTTGCCATTACCCGTTACCACAATAACGATACCGCGTTCTTCCGCTGCGGCGTTGATCTTTGCATCTACTTTTTCTTTTAACCGCTGCATTCTTGCCTGATGGCGTTCGTTTTTACGTTCTAAATCTGTCATTTTACTGCCTAAGAAATGTTTATATATTTGAATAATTTATTAAGATCTAAATGTTGCTCGCACGCGTCTGCAAGTTTATCTATCGCTTGTTGCTGTAAACTTTGATAATCAACTTGCTGAGACAACGCTATGCCACACCATTTAGCTAAAGCGGGGATAACCGCAGGGGTGTCAAAAATCCCATGTAAATAACAGCCAGCGACTTGGTCATCAGCATTGATAAAACCACTGTCTGCACCATTTGTGGTTAGTAGCCTTCTACCTACTTTAGTGTTGGTAACGGTGGAGATGCCGCAATGAATTTCATAACCTGTTAGCTCAACACACTCATCGCTAAAGTGTAACTGAGCTTGAGTATGTTTAAGTGCTTTGTTGTCTGTTAGCTCGGTACTGATTGGCAAATAACCTAAACCTTGTGATTCACCTGCTACATCTTCAATACCGTTAGGATCGTTTATCGCAATGCCGAGCATTTGATAACCACCACAAATGCCAAACACCTTACCGCCATAACGTAAATGTTTTGCAATTGATTTATCCCAGCCTACTTTTTGCATATGGGCTAAATCTGCCCGGACATTTTTACTACCAGGCAAGATAATAAGATCAACATTTGGAATAGTTTGCTCAGGGCCTACGTAAATTAGCTCAACACTTGGGTGCAACCGCAGGATATCAAAGTCTGTGTGATTACTAATACGTGGAAATACTGGAACAGCAACTTTAAACTTTACCTCATCGAGCACTTGCTCTGTGGTTATTGCATCTTCAGCGGCAATTTCTAAGCCTTGGATATAAGGTAACACACCAATAACAGGTTTGTTGGTTTTATGCTCCAACCAAGTTAGACCTGATTCAAGTAATTTTATATCACCACGAAACTTATTAATGATAAAGCCTTTTACTCGATTGCGTTCAGATTCAGATAACAATTCTAGCGTGCCAACTAACTGCGCGAATACGCCACCTTTGTCGATATCGGCGACCAAAATAACCGGACAATCTGCCGCTTCGGCAAAGCCCATGTTAGCTATGTCGCCTTCGCGTAAATTAATTTCAGCTGGGGAGCCTGCGCCTTCAACTATAATTGCTTGATATTTTTGTTTGAGCCGCTGATGTGATTCTAATACCGCATCCATCGCAACTTTTTTATAATCGTGATATTGCTGCGCCTGCATTTGCGATATAGCTTTGCCGTGAATTATAACTTGTGCGCCAGTATCTGAACTTGGCTTCAATAAAATTGGGTTAAAGTCGACGTCTAACTCAACACCTGCAGCCAAAGCCTGAACCGCTTGCGCTCGGCCGATTTCACCACCATCAGGCGTGACTGCACTATTAAGCGCCATATTTTGTGGTTTAAATGGAGCGGTTTTGATCCGTCGGCGCTTTAATATTCGGCAAATAGCCGCAACAATTGTACTTTTACCCGCATCGGAAGCCGTTCCTTGAATCATCAAGGTTTTGTTGGGTTTATCCATTTATTTGGTTGGCGCACAATTTGGTTTACAACCAATTGTTTTGACAATGGGCATCGCTTTCGAGTAAGCCGCTAATTCAACTTTTGTAAAACTGGCATAGTCGACTTTTAATTGACTAAACCACAATGCATTGCGCCAATCGATATCTAACATAATCGCCAGCATCATCTTAATCACACCTGCATGACACACCAGCAAATAATGTTGGCCTTGATTGTGCTCAGCCAATTCTCTCCATAAACTTTTAACTCTAATACCGAATTGTTTAAGCGTTTCACCTTGTGGTGGCGTGTTGCGGTATGGGTTTTCCCAAAAAGCTTCTAGCTTAGACCAGTGTGCGCGTAAGCGGTCAAATGGAATACCATCCCAACGGCCAAAATCCATTTCTGATAAACGTGAATCTAAAATAATTTCTTTACCTGAAGTTTCAGCGTACTCTTCAGCAAACATGGCACAACGCAATAGTGGTGAAGAAACAATGCGATCGATTGGCTCACATTTGTCAATATAATCGACACTTGCCTGCATATCTGCTAACCCTTGTTCAGACAAGGTTACATTTGAATGTCCGTACAAAGCTGGGCGTCCTGCCACAGCCCCATGCCGTAATAAAGTAAATTTCGCAGCGGTTTTATTGTCAGTCATATAATACTCCTTAATCGCTTTGCGAGTTTAATGCTGGATTAGCATAGTTAAACATTGGCAAACCTGCCGCCATAAAAGTGACTTTATGCGCTATTTGTGCCAATGTTTGATTTAAGCGCCCCGCCTCATCAACAAATTCTCGGCATATTGCCGTTGCGGGTACCACCCCTAATCCAACTTCATTTGCCACTACTATAATATCAACTTTGAGTGACTGTATGGTTGCAGCTAGTTGTGCAAATTCCATTGGCCAATTAGGCTGCTGTTGCTCAAACATTATGTTGTTAATCCATAAAGTTAAACAATCTAATAAAATAACATCGGCTTGTTGTTCTGCTTGTTTAATAGCACCCACAAGGTTAACCGGTGCTTCAAGCAACAACCAATTTTCTGGTCGTCGCGCTTGATGATGTTGAATACGTGAATCCATTTCGCTATCAAAACGAGTTGCGGTGGCAATATAACAGACCTGCCGGTATTGAGATGCCAACTGCTCAGCAAATTTAGACTTTCCCGAACGAGCGCCGCCAATTACAAAATGAAATTTAGCCAATGATACCACCAAAAATCGCTAACTGATTGTGAACAAATGTAACACAGACTAAATAAATTAAGATTTCAGAAATCTGTTGAGCACCACCTAAGGTGTCACCTGTAAACCCGCCAATTTGTTTTATCAGGAATACACGATAAACCAACAAAAACAGTAATATGCTAACTGAGAGCGCAATCAGCAACTGCCAAGTTAAAATTAAGCACACAGGTAAAACGCAGGCTAAATTTATCAGTTGTTCACGGCTTGTTTGATTTTCAGCCAATGGTTTAGATTTACTTTGTTGTTCTGAAACGTAAGGCACTAAGGTCAGTAGCTGCGCCGCTGTAGCACGCGACAATGCATAGGTTATTGGAATTAACCAGACTAGCAATTCATTTAGATGTTGCCATAACATTAGCTTAGCAAATAGAGCCAGCATTAAAGCAGACGAGCCATAAGTGCCCAGACGACTATCTTTCATTATACGCAGTTTATCGGCTTTGCTAAAACCACCACCAAAACCGTCAGCCATATCAGCTAATCCGTCTTCATGAAATACCCCTGTTAACAACAAGCTGATTACCAATAAACACCATACCGCAACATCAGTTGGAAATATTTGCGATAAACCGACAAAACATACGGCTAATATGCCACCGATAAACCAGCCAACCAAACAGAAATATCGGTTGCTTTTGTTTAAATTCTGCTGGCTATACTCTACCCAACTTGTCACAGGTAGGCGGGTAAAAAAGCTCAACGCCAATAAAAATAAATTAAGTTGCGTGCACAAGCTCCTATACAACTTTAGTCACCTCAGCATCGGCAAAACTCGCCATACAATTATAAAATTGAGCGGCGCTACGAATCAGCGGTACAGACAAAGCCGCACCAGTACCTTCGCCCAAACGCATATTAATATCCAACAAAGGCTTAGCACTCAGCTCAGCTAACAATAACTTATGGCCATATTCTTCACTTTTATGCGCAAAAACCATGTAGTCACGACAATTAGGGTTAATCCGACAAGCAAGTAGAGCGGCAGCACTCGAAATAAAGCCATCTACAACAACAATCTTGCTGGCTTGGGCACACGCTAACATAGCCCCTGCTATTTGACCGATTTCAAATCCACCAACCTCAGCTAAACACTCAATAGGATTCGGCTGCTTGTGTTGATACGCTTTATGAACACGCTCAATGCTCTGTTTAATTAACTTTAGTTTTAATCGATACTGCTCATCACTGATACCTGTTCCATGGCCTACGGTTAATTCAGCAGCTTGTGAAGTTAACAAACTGGTTAAAGCTGATGCGCTAGAAGTGTTGCCTATGCCCATTTCACCAAAACCAATCACAGAATATTGATTAAAATAAGCTTTGATTAATTCAGCACCTTGATTGATACAAGCTTGTGCATGCTCAATTGTCATTGCACTGGTTTGCGAAAAATCGTTTGTACCGGCTGCAATGCGCGATTCGATATAGCTGCCGTTTTGTAAATAAGCCGATTTTTTTGGATGTTGCAGTGGCGTTAAAACACCTGTATCCACCACATGTAATTGCACTTGATTCGCTGCGCAAAAACAATTGATTGCTGCGCCTCCATTTAAAAAATTAGCCACCATTTGTTGTGTAACTTCACTCGGCGCAATACTAATACCTTGGGCGGCAATCCCATGATCACCAGCAAATACGAATACTGCGGCGCTTGTTACATCAAGCGGTTGTTCGATATCCTGTTGTTGCTGAATTAAAGCAATTTGAAATGCTAAGTCTTCCAGCTGACCTAATGCACCCAAAGGTTTGGTTTTACCATCAATTTTAGCTTTAACTTGTTCGATAAATTCTGGCGTGTTCAATTGCGCCAAACTATTGATATTAAACTGCATGGTTAAACCTTTTTATGCATTAGAGTTAAAAAGAATAAACTACCGATAATAGATGTTATGACACCTATTGGTATCTCTTGCCCATCGACCGCGGTGCGCGCGAGTACATCAACCCACAGCATAAAAATAGCGCCAATGAATGCACTACCACAGACTAAAATTAAACTGGTTGAAGCAAATAGGCGCCGGACAATATGTGGGATCATCAAACCAACAAAACCAATACCGCCGCAATAAGCAACTATAGTTGCAGTAATCGCCGCACAGACCATTAATAAGATTACCCGCACCAAAGTTACGTTGATACCCAAAGTAGCTGCGCTTTCGTCACCTAATAAAATTGCATCCAGCTGCCGATGAAACAGCATTACTAAGCCTAAGCCTGTCAGCAATACTGGCACTATCCAATATAAATGGGCCATTTCCACTCGCGCCAGCGACCCCATCAACCAAAACATCACACGATTAGCTGCAAACGGGTCGCCCATATACAAAATAAATTGACTTAAAGCACTAAGCATAAAAGATACAGCGACACCTGCTAATAACAAAGACTCTATTTTGCGGCTATGTTTACCAACAACAGCAACCGCCATAACAATAAAAATGGCTAAAATGGCCCCTAAAAAAGCAGCTATAGGTAAATAGACGGCGCTAGCTTGCTCGAATACAACCGTCACGATGGTTGCGCCTAACCCTGCCCCAGAGACAACGCCGAACAAATATGGCTCAGCCAATGGATTCCGAGTGGTATTTTGTAATACAGCCCCCGCGACTGCTAAACCCGCACCACAAAGTGCACCGACAATAACCCGGGGCAAACGAATTTGCCAAATAAGCGTTTCTGTTAAAGAGTCAGCACAGGTGGCAAATACACAGGCATAAACATCACCAACGGTTAGCTCTGCAGCCCCCATAGACAAAACAGCAAAAAAACTAATCACTAACACGACAGCCGCTACAACAAATTTAAGCCAAACTTTGGGGTTAGCATGGTAACTATTCATAAGTGTGTGTCTGCAACTGTTGCTGTTGTGGCCAGTGGTAAAACATGTGCACACTGTTGTCTAATGGATTTACACCTTTATGTACGGGTAAATTGAAAATGTTGCTGATTGATGCTTCATCAAGAATATCACCAGGTTTTCCACATTTGACCAGTTTACCTTGATGCATAACCAGTAAGTTATCACTGTATTGAGCGGCCAAATTCAAATCATGCACTGTCATTAGCACAGTTATGCCAAGCCCAGTTAACAGCGACAATATTTGATGTTGAAAGTGAACATCTAAATGATTAGTTGGCTCGTCTAAAATAAGTAAACGTGGTTTCTGAGCTAAAGCTTTGCCAATTAATACCCTTTGCTGCTCACCACCTGACAGTTGATCAAAAAATTTATCTAATAATGCTGACAAGTTTAATTGTTGAATGATGTTATCGATATGCAGCATTTGATTTTTGCTACTGAAACCAAACCATTTGAGATGGGGCAATAGACCTAACTTAATTAAATCTATAACTTTTAGATGGCAGACAGCGTCATGCTGCTGGGTAACTACCGCTATTTTTTGTGCTATTTGTTGGCGATTCAATAAAGATAAACAAACTTGATCTAACTTAATTTGTCCAGTTTGATTGGCAAGGCCTAAATAAATACTGCGCAGCAAAGAAGTTTTCCCAGCGCCATTTGGGCCGACTACTGCTGTTACACTATTGGCGATTAACTCAAAGCTGATGTCAGTGAGTATCTGCTGTTGCTCAGTTGACCAACTTAAATTAGAAACTTGTAGACTTGCTGCCATTAAATTTGCTGCTCATATCGAGTTTAACGCAAACCTTAGTGCATAATTTTCGCAAACCGCTGTAAATACACTTTCGATAAATCATTGCTCTAAGGTTCGCACAAGCATGGGTGTTGCATGCTAGATAATTTAGCTAAGGTGTTTACACACCAAACACAATGGAAAAACAAGCTAGCAGCAATTAGCAAAGCCACGCAAAAAACAGCATGGAAGAAGACAGGTAAATTAGCCACTTTCGTGTTTTCCCGCACGAAACTTACAAATTGGTATCTGACTTATGCTTGCTGAAACGACTTAACAAACAATATACAGTTGCGGGTACAGTTGCAGATTCTCACTGCATTCCCAATAGCGGCGCATTGTAACAGTAAACAAGCGAAATTCAATTTATATACCAAAACAGCCAATCATGTGATTGGCTGTAGGTTGTGGATGACTAGATTAACAATTGTCCTTCTGTCGCCAATACGGCACTACCTCCAATATTGACCGTTAATTCATTGTCTGTTTTGGAAACCATATCAACATGCAAAAAACTGCGACGGCCTTGATGCGCACCACGCTCAGCAACAAAATTTGACGGTAACTCAGAATAAACAGGGAATTGATTCAAATAACCTGCAAATGCAGGGATAGATGCACCAATTGGTGGATCTTCATGAATGCCAAATACTGGCCCGACCAATCGACAATGAAAATCTGAGGTTGAGAATGCACTCTTGCCACTAAACAACAAAATTGCATTAGCACAAGTAGCTGGCGCAGCTGAGCGAGCCCACGCATCATAATTAAAGCGTGCAGCTTTTAAAGATTCAAAGCTATCAACAGGCACGATTAAATATGGAATATGAGTTGCCACTAACAAAGGCGTAAAACCATTTACATTAAAGTGGTAACTTTCCAACGACAACATATCGCCTAGCTCTTCTGCGCTTGGGGTAAAGCGGTCGAATTCTAAGTTAGCGGTTGTAGTAAATTGATTAAATACAGGTTCACCCTTTTCCATAGTGACTTTACAACTAACGCAACCATGAGTTTCTTCAAGGCTAAATTGGTTTTCACCTTCTTTCAGCGATATTTCCCCGGTTTTCGCTAACGCATAAATTGCTGCAATGGTTGGATGACCACCAAATTCAAATTCGCGCTTACCATTAAAAATTCTAATTTTCTTTTGCGCTTTGTCACTCGGCAGAATGAACACTGTTCGCCACAAGTTGAACTCTGCAGCAATGCTTAACATTTGCTGTTCAGTTAGGCCTGTAGCGTCTGGTACGACCGCAATTTGCGCGCCATCAAAACGTTTTTTGGTAAACACGTCAACCGTATAAAATTTAATAGCCATAGATACTCCGTCAAATCTGTCTTTATGCTGGTTTGTTGCCACATAACCATGCACATTAGCGCTATTTTTATAATAGTCTTATTAAAAAAAATTGCTTTGAAAATTAAGACTTTTTACTCATTTTGTTTTAATCGATCATCAAGTATTTATGCATTTGCACAGATAATCGCCAATTATGTTTAATGCACTCAGCGATCGCCAACTCTGTCGCACGCTTTTTTTGGCTAATCGGTTGCAAACAAACCTCAACAAACTGATTGTGTGATATTTTTGCCAACAAAGCCTGTAAGTCTCGAATATGTTGTTCGGTTGCCACTGGATGTTTAATTTCATTCGCGCGATTAAGCGCAGACACTAACACCGAGTAACCACCTTTCATACCCACTTTTGGCGATACAGTTACATACGTGTTTTCGTGCGTATAAATTTCGAACGTACCACTGGTTTCAATTTGTGTCGTAAAACCATTTTGGTGCAAAAGTGCTGTTAATGGCCGCAAGTCGTACATACATGGCTCACCGCCTGTTATAACAATATGCTTTGCAGAATATTTTTGCAATCGGCTTAGCAGCATATTTTCATCTAAATCAGCCCAACAGTCAGAAGTATTTGATACATCCACAACATTTTCAATTGATGTTAACTTTGTTTTATCAACTTCCCAAGTATGTTTGGTATCACACCAAGAACAACCTACTGGGCAACCTTGCAAGCGTAAAAAAACAGATGGCACCCCTGTTTTAGCGCCCTCGCCCTGTATAGTTTCAAAAATTTCGTTTACCGGATAATTCATATTGGGCTTGTAACCTGCCTTTTACTGAGTACACTTATCGCCGCATTATAGGCTAAATTGGCACAAGTCTGGTAAATTTGAGAGGAAAATATGTCTGAAAAAGTTGTTGTTATCTATTCTGGTGGTATGGACTCATTTACTGTACTCAATTTGGCAATACAACAAGGCTTTGATGTATATGCACTCTCTTTTAATTATGGCCAACGCCATATAAAAGAATTAGAGTTTGCCAAGTCAGTATGCAACAAACTAAATGTCCCACACAAAATTGTCGATATTTCAGCAATTAATCAGCTATTAGCAGGCAGCTCATTAACCGATGACATTGAAATTCCTGAAGGCCACTACGAAGAAGAAAATATGAAATCAACTGTGGTACCAAACCGCAACATGATTCTATTGTCGCTCGCGGTTGGTTATGCGGTTTCGATAAAAGCCAATAAAGTATTTTATGGCGCACATGCGGGCGACCATGCCATTTACCCTGACTGCCGCCCTGAATTTGTGGAAAAAATGAAAGCGGTTTGCGCAATAGCCGACTACCAACCTATTAGCATTGAAACCCCCTTTTTAAACGACAGTAAAATAGACATTTTAGCTCAAGGGTTAAAAATGGGATTAGACTATAGCCAAACATGGACCTGTTATAACGGCCGCGAACACGCCTGTGGTAAATGTGGTGCCTGCACAGAACGTTTAGAAGCATTTAAACTGAACAATGCAGTTGATCCACTTATTTACGAGAGTTAATTAGTAGCACTATCAACATACTTAAACATTAGCTTTGCGTTAATTTCGCCAACGTTTAACTCTGTAATTGGTTGATAGTCTGCGTGTTGAAAAAAGCCGATGTAACTATCAACCGTTACGAGTACACCAGCGCCTTGGCTGTTTTTGTCTTCAGCTAACATAGTATCGATTGCATCTAACAAATAATGGCCAACGCCGTGATGTTGATGATTTGGGTGAACCGCGATAAAGGCAATTAAATGATATTGCTCTGCCGGAATGGCTTCACGTACTTTTTGTTCTTTTTCAATCATAGCTTTGGTTGAAACAACCCCAGCGGTTAACATCATTTTTAATCGCCAATGCCAAAAACGTTTTGAACCAAAGTTACTATTCGGCTCAATCAAACACGCGACGGCCAGCAAATGGTCTGCTTCGTCATAAACACCAACCATGGGTTGATTTTGTTCCCAAAAAACCAATAGCTCTTCTCTAATGGCCGCTCTTAGTTTTTGTTCGTAACCTTGCTCTTTACTATTGAAACATTCCATAAAAAACGGATCTTTATGGTATGCCTGGTACAATAAAGAACTTGCTATGTTGATGTCTTCACCTGATAGATACGCTGCATTTAACAACGGAGTTGCACTTTCCATAAGCATTTATAATTTTTTAGTTGAACACAAAATAAGCATCGCTTATTTTGCTGTTTTTTCAACCTGAATTCGCAAATTTTCTAGCAATTTATTTAAAGTGCAAAGCAACCTGTTTTGATACGCTCCAAATACCGCCAATATCGCTATCACCCATAAGGCTAATTTGCTTGAGGGTTGAACATTCATTTGATTAATTAAGTGGGCGGTTAATCGCCCTTCTATCAATTTGGCTTGCTCAACCAAATTAACAAATTGCCCAACAAGTTGCGCTTTTGCTTGAGTTAATTCCAACTGACTGACAAGTTCTACTTCTACCTGTTGGACATCAGGCAATGAATCAATATTACTTTCCAACCATCTTTTTAATGCGAGCTTGGTTGGTATATCTGCAAAGTTGTGCTGCAGTGCGCTAAAGTGCTGGTACAGGTTTGGATAATCTTTTAGCTGTTGAGTTAATTCCTGTTTTGTCTGGGCGTAAAACAGTGCCTCATACCCTTGCATGAGCCTGTCAGCTGCCACTTGAAGGTTATCTAACTTTTCTTCACCCTGTTTATAGTTGAGGGCATTAAATAACTCTGTCTGATTGGCATTGGCAGTTAGCTGTTCAAATTTCGCTTCTGATTTATAATCCTTCATTCTAGTAAGCGTTGGTTCAATTGCCTTTGAGTAATTAGCCTTAGCTGCTGACAGTTGTTGCAAACTATTTTGAGTGAATTTTTCTATAAGAGATAACTGACCAATTTGTGCGCCTAATTGTTCGCTTTGCTGGGAGATCTGTTCTGCGTCAACCAATAGCTGCGCGAAATTGCTCTGCGCCATAGGGTGCGGCAAGGTTTGTTCAATAGCTTGTTTTATTGGCTTTATGTATTGCTGTACCTGTGCAACTGACATTTGTGTTGTATTAAATTTATCAACTGGAATATCAGTTAAAACGTCTCTTAATTGCTGGCTATTGGTTAAATAGTCAGTTGTTCGATTATTATCAAACATACTAAAAACCATGGCTAACAGTGCCACACACAATATAAGCATAAATATGTGTTTGGCATCTGCCAACCAATTCAATACAGCTTGTTTGATTGGCTGCTTAACCACTGGTTTTACCGATTTTGAATCCGTGTTGCTGCTTTTCGGTTTAGCTTTTTGCTGCGGCTGGCTGACATCCAGCTCTAAATTTTCTTGTTTCATAAAAGATATCTGATTGGCTAGCGCTACAACAATTTAGCGTTAAACCATAGCAATTGGCAAATTAAACTTGAATATAAGCGGTCTAGTACCAATATCTTGGAAAAGTAACTTCCGTATTCAATTATTTGGTAAGCATATGAGTTTAAAAATTGGCATAGTGATGGATCCCATCGAAAAAATTAATATTAAAAAAGATTCAAGTTTTGCAATGTTGCTTGAAGCGCAAGCGCGTGGCCATGAAATTTATTACATGGAAATGAAAGACTTGTATTTAATGGATGGTGAAAGTTATGCCAACACACGCAAACTCAAAGTAGAACACAACCCTGATCAATGGTTTGAATTTTTATCAGAAAGTGAAACAACACCACTTGCAGACTTAGACGCCATTTTAATGCGTAAAGATCCGCCTTTTGACACTGAGTATATTTATGCAACTTATATGCTTGAGCGCGCCGAAGAAAAAGGTACTTTAATTGTAAATAAGCCACAAAGTCTGCGTGATGCTAACGAAAAATTATTTACCGCTTGGTTTAGTGATTTAACGCCAACAACTCTGGTCTCGCGTGATAAAAACCAGATAAAAGCTTTCCATGCTCAACACAAAGACATCATTTTAAAACCGCTTGATGGCATGGGTGGCGCGTCAATCTTTCGCGTAACGGAAAACGATAAGAACCTTGGGGTAATTATTGAGACCTTAACTGAACATCAAACCCGCTATGCTATGGCACAAACCTATATTCCAGAGATTACCGAGGGCGATAAACGCATTTTGGTAGTAGATGGTGAGCCTGTTGAATATTGTTTAGCGCGTATTCCAGCACAAGGTGAAACGCGTGGCAACTTAGCTGCCGGCGGTCGAGGCGAAGCAAGGCCACTCTCCGACAGTGATTGGCAAATAGCTAAAACGGTTGCGCCTAAACTAAAAGAAAAAGGCCTGATATTTGTTGGTTTAGATGTAATTGGTAACAAGTTAACTGAAATTAATGTAACCAGCCCAACTTGCATTCGTGAAATTGAAACTGCTTTTGGCATTAATATTTGTGCGCGTTTGTTTGAAGCTATAGAGAAGCGCTGCCAATAATAAACAGGCATTCATGCCAAATGGTGGCTAGCTGTTGTTAGCCACCAACATATGCCGCCAGTTTCAATTCGAGCCGATTACTTTGTGCCTTTTCCTTCAGCATATTTTAATTGCAGCCCCATCAAAAAGCGGCGTAAAACTTGGTCTTTACACTCACGGTAGTGATTGTGGGTGCTTCTGCGGAAAAACGCACTGAGTTCATGTTTACTTAAATCAAACTCGGCCAATTTTAAAATCGCCAATATATCTTCAGCTTGCAAATTAAGCGCGATTTTCAGCTTCATAAAAATAATATTGTTGTTTAAATGATCTTCTGGTTTAACCGTTGGGCCTTCGCGTTTACCGCGTTTTAAATTAATAAAGCCATTTAAAAACGTCGAAAATTCTCTGTCGCTACAGCGCACATAATAAGCATCGTCGTCCTTTTTTAACCATTGGCTAATTAACTCTGGTGCAGCTGCCGTACCTGCAGTTTCCATCATTTGTGACATTTGTGCTTCGTTTAAACTAAAGGTATAACGCAAGCGGCGTAAAATATCGTTGTTGGTCATTAAAATTTTCTCGTTTTAGATTTGTTGCCATTGCGTTTCTTTGGCATGGCGCGTTGTTTTGCTCGCCGTTTTTCAGCAGCTCGGCTATTTTTTCGCTTATTAGTATTTTTAGTTGGATCGGGTTCATAGCCTGCAAGCCATTGTGGTGCTAACCTTTGATCTAACAAAACTTCAATATCTTCTAATAGATAATTTTCATCTTCGCTGACTAAAGTAATCGCTATACCAGTATTACCTGCACGACCTGTTCGACCAATGCGATGAATATAATCCTCTGCCGCATAGGGTAACTCATAGTTAATCACATATTGTAGCTGCTGAATGTCTATCCCACGTGCCGCCACATCTGTAGCCACTAACGCCCTAACCTCACCAGATTTAAAATCAGCCAGGGCTGCGTCGCGCCGGCCTTGCGTTTTATCACCATGAATCACTTGAGTTTTAATACCATCTTTAATCATTTCTTTGGCAAGGTTATCCGCACCTTGTTTTGTACGGGTAAATATTAATACCTGCTGCCAGTTTTTAGAGCCGATTAAATATGAGGTCAGCTCACGTTTTCTGTCTTCATCTACTTGATAAACAATTTGCTCAACATTGGTTGCTGCGGTATTTCTATCATCAACTTCAATCAATTTTGCCTCAGTTAATAAGCTTTTACTTAAACTAAAAATACTTTGGTCGAAGGTGGCTGAAAACAACATGGTCTGTCGCTGTTCAGGTACATATTTTAAAATACGTTGTATATCATTAATAAAACCCATATCTAACATACGGTCAGCTTCATCAAAAACTAAAAACTCAAGCTTGGCTAAATCAACCACACCTTTAAACATTAAGTCGATTAACCGCCCAGGTGTCGCTACCAATATATCAGCGCCATCTTTTAAGCGATTAATCTGCGGCGTTAAACTTGCTCCACCATAAGCAATTTCAATTTTAAGCTGGGTGTTATCCGCGTATTGGCAAAAATTGTTGTAAACCTGCTGTGCAAGCTCCCGCGTTGGGGTTAATACTAGAGCGGCTAGTTGTTTTTTATCTGATGGGTTAGCGGGTTTTGCTATTAATTTATCTATTATTGGCAGCGCAAATGCAGCGGTTTTACCCGTGCCTGTTTGTGCACCAGCCATAATGTCTATACCTTGTAAAATCACAGGTATAGCTTGTGCTTGAATGGGTGTTGGTTGCTCATATCTTAGTTGGTTGAGCGTTTGTAAAAGTGTGGAATTTAACCCAAGGGCAGCAAAAGACATAAATCACCAGTAACATTGCAAGTAGCGGGCGATTATAGCTACAATCATTGATTGTTGCGAACCAAATTGGCTTTAAATAGCCAAACAAATAAAACAAAGGACTGTTGGAATAATCATGCAATCACAACCACAATTACCACCTGAAGTACAAAACACCCTAGAACAAACATTTGGCTTTAGTCAGTTGCGCAGCGGCCAAGCTGAGGTGATACATAACCTGTTGGCTGGACACTCGTCACTAGCGGTTTTTCCGACTGGTTCGGGGAAATCTTTGTGTTATCAACTGACCGCCCTGCACTTGCCTAATTTAACTTTAGTGGTATCTCCTCTGCTTGCATTGATGAAAGATCAATTGGATTTTTTAACTAACAAAGGAATAGCCGCTGCGAGCTTAGATTCAAGCTTAAGTTACGATGAATACCAACAGGTTTGTGCCGATATTAAACAAAACAAATTGAAAGTATTAATGGTGTCGGTTGAACGTTTTAAAAACGAACGGTTTCGCCAACTCATTAATTCTGTACCAATTTCAATGTTAGTGGTAGACGAAGCCCACTGTATATCAGAGTGGGGACATAATTTTCGCCCGGATTATTTAAAATTGCCAGCCTATAAAAATGAACTGAACATTCCACAAGTATTGCTATTAACTGCCACAGCGACTAACAAAGTAAAGCTAGATATGGCGAGTAAATTTGCGATAGACAAACAGCATATTGTGCAAACTGGCTTTTATCGACCAAATTTACATTTAGACATTGAAGCTGTGACTGAACAAGATAAAAACAACACATTGCTTAATATTGTTCAGCCTAAAGTAACTAACCAACAAGCCGGCATTGTTTATGTGACGCTGCAAAACACCGCAGAGCAAGTTGCCGAGTTTTTAAGGGCTAATGATATAAATGCCCGAGCCTACCACGCGGGTTTAGATAATGACCTGCGACAAAACATTCAGTTAGATTTTATGAACAACCAAATTGATGTAGTGGTAGCGACCATTGCATTTGGTATGGGTGTTGATAAAAATAACATTCGTTTTATCATTCATTACGACTTACCAAAATCGATAGAAAACTACAGCCAGGAAATAGGCCGAGCTGGACGTGACGGCCAAAATGCTCACTGTATAACCCTAGCTAATTTAGACAGCTTAACCACTTTGGAAAACTTTGTTTATGGTGACACGCCAGAGCTACACGGTATTCAAATATTACTTTCACTAATAACAGAGCAGAGTTACCAAGGCACGGCACAAAGCGAGCAATGGGATTTATTAATTCACGAACTGTCTAATCAAACCAATATTCGCCAACTCCCGCTTAAAACTTTATTGGTACAGTTAGAGCTTATGGGTGTCCTCAAGCCCATGTATAGTTATTTTGCAGAATACAAAATTAAACTATTGACTGATCAACAACAAATTTTGGCAAAATTTAATGAGCAACGCCAAGCCTTTTTACAGCAAATATTTGCCCATACAAGTTTTAAGCGCACTTGGGGTACGGTTAATTTTGATGCTTTGCAACAAGTATTGCCAAACGAGCGCAGCCGTATAATTGCTGCTTTAGAGTATTTATCAGAGCAAGGTTTATTAGAATTGCAAAACAGGCTAATGACAGAAGTTTATCAAATAGATAAACAAGTGCTAGCAAATGAAAATTTAGCCAACGAATTGCATCATTATTTTTCCGACAAAGAGCACAAAGAAATTAATCGAATCGGCGCTTTAGTGCGCTTTTTTGAGTTAGACAAGTGTTTAAGTTACAACCTAGCTGCCTACTTTGGTGATAAAAACGCGCCAATAAACTGCGGTCATTGCTCAGTTTGCCAAGGGCAAGTTGCAAAACTAACCTATTCAACTCAAGCAAAATGGCCAGAGGATGACCACATAAAATCCGTTGTAACTGAATTAACAACTTATCTAGCCAGTAAAGCAGAACAACCATCGCCAACCACAATTACCCGTTTTTTAACTGGCATTAGCACTCCGATGTTCGCAAGGCACAAAGTAAAAGCGAATGTTAAAGGATTTGGCATGTGTGCACATTTGAGATATGCAGAAGTTAAACTGAAAGTCATTGATTTAAACTGAGAGCTTGAACTTACTTTATCGGCTTTCTAACTGTGCACCTTTTGCAAAAATCATCATCTAATTCGGGAATGTCGCTCAGATCAATTTGTTCATCAGGCATATTACTCAGACGTTCCCAATCAGTTTTGAATTGCAAGCAATTGTACTGACTTTGTCGAACTTGGTTACTCTGCTAGGTGACATTTTACCTTTGATGATTTGCTCTGCCTGTTTGAGGCTTTTAACAAGCAATGCGAAGTTTTTATTGTCCATAGTGTTAATATCGATTATCGCAACTTAAACCGAGTTGTCGTTCAACATCAGCTTGTGTGTGGCGCTTAGTTGGATGATTTAATCTAAACTGAGCAATTTTAACGTCTATTAGCTGGTCAATGTGTTCATATAAACTTTCTAGGTCATGCTCATCTTGCAAACTTGATAAACCAACACGAAACTCGCGAATAATATCAAGTAATAATGGTTTGAATTGCTCGTCTACTAAATCGACCTGTTGGTGTAACAACGCGGCATAATCGACTGAATTTTCTTTCATGGCAACTCCTTACATTCGCCCTAATTATCTAACCAGCCCATAACTGATTTATCACAAATAAAGACCCCATTTCCTTTATACGCATCCCAACGAACAAGGGTTTCTCTGTCTATCAGTTTTTTCGATTATTGCTGTTCGCTAGAACACGTTAAAGCTTTAAAATCAAACTCTAATTCCGTTAAGTTCATCGTATTCATCAGCCTCTTAAAGCTATCGCCCGACACATTGATTTAAGCACTATTTAATAATTATTCTTAAACACGCTACTACGCAAATGACATGTTTACATGCAAAGTTTTCATAACACGTACTATGGTGTCCCACTTAGGTTGAGTTTTACCATTAAAGGTTTTGTACATACTTTCGCGATTTAACCCCGACTTCTCGGCAACGCTAGAAACACCATGCAGTTTAACTAATTGCCCAAGTGCTGTTACAAAGGTGTTTGGGTCATCATCTTGGTAACACTCCAATAGAAATTTATTAATTTCTTCTTGAGTTTCCATAAATTCAAATGGATTAAATTCTGTTAATTGCTCAGCCATAATCAATCCTCCAATTCAGTTAACAACTTTTTCGCTTTTTCAATATCTCTGCTTTGGCTAGATTTATCACCACCACAAAGCAAAATAACAACTTGTCCATTTTTAACCGTGAAGTACAAACGATAGCCCTTGCCTACAAAAATCCGCATTTCGCTCAAATTGCCGCCAAGTGACTTAACATCACCCAAATTACCGTTAACAACTCTAGTTAACCTTAACGCGATCATTCTCAACGCTTGCCTGTCTTTTAGCTTTTTCAGCCAAGCTTTAAAAATTGAGGTTTGTTTTACTTCATATTTCATTATTAAATTGTAGCCCACAAACTACATACTTACCATGCAAATTTTAGTTAAATAATTGAATGTGTGTTCCCGATTACTATCAACCGTTTTCTTAGCTTTACCTATAAAAGTTGGCTTATCACTCATCCCCTCAACAATGCTATTCCCCAACGCATTGCCAAAAGTATACGCTTGCGCATCATACCTATATAAATACAGCTGCTTACAACCAAACTTGTTCAACTTAATGCTTCCCTGCGTTAATCATAAATGTATTCACCCTAATTAAGATTAAGCCGTCGGAAAAGTAGCTTTCACCAACTCAACTTCATCATGTTGTTGTTTTGCAGCTATTAATGCTGGGAAGTCGCTGAAGTCGTATAACTGACGGAATTCAGCCCAGTCGATTAAACCGATTAAACACATGGTTGGATAGTTTAGCTGGTCGAACGCCCCAAGTTTAGCTTGTTCTTCTAACCACATTAAACAGGTTGGAACGCGATCCATTTGTAATGAGAAAATTAATCGCTCGTTTGATACTTCAAGCTCTGAACGCATGCCCATAAATAAAATAACTAACGAGTCTGTTACCGCGTCTATTGCACTAATTAAATTAAGTTCGCCTAGAGTTAGCGCTGGCATTTTTTTTAGTTCAAATAAATATTGCGCAATTACGTGTGAATCAAAAATTGATTGGTCATCTACCACAAGAGTCGGTAGTTTTTTAATTGGGGTAATGCTGGTATATATTTTACGAAATTCAGGATCGTATACGTTTACGTTGTGAAAAGTGTAGTCTAAACCATCTAACAACATTCGAATGCGACGAACATAAGGAGATGGATTTGAGCCGTATAATTCTAGTGCCATTTTATTCTTCCTAAGCAAAAACAAACTTAAACAGAATCATAAGCGCAAACCCATCTTATGTCAGGTATCTTGCTAAGATATTTTTAAATTATAAACTCATTAAAATCGATAGCTTGCACTTAATCGAGCGCTAAACGGTAAAGCTGGATGATAGTGAATATCTTCTACTCCTTCGTCGGCTTCAGCTGTTAAACGTGACGGATAAAAATATTCGATATCACGTGCTGATGAATCAGTTAAATTAATAAGATCTAAATGATATTGCCAGTGGTTAGTTTCATAGCCCAAGCGCATATTTAGCGTTGTACTAGCATCGGCATTTACATCTCCTTGCTCCTCCAAAGGTCGCTTGCCAAAATATCTAACACGTAAGCTACCAAACCACCCCTGCGCTGTTTTGGTTGTTATACCCGCTTGCACCACGTGTTTAATTGCTCCTGGTACATATTGGTTTGAACCTTGAAATCGTGCGTCGGTATAGGCGTACTCAACATCAAACTGCCAATTAGGATTAATTTGATAGTAACTGGTGATCTCTAACCCGTTACGCTTACTTGCGTCACTTACCTCTGTATTACCAGCGTCACCAACAAACAAGAGTTCGCTATCTAATTGTAGCGCCCAAACAGCGGCGGATACATGCCAGCCTGATAGTTTTTCTGGCAATATAAATCCACTGAAACTAGCTTCCCAGCCGACTGAGCGCACAAGTGGGTCTACTTGGTCAATTTGTTCGCCTGATTGTGGATCAATTTTAATTGTTGTACCTCTGGCATCATTTGAGTGAAAACCTTGGCCAATTGCCATGTACCAATTTAAAAACTCAGACTGTTGATAGTTTAAGCTGGTTTTCAGCGACCATATGTCATCTGAATTTTTGCCGCTGTTTGCCGATAAGTCATAGTTAAATCGATTGACACCAGCTAGATCTGCCACTTCAAACTGCTGGTTATCATATCGTACCGCTAAATGGCTGGTTAATTTGCGCGTAAGCGCGAGTTTATTTTTCCAATACAAACTGGCACTAGCTTGTTTTACCGCATCACTTCGGGTTACACCCAGTCTTTTTCGTTGCTGGGTGTGGTATAAACCTACTTCGTCTATGTCATCGTAACGCCATTGCGCGCCAAAGGTTTGTTCGCTGGCAAAACCGAATAAGTCGAACGCTTCAGTATAGGTTAAATTACCACCAAAAATATCACGTTTGTCTACCTGTTCAAATTGGTCGCCATTTACCGGATCATCTAAAAAATATGTAAAATTTGACCATAAATTAAGCTCTGAACGAACCCAATACTGGTTAAATTTAATATGCTCGTTTTGCCATACCAAGTTAATACTTGTTCGTTTGCTCTTTCCGCCCACACTTGGATCAATTGAGCCATATTTATCGATTAAACCATTCGCCACTGCGCGCTGTGGTATTTGGTCTGCACTATTCCAACTGTTGTCGTAATGCATCAAACTCACATCAAGTTGGCTATCGGCCAATTGGCTAGTCAATTTTGCAAATAAATTAGTTTTTTGTGTATCTTCATCAACATCTGTCCAGGGGCCTGCAAATTTCTGGTGCTCTGCGGCAGCGACTAATACTGAATTATCGCTAACTTGCACAGGATGGACCGCTAAAAATCGTTGATATTGGTCTTGGCCCAATGTCAGTTTAATTTGCGAATTAGCATTATTTAATGTGGTGAACTCGCTCGCACCAGCACCGCTAAAATCACCAATTTCGCCATAATAGTTACCTTTTTTAAAGGTCATTGTTGCTATGGTTTCAGGAATAATAAAGTTTAAGTCTGTATAACCCTGGCCGTGACCATGCGTCACCATATTAACTGGCATACCATCAATTGAAGTCGCGAAGTCGGTTCCGTGGTCTAAATTGAATCCGCGTAAAAAGTATTGATTTGCTTTACCTGAGCCAGAATGCTGGGTAACAACCATGCCGGGGACAAATTCAAGAATGTCACCGGTACGAGATAAGGGTCTTAGTTCAAACTCTTGTTTACTGACCACGCCTTGCGACGAAGAAATATTGTCAGGTGACAAAATAACTTGCCGCCCTACTACGTTTATAGATTCTATTTGAGACGAACTTTGGTGGGCATAAACACTGGTGGGTAAGGCCAATGCGAAAGCGATTGATGCAGCTAAATACTTCACGTGTTGTTCCTATGCTAAATACATTTTTATCTAATTGATTGACTAATCAATGGGTTTATGGACAATTCTTTGGCAATATTATCTTTTTGAAATGGAAAACCGATAAGCAGTCGGTATTAACAATGTTTTTTAGCAAAAGTTTGTCAAATTGGCTTAATCAGCATAGAAACAAACCGAGTTTACCGGCTTTAGGCGCTCGGGAAATTCAGGTTCTTAAATTGTTTTGGACGCGCGAATCTGCTAACGCTCAACAAATACTTGCAGCAGTCGGCCAAAATGATACGAGCTTATCAACCATTCAAAGCACACTTGAGCGTTTATATCGAAAAGAGTTACTTAATCGAGAAAAAATTGGCCGCAGCTATCATTATTCAGCCAATATTTCCCAGCAACAAGTGGTCCATCAACTATTAAAAGACATTTCACATGAAATAAGTGATGGCAATTTAGCCCCCATGATTTCAGGGTTTATGGACTTTATAGCTGAGCAAGACGACCAGCATAACTCACGCAAAAAATAGCATGCTGGATATCGCCCAAGCAATTGGTCAAATTATTTTGTTATTTGCATTGTCTTTTACCATTAGCGCATTGGTACAAGCTGGTTTTTATCAATTTTTACTGCGTAAAATCACTAATTTAACCAGCACGTGGCGTAATTTACCGTCCAATATTTACTTATTACTGTCGGCCTTGCCTTTATGTATTGCGCTGTTAACTGTGCTGGTTTTGTTTAACCCTAACCTGTTTCCAAATATTGTGCTCCCACACTGCCATGGAAATAACTGCCAGCCACATGCGATGACGTTGCCAGAAAACCATGCACCTCTTCACTATTTAACCGCCCTACTGCTAATGATTTTATTCGTTATATTCACTTTGGTTATTCGCCAAGTGAGATTGGCAAAGTCTTACCTTTTAGCCTTGAGAAATTTTTCTAAAGAAACCCAACAAGGCTTTAAAGTAATAGACTCCAATAAACCGTTAGCCTGGTGTGCAGGGGTACTAAAGCCTGAAATATTCGTATCAAGCCAACTTATAAAAACTCTTAGTCAACAACAATTGTCGCTGGTGCTGGCACATGAGCTTGCACATAAGCTACACAAAGATAATTTAAGGAAGTTGTTGGTTAGCTGGTTAACTAAAGTTTGGCCAAAACAAATTGCAGCTAACTTTTATCGGCGCTTTTCGAATACGCTCGAAATTGAAGCGGATGTGCGTGCATTGCAACAGATTGAAGCAACAGATTTAAACACTTACTGTCAAACGATTGAAGCTTGCTGCCAATGTTCAAGCCAATCGCAACGCAGTACTTTAGCTCAACTACAACTAACACAGCAATTTAATACCCGCCGGTTAGTATTTCGATTAACTATAAGCATTGTTGCGCTTGCAGGTGCATTGCTATTACTTATCTACCTAGCTAGATTTTTACACCCAATTATTGAGTGGCTAGGTTGAATTTCATGCACAAAAAAGCCGTAATACATTAAGCAGGCAAGCAAGTATTACGGCTTTAAGATTACTTAGCGGTATAAATTAATTTATACGTTGTAAGTTGTAGAAGCAGTGTCACCGCCACGACCAGTCCAGTTAGTATGGAAGAATTCACCACGTGGACGATCTGTTCTTTCATAAGTGTGCGCACCGAAGTAATCGCGTTGAGCTTGCAATAAGTTTGCAGGTAAACGCTCAGTACGGTAGCCATCGAAATAAGTTAATGCAGCACTTAAACATGGTGCTGGAATACCATTTGCGATAGCGGTACCCACTACACGTCGCCAACCAGCTTGTGCACTCACGACTGTGTCTTTGAAGTATGGGTCTAACAATAAGTTAGATAACTCTGGGTTGTTATCGTAAGCTTCTTTAATTTTACCTAAGAATGCAGAACGGATAATACAACCACCACGCCACATTAATGCAATGCCACCGTAGTTAAGATCCCAGCCAAACTCTTTTGCAGCTTCACGCATAAGTACATAACCTTGTGCGTAAGAAACCATCTTAGATGCTAACAATGCTTGACGTAAATCTTCGATAAAGGCTTCTTTGTCGCCTGTGAAAGAAACAGCTGGGCCTTCAATTTCTTTAGATGCAATTACACGTTCTTCTTTTTGTGCAGAAATACAACGAGCAAATACTGATTCAGCAATCAAAGTAAGTGGTACACCAAGGTCAAGCGCTACAACACCTGTCCATTTACCAGTACCCTTTTGACCAGCAGTATCTAAAATCTTTTCTACTAATGGCTCGCCGTTTTCATCTTTATAAGCAAAAATGTCACGGGTAATCTCAACTAAGTAGCTGTCTAACTCAGTTTCGTTCCACTTAGCAAACACTTCATGAATTTCGTCAGCTGTTAAGCCTAATACGTTTTTCATCAGTTGGTAAGCTTCACAGATTAACTGCATGTCACCATATTCAATACCATTGTGAACCATTTTCACAAAGTGGCCTGCACCTGCATCGCCTACCCAGTCGCAACATGGTACGGTTAAATCGCCATTTTCGTCAGCTACTTTTGCAGAAATACCTTGGAAGATATCTTTTACATATGGCCATGCTTCTTTAGCACCACCAGGCATGATTGAAGGACCTTTTAACGCACCTTCTTCACCACCTGATACACCACTACCTATGTAGTGTAGGCCTTTGCTTGCTAAATACTCAGTTCTGCGGTTTGAATCAGGGAAGTGAGTATTACCACCATCGATAATAATATCGCCAGCATCTAAATGAGGAATTAACTGCTCAATGAAATCATCGACAACTTGACCAGCTTTAACCATCAACATGATTTTGCGTGGCTTTTCTAAAGAGTTAACTAACTCTTCAACGTTTTTAGCACCACGAATCGTTTTACCTGCTGCTCGGCCATTCAAAAATTTTTCAACTTTGTCATAGCTACGGTTATATGCAGTAACAGTAAAACCTTTGCTCGCCATATTTAAGACAAGGTTTTCACCCATTACAGCCAAACCTACTAGGCCGATATCAGACTTATCTTTCATTTCTATCTCCCATGTGTTCAGTACAGCTTTGTTGCACTGAATTCTATCTTGTTGTTTGCGCACCAGAAGTGTACCACAAATTGGTGCACCGCACTTACTAAGTGCATACAATTTTCAATAATCATAGGAAAATTTTCAGATATGATACAAACCTTCAACCACATAGAGTTCGATCAAGAAGAAATGAATAAAATTCAATCGATTTCTAGCTCAGAATAATGGTGAGCAGCTTCTAACATTACGCGACTTTCTTTTAAAAAGTGTTCGGCATAATCGCCAAACCAGCGGCGTACATCTGCGAATTCTTGTTTAAATAACGCTTTATCACCACTTTCTAATAACTGAATACCCTCATTAAAGCGCTCTGCAAATCGTTTTAATAACTGAAAGTTTGCTGGATTTGAGTATATGATGTCTGCGTATAATTGTGAGTCTTGTGCAAACAAGCGACCGACCATGGCAAGTTCAAGGCGATAAATCGGCGAACTTAAACTAATTAAATCGGTAATTTTTGGGTTTTCTTGTTGTAGGTGTAAGCCATAAACAAAAGTGGAAAAGTGGCGCATCACCTGAATAAATGCCATCGATTTATCATGCGACTCGGCCGTTACTTTGGTTAATTTAGCGCCAAGTAATGCCAATGAATCGAGTAACCATTGATATTGTTGCGGCGTGCGACCATCGCAATAAGCGACTACCTGATCATGAATATCCGGCACATCTGGGCCAAACATAGGATGCAAACCAACAACAGGTCCCGCATGATATTCAAGCATATCAGCTAATGGCTGAGCTTTGACACTGGTTAAATCGGCCAATATGGTCTCGGCGGAAAGATAGCCTACCAATTGTTTGATAACCGATGAGGTTAAATTGATTGGTACAGACACAACAACCAGATCTGCGTGCTCAACAATTTGTTGAGCATTGTTCCAATCTTGTTGTTCAAATACACTAACCGAGTGACCTAACTCAGTAAACAAACGTACAAACAATGAACCTAATTTGCCACGACCACCAACAACAACAATACGTTTATTGCTGTTAGTAGTCTGCTGGGCGTGCTGTAAGTTAGCTTGTTTAATTTTTTGTTCAAGCTCTGCTTTTTGTTTTAGCAGATCTTCAATTTGAGTTTCTACCTGCGTTAACTGCTCAGTCAGTGTAGTCTCGCTCATTCAGTATTGGCCTATTGACGCGCTGCTAATGGGCCGACTAACTTATCAGCCATTTCGCGTAACAAATCTTCGGTTGTATCCCAATTAATACATGCATCAGTAATCGAAACGCCATACTTCATGTCACATAAATTCAAATCTGCAGACTGATTGCCTTCGTTTAAGTGACTTTCAAGCATAATACCAATAATAGACTGATTCCCATCTACAATTTGTTGCATGATATCGCGCGCCACAATAGGTTGACGACTGTAGTCTTTGTTTGAGTTGCCATGGCTACAATCAACCATTAATGCATCGTTCAAACCGGCTTTTTTAAGTTTTTCTTCACACTCTGCAATACTCGCAGCATCATAATTTGGTGTTTTACCGCCACGTAGAATGACATGCCCATCAGGATTGCCACTGGTAGAAATGACCGCAACCTGACCTTGCTGATTTATACCCATAAAGTTATGCGGTGAAGCAGCTGACTTAAGAGCATTGATCGCAGTGTCTAAACTTCCATCCGTGCCATTTTTAAATCCAACCGGCATAGATAAACCACTAGCCATTTCACGGTGCGTTTGTGATTCAGTTGTACGAGCGCCAATGGCAGACCAACTGAACATTTCGGCCAAATATTGAGGGCTGATAGGATCGAGCGCTTCGGTTGCCATTGGAATTTCTAATTCAGCTAAATCAATAAGTAGCTTGCGTGCTTTGTGCAAACCAGCCTCGATATTGAAGCTTCCGTCGATGTTAGGATCATTGATCAAACCTTTCCAACCAACCGTTGTACGAGGTTTCTCAAAATAGACACGCATAACAACATATAGGCTATCACCTAATTCATCATGAAGTTTTTTCAGCTTCTTGGCATATGCCATAGCTGCATCAACATCATGAATTGAACAAGGGCCACTGATAACAATTAATCTTTTGTCTTTACCGTGAATAATGTTTGATAAGGTTTCACGAGCTTGGGCAATATAATTTAATGCTTTTTCCGAAACCGGTAAGTTTTGTTTTAGTTTTTCAGGCGTAATTAATACGGTTTCGTCGTTCACATGAACGTTATTTAAACTATCTTTTAGCATTCAGTTTTATCCAATCAGATCGGGTTGCGTGATGAGGTACACAATAAAAAATCATGCTATTGTATCGAAAAACATCTGCCATATCAGCATTATTTGCCCATAAATACTAAAAAATAGTTAAAATATTCGCCTACGAAAGCAATGCAAAATCGAGTATTATAGCGGCCTCTTTGTTACCTGTAGTCATTATTAGAATGTTAGACTTTGTTCGGCAGCCCCTATTTGTAAAATTTGTTACCGTCTGTACTTTTGTTTACGCGAGTTATTTGTTTTTTGCACCAGTAGATCCAAACAGTACCAACCTGTTCCCACACTTTGATAAAGTTGCCCATTTTATTGTATTTGCAACCTTAACGGGTTTAAGTTGTTTAAGCTTTAGTCAACAACTTACAGATCAAACTAAACCTCATTTGAAGTTTAATATCGTAATGATAGTGGTATTTTTTGCCATTTATGGCGCGTCTATCGAGTGTTTACAAGGCAGCTTTTTTGCACGTGAAGCGAGTATAGCCGACTGGATGGCGGATATGGCTGGCACTACAACATGTTTGCTTTTATTATTTAAAACAAGATTATCATGCTTACTATATTGGGTTGCGGCGCGATAGGCGCAACCATAGCCCATCATTGTTATACAAACGCCTTACCGTTTAATACGGTTATTCGCGGTGTTTCTGCGTCTTTTTCGCAAAACTCCAGGCTAAAATTTACCGATATTAATCAGCGTGAGTTTAACTTGAGTTTGCCACCAGCTAACTCACCGATAACTAACTTATTAATCACAGTTAAAGCTTATCAGGTAGAAGACGCAATTAAGCAATTACTAAAGCAACAAACCATAGTAGACAACGCCAGTATTGTATTGCTGCACAACGGCATGGGCACCAAACATATTGTGCAATCGCTACTACCAAACGCTAAGGTGTTATCTGCCACCACAACTTACGCGGCATTCGCGAGAAATAAACTAGACGTCATTCAAACTGGAATCGGTGAGGTTTTACTCGAGTGCAACAATGCTAAATCAGATAGCCTAGCTCAGTTAGTTGAAAGTTGGCCGCAAGCCAGTTGGCAACCAAATATACAAACAATATTGTGGCAAAAGCTTTTTATTAACTGCGCTATTAACCCACTGACTGCTATTTATCAAATTCAAAATGGTCGATTAACAGAACAGTTTTTCACCGGCAAAGTGAAAGCTTTATTGGATGAAATTAATTTGGTGGCTCAATTGGTTTGCCCACAATTAACGATAGATAAAATTGAACAAGCGGTTTTTGATATTATCAATAAAACCGCTGATAATTTTTCATCTATGAATCGAGATGTGGCAAGTAAGCGCCAGACAGAAATCGACTTTATTACTGGCCACTTATTAAACATTGCAGCTAGATATGCGCTTAAACTACCAGTCAACCAAGCGCTTTACCAGCAGGTAAAGCAGCTGGAAGCACAGTATTAAAGTAGATTAAATAACTTAACGTTTTGATACCCTTGCTCTTGCAAATACAACGCCTGCAAACGACTCATTACGCCTTTTTTGCAATACAATAAATACTCTTTTGATTGATCAAGTTTTTCATACTGGGTTGCAAGCTTAAAAAATGGAATATGAACCACCTCAACATCTTCTGCAAGTTCCAACGGTTCAAGTTCTTCCTCTTCAACTGAGCGTATATCAATTACAACCTGATTGGCTTGAATTTCAGTTACGCTTGCAACTTCGGTGACCGTTTGCTCAGTTTCAGTTTTTAACTCTTTGATATCATACAATTTAGCGTTATCAACAACTTGCTCTATGAGTGGCATGTAGAAGTTTTCTTCAGCTGCGATTACCTTGTCTTCTGGTGCCGCAATATTTGGTCGCTGAGAAATAACGCCGCAATACTCTGGCATTGTTTTAGCAAAATCTTCGGTACCAATTTTACGGGCGACATCAATAATATCCTGTTTGTCCATGGTTACGAGCGGACGCACGACTAGTGTGTCAGTTACTTTATCAATTACCGCTAAATTAGCTAAAGTTTGGCTCGAGACCTGCCCTAACGCTTCACCTGTCACTAACGCTTTAATGCCCATACGTTTTGCGGCTAAACTTGCAGCTCTAAGCATCATACGTTTGAGCACAACCCCCATCAGACCATTGTCGATATTCTCTAAAATTTCCGCAACGACCGGTTGAAAATCGACTGAAACAAATTTAACTCGATGAGAAACTCCATATTTGGCCCACAAATAATATGAAACTTGCTTTACACCAATCTCGTGTGCTGAGCCACCTAAGTTAAAAAAGATAAAATGTGTTTTGATTCCACGGCGCATTGTTTCGTAGGTTGCAACACCTGAATCAAATCCACCAGAAATCAAACTTAAAATTTCGTCTTGTGTTGCAATTGGAAAACCACCCAATCCTTTATATTTATCTCCCATGACGAACAATTGGTCGTTTGCAACTTCTAGCATCACAGTCACATCAGGGTTTTTAAGCTTAACTTTTGCAGAAGCTATCGTTTGGTTTAAGTATCCACCTACGTATTGTTCTAAATCTTTTGATTTAAAATCGTGGCTACCACGGCGCTTTACCCGCACACAAAAGCTTTTATTTTCAAGCTGGCTCTGGCAATGCGGCAATACAATGTCACATGTATCATCAAACGATTTAAATGGATATTGCTTCACCTCAGAAAAGTTTGTAACACCCGGTATACACTGCAAGCGCTCAATTAAAATATCGCGTTTATCGTCACTCCCTCTAACTTCAACACAATCCCACTGGCGTTGAACCCAAGCTTTTTCGTCTACTTTACGCAAAACGTTTTTAATATTGCTTTCTAAAATTTTGGTAAAACGTTGACGCACCGAGCGACTCTTGATTGAAATTTCAGGGTGCATTTTGACAATAAACTTGATCATGACAGATTACTTGTAGCGACTAAAAAGGCTGGCGATTATACAGCTTTTAACCTGCAGATTGAATAGAAAATGCAGCCTCATTAGAGAGGCTGCAACCAACAAACTATGGAGATACTGTGATCGGATCTGACTCTTTTGCTTTACCTTGCATAATAGCAATTTCAACCCGTCGATTACGCCGACGATTGTCAAGCGTATTATTTGGCACGAGCGGCCGAGTATCCGCATGGCCAACAACAATTAATCGATTTGGGTCGAACCCAGGTGTACGCACCATTTCGTGTGCAACTGCGACGGCACGTTTAGAAGATAACTCCCAGTTAGATGCATATAGCTCTGAGGTCACAGTCTGATTATCTGTGTGTCCGGATACGGTAATTTCGCCAGGAACTTGCGTTAAAAGTTTCGCAACCTGCTGAATGATAGGTTTAAATTGAGATTGAAGAAACGCTGATCCAGAAGGGAACGCACCATTTTCACGGATTCTTATAATAATTTGTTGACCTAGGCTTTCTAACTCAATTGCGCCATCGACAATTTGTTCTTCTAGCTGTTGCGCTATTTTTTTAACTAACTCGCTTATTTCTTCAGCACTGGCAGTTGATTCAGCTGTCGATGACTGCTGGTTTGCCGTATCGGACGCTGTGCCACCACGCTGGTCACCACGTTGTTTTTGACGTCCCCCGGAAGAATCTTCGTCACCGGCTTCAAACTCGAGTGTTTGTTGGGTCATTTCGACAGTTTGCTGTTGGATAGTCTCAATCGGAGTTGGATCCGGTCGACCTGGTCGGAATTCCTGGGCAATAACAGAGGTACCTTTTGGAATATCTTTGATTTCTAGCTTATTTTGTACACCAAATGCAAACTTCATTGAACCGGCAATTTGCTTAAACTTGAGTACATCCATTTCAGAAAAAGCCAACAACAGTACGAAAAAGCACATTAATAGCGACATTAAATCTGCAAATGTGCCCATCCACGCAGGTAAACCTTCGGGAGGGCATTTTTTACAGGGAGGACAATCATCCGCCATTAGGCGTCCTCCCCTACGGCTCGTTTAGATTCAGCAATATAGTTTTTAAGCACTCCTTCAATCACTCTGGGGTTTTGACCGTCCTGAATACCCAATATTGCATCTAAAATTAATAATTGATTGAGTTTTTCTTCTTCGGTTCGCAGCTTTAACTTAGCGGCTAATGGCAGCGCGATAACATTAGATAAGAATGCACCATATAAAGTTGTCAATAACGCAACCGCCATGGCTGGGCCGATAGCTTTTGGATCATCCATATTTGACAACATTGCAACCAAACCAATAAGTGTACCTATCATCCCCATGGCAGGAGCAACATCACCTAAAGCTTTTAACAAACCAACACCAGCTTCATGTCGTTCAGTTGTCAATTCAATATCTTTCGATAGCGTAGCTTTTACGACGTCTCCATCATGACCATCAACCAACATATCGACCCCTTTACGCATAAAAGGATTGTCAATCTGCGCCTCTTCCAACGCTAAAAAGCCACCTTTACGGGCGGCATCGGCCATTTCGACTGATTTTTGAATCAGTTCTTCTGGGGTTTCAATTTTAAACATAAAGGCTTTGCCCATGACTTTGCCAATGCCAAAAAACTGCCCCATGGTAAAATTAGACAATACAACGAATAATGAACCACAAAAAACGATGAGTACAGACGGCACATCAACGAACATACCGAGGTCGCCACCTAGCATCATCGCCATAACAATAAAGCCAACCGCCCCAATTATTCCAATGACCGTTGCTAAATCCACTATACGCCTCCAAGAAAAACCAATGATTTATATTTATTTTAACTCAATTATCGACAATACCAGCAAAATATTTAGCTTTTTCATTCAGTTAATACTAGCTTAAGTAAATTATTTTTCGCTAAGTGTTTTTTTGTCACTACTATTCGCCCTATATTGTTCAAATATAATACAATCAAGTGACAAAAAGTGAATTGGTGCTTTGGCATTCAGCCAATTAAGGCTAAAATTGCTGCCTTTAAAATAACAGCACTGCAGTTAATTAAGAGCATACTATGGCGATGAAAAAACCAGAAAATATGTCTCTCGAAGAGAGCATTCAAGAATTAGAACAATTGGTTGAACGAATGGACAGCGGCCAGCAAACCATTGAAGATGCTCTAAAGCAATATGAGCGTGGCGTTGCGCTAGTTAGAGCTAGCCAGCAAAAACTCCAACAAGCTGAACAAAAAATAAGAATACTCCAGCAAAAAGACGAGCACATCGAGCTGATACAATGCAACCCTGAAGATTTGAAATAATGAGCATTGTTACCGAACTACGAAACTTCCAAGATTGGTTTAACCAACAAATCGATAGTGCGTTTGCCCAGATTGACGACCAAGTCGCTAATGAGCTCCACCAAGCCATGCGCTATAGCGTAAGTAATGGTGGTAAACGTATTCGCCCTTTTTTAATGTACACTGTCGGCCGAATGCTCAATATTGAAGACAAAACCATGTTGCCTGCGGCTTTAGCACTAGAATGCATCCATAGTTATTCATTAGTACATGATGATTTACCCGCAATGGATGATGACGAATTACGCCGAGGAAAACCAACTTGTCACATTCAATTTAACGAAGCGACTGCCATTTTGGCTGGCGACAGTTTACAAACACTTGCATTTGAACTAATTGCTAATGCCAACGTCAGTGCTGAAATTAAAGTTGCTTGGATGAAAGAACTGTCTAAGCACTCTGGCTACCTAGGTATGTGTGGTGGACAAGCTCTAGATCTAGCTGGTGAAAATCGTCAACTGACCGTAAGTGAACTTGAGAATATTCACTTACTTAAAACAGCCGCCTTGTTGAAAGCCGCGGTTAATATGGCAACTGCTTGCAGCCCAAACATTGATGAGACATCTAAAACAAAACTCGACGAGTTTGCCGGACTTATTGGTTTAGCATTTCAAATCCAAGATGATATTTTAGATGTGACCTCAACGACTGAAATGCTGGGCAAGCCGCAAGGTTCAGACGAAAAACTCAATAAAAGTACCTATCCGGGAATCCTTGGTTTAGAGTCAGCTATAGAAAAAGCCAACCAAGTATTTCAGAATGCACTAGAGCAATTGGACAATCTTCCCTACAATACTCAAGCATTATTTGAATTTGCTCAATTTATAGTTCAACGCAAACATTAACGGCGCTCATGACAATTAATATTAACAAATACCCACTGCTTAGGCTTATTAACGAACCGGAAGACTTGCGTAGCATGCCGGTAGCTGAATTGCCTGCAGTCGCACACGAATTAAGACAATATTTATTAGCCTGTGTCAGCCAAAGCAGTGGCCATTTTGCTTCGGGTTTAGGCGCTGTTGAATTAACAGTTGCACTGCATTATGTGTACAACACGCCGTTTGATCAAATTATTTGGGATGTTGGTCATCAAGCCTATCCACATAAAATACTGACAGGCCGTCGCGAACAAATTCATACCATTCGACAACTTAACGGCTTGCACCCTTTCCCTTGGCGTGAAGAAAGTGAATACGATACTTTGAGTGTTGGTCACTCCTCCACTTCTATAAGTGCAGCGTTAGGCATTGCTATTGCTGCTGAACAAGAAAAGAAAAATCGCCAAGCTGTAGCTATTATTGGGGATGGTGCCATTACTGCAGGTATGGCGTTTGAAGCGTTAAATCATGCAGGCGATTTAAAGAAAAACATGTTGGTTATATTAAATGATAACGATATGTCAATTTCAGAAAATGTCGGTGCGTTAAATCAACACCTAGCCAAGTTATTATCTGGTTCAGTGTATACCTCATTTCGAGAGGGCGGCAAAAAAATCTTAAGTGGTTTACCACCCATTAAAGAACTGGCAAGCAAAGCCGAAGAACATTTAAAAGGTATGATAGCGCCTGGCACCATTTTTGAAGAACTAGGCTTTAATTATATTGGCCCAATTGATGGACATGATGTGCAAGGTTTGGTGGAAACATTAAAAAACATGCGCAGCCTTAAAGGACCGCAGTTTTTACATATAATCACCAAAAAAGGAAAAGGCTACCACCCTGCTGAACAAGACCCAATTGGATATCATGCTGTACCAAAGTTCGATTTAACCAAATCAGAATTACCCAGTAAAAAACCTCAGTCACCGACCTATTCACAAATATTTGGTCAATGGTTGTGTGACATCGCCAAACAAGACCCGAAGCTAATGGCCATAACACCTGCCATGCGTGAAGGCTCTGGGATGGTCAAGTTTTCTCGTGAATATCCAAAGCAATATTTTGACACTGCAATTGCTGAGCAACATGCAGTTACATTAGCAGCAGGAATGGCAATTCAGGGTTTAAAACCTGTTGTTGCAATATATTCAACCTTTTTACAGCGTGGCTATGACCAACTAATTCATGATGTCGCATTGCAAAATCTACCTGTATTGTTTGCGGTTGACCGTGCGGGCATCGTCGGTGCTGATGGCCCAACTCATCAAGGCACATTCGATATCAGTTATTTACGCTGTATACCAAATCTAATTATTATGACGCCTAGTGACGAGAATGAATGTCGTCAAATGCTCAACACTGGCTATCAAGCAAATCAACCTGCTGTTGTGCGTTATCCGCGAGGACAAGGCCCACAAGCGACTATCGATTCAAATATGGCGGTGTTGCCAATTGGTCAAGCGAACAAAAAAATGACGGGTGAGCATATTGCTCTACTCAATTTTGGTCACCTTGGTCAATTCGCAGAGCGTGCAGCTCAAACCCTAAATGCTAGTTATTGGGATATGCGTTTTGTAAAACCGATTGATGAGCAAGCAATTATTGAAGCTGCATCGCAACACAAAGTGATTGTTACCATTGAAGATAACTGCGTGCAAGGTGGGGCTGGTAGCGCAGTACTTGAAGTATTGGCTAAAAATAAACTAGCCTGCCAAGTACTGCAGATTGGCGTACCAGATGAATTCGTCAAACACGGTACGCAAGCTGAACTTTATCAAATCTTACAATTAGATGAAGCTGGGATCATTCAGCAAATCAATCGATTTATCCAAGCATAAGTCTCGGGGCGAATAAATGGATAAGCCAGTCGATATTGAAAAAACGCTCGGTTACCAAATTCACCAGCTCGCTTTTAACATGAAAGGCATGTTAAAAGCAGTGTTTAAACAAACGGGTTATGAAATTACCCCGGAGGCTTACTTTTTACTCAACTTAATTCCTGAATCGGGTATTGAGCAAGGTGCTCTAGTAAAAAAAACCGGTAAAGACAAAGCTGCGATTACTCGCCTACTCGACTGGCTCAGCGGCAAAAATTGGATAATTCGTCGTGTCGTACCAGACAACAAACGTAAAGCCATCATTAAAATATCCCCACAAGGCAAAGAAGTCTTAGTTGCACTAAACAAAGCCCTGAGCAATATCAGCCAACCTATGATGAAAGGCATTAGCAAAAACGAACACATGGTTTTGATGAATGCTATTAAACAGCTAGACGATAATTTGCTTAGAATTGTTGAAAAGATAAATGGGTAGGGGGTCTAAACTGGCGACGGAAGAGCTATGAAAGTTGGTTGGGTGTGTTTTTGCAAAACGTCCAATCGGTAGGGCGAAACAGAACCGAAGCAACGCTTCGCAGTCTGTTGAGGTGGAGTCATGGATGACGACAGGAATTAGCCTTCAAGGACGAATATCCCTTGAAAGCTAGATTAAGACAAATTTTGCAAAAATATCCCAACCGACTTGAACTTCTATGCCACTGTGCCTGCAGCAACTTTCAGTTAATACACACTCGCAGATAGAAGTAAGTTGTAAGACTAAATAATGCGGTTCTCATTTAACATTTGATCACGCTTCATTTTAGCTTTACGTTTATCACACGGATCATCACAATCACAAACTTTATCAATGCCAACCGAACCTAAGCCGCCACAACTACCAGAGATTGATTTTTTTTGAAAAATATAACCTACTGCCATAGCAGAAACAATAATCAAAAATGCAGCGAAAACTAATAAAAAAGTTGTCATTTAATTACCCACTAAAATTGCACTAAATACGGCTCAAATGCTTTGGTGTACTTTACTTCAAAGCCTTCATCAGATTTTATCACTAAATAAACCGCAAGTCCCAATTCAGACGCCAACTTATAACCTTTTTCTGGCCCTAATACATTTAACGCTGTTGCCCAACCATCTGCCAATGTACAGTTTTCTGCAACAACTGACACAGAAGCTAACTTATGCCTAATTGGTTTGGCTGTTATAGGGTCAATAGTATGTGAATAGCGAATGCCATCTTGCTCAAAATAATTGCGATAATCACCGGACGTAGCCAAGGCGTTGTTACCCACATTCAAAACTTGTTGAACACTTCGCTCTAATGACTGAGGTTTTTCGATTGCAACTAACCAAGATTGCTTTTGTGGTTTGTGTCCTTTAAGGCGCATCTCTCCACCAATTTCAACTAGGTAGTTGTCAATTTCGAAAGACTCAAGCACCTCTGCGACAACATCAACACCATAACCTTTGGCGATCGCTGATAAATCTATTGTGACCCTAGGATCAGTCTTAGACAACTGATTGCCATCCAATAATAATTTATTGATGCCAACATAATCGTCAATTTGACCAAGTTGTTGATCTGACGGTAATTGTGTCGGCTTTTTATCAGGTCCAAAACCCCATAAATTGACCAACGGGCCAACCGTGATATCCAAAGCACCTTGGCTTAATTTAGCAAGCTCAATTGCTTGGTCAACAACATAAGCAAAACCATCATCGATTTGCATCGGCTCAGTTGACTGCATCTTATTAAATTGGCTAATTTGTGAGTCTGGAATGTAGGTCGACATTTGCTGATTTAATTGCAGCAAGCTCAAATCAATTTTATCTTGAACTAGTTTAGAATCTATAGGCTGTTGAGGATAATAACGCACATTGTAAGTAGTACCCATGGTTCTACCTTGTAAATGTGCCCCTTGCTCTTTATTTTGTTCACTACATGAAACAAAAAAGGCCAGCCCTATAAGGGCTAGCCATATCTTTAAAATCATTTTCATTAATAATGAATCCGATTAACCACCGAAGTCGTCCAACAAGATGTTTTCATCTTCAACACCTAGGTCTTTCAACATGCCGATAACTGCGGCATTCATCATTGGTGGACCACACATGTAGAATTCGCAATCCTCTGGTGCTTCATGATCTTTCAAGTAGTTTTCATAAAGTACGTTATGGATAAACCCTGTGTAACCTGTCCAATTATCTTCTGGTTGTGGGTCTGATAATGCAACATGCCATTCAAAGTTGTCATTTTCTTCCGCAAGCATGTCGAAATCTTCAACATAGAACATCTCACGCTTAGAACGCGCACCATACCAGAACGACATTTTACGCTTAGACTTGATACGACGTAATTGGTCAAAAATGTGTGAACGCATCGGCGCCATACCAGCACCACCACCTACGAAGACCATTTCAGCATCAGTGTCTTTCGCGAAGAACTCACCAAATGGACCAGAAATAGTGACTTTATCACCTTCTTTTAAGCTCCAGATGTACGAAGACATCTTACCACAAGGTAATGACAAGTTGTTTGGCGGCGGCGTAGCAATACGCACGTTCAACATAATAATACCGAATTCTTCCGGGTAGTTCGCCATTGAATAAGCGCGGATTGTCTCTTCATCAACTTTAGACTCAAGTTTAAAGAAGCCAAAACGTTCCCAATCTGGACGATACTCTTCAGGAATATCGAAGTCTGCATATTTCACATGGTGAGCTGGCGCTTCAATTTGAATGTAACCACCGGCGCGGAAAGGTACAACCTCACCTTCAGGGATTTTAAGCTTAAGTTCTTTAATGAAAGTTGCTTTGTTATCGTTAGAAATAACTTCACATTCCCATTTCTTAATACCAAAAATCTCTTCTTCAAGTTCGATTTTCATGTCATTTTTAATCGAAACCTGACACGATAAACGACAACCTTGGCGTGCTTCACCTTTAGTAATGTGGTCAAGCTCGGTTGGTAAAATCTCACCACCACCTTCTTTAACGTCTACACGACACTGGCCACAAGAGCCACCACCGCCACACGCAGAAGATACGAAGATACCAGCATCAGCTAATGCACCAAGTAATTTAGTACCAGGTTTAGTTGTGATGGCTTTATCTGGATCATCGTTAATTAAAATAGTGACATCGCCACTACTGACTAATTTTGATTTTGCAAACAAGATTATTGCTACTAGTACAAGTACCATAGCAATAAACATTGCAACGCCTAAATAAATATCTGTTAAATTCACGGTTTATTCCTCTACTTGCTCTGGATTATAAAGACACGCCAGAGAATGACATAAAGCCTAAACCAATCAGGCCTACCGTAATAAATGTAATACCTAAGCCTTTCAAACCGTCAGGAATGTCAGAGTATTTCATTTTTTCACGTACAGCAGCTAATGCAGTAATTGCTAATGCCCAACCAACACCACTACCGATACCAAATACAACACTTTCTGTTAGGTTGTAGTTTTTCTCTACCATGAAAGCTACACCACCGAAAATAGCGCAGTTAACAGTAATTAGCGGTAAGAAAATACCTAACGCGTTGTATAAAGCAGGGAAATACTTGTCTAGAGACATTTCTAGAATTTGTACTAAAGCCGCGATAACACCGATGAAAGTTAAGAATTTCAAGAAACTTAAGTCTGCTTCAGGGAAACCAGCCCAAGCTAAAGCACCCGGTGCTAACAAGTTAGAATAAATAATTTGGTTAACAGGTACTGAAATACCCAATACCACAATTACCGCAACACCTAGACCAAAAGCTGTGGTTACTTTCTTAGAAACAGCCAAGAAAGTACACATACCTAGGAAGAAAGCTAACGCAAGATTTTCAATGAAAACTGCGCGAACGAATAAACTTATATAATGTTCCATCTTAGCCTCTTATTTTTCTACCTGTTCTTTACGGAAAGTACGTAAAACCCAGATGAATAAACCAATGATGAAGAAAGCGCTAGGTGGCATTAATAATAAGCCCATAGGTTGATACCAACCACCGTTAGAAACAAGTGGTAAAATTTCAACGCCAAATAAGCTACCAGAACCAAATAGTTCACGGATAACACCAACAGTGATTAATACAACACTATAACCTAAGCCATTACCAATACCGTCTAAGAAACTCATAAACGGTGGACTCTTCATCGCATACGCTTCTGCACGACCCATTACGATACAGTTAGTAATGATCAAACCAACGAATACAGATAATTGCTTAGCAATATCGTAAGCGTATGCTTTTAATAGCTGGTCTACCAAGATTACTAATGACGCGATAATCGTCATCTGTACGATAATACGTACGCTTGATGGAATGTGGTTACGAATAATTGAAATAAACAAGCTTGAGAACGCAGTAACAAATGTTAACGCGATACACATAACAATGGTTGTTTCCATTTTGCTTGTTACAGCTAACGCAGAACAGATACCCAATACTTGCAACGCAATTGGGTTGTTCGCAAAAATCGGTCCAAACAGAACCTTTTGAGCTTCGCTACTTTTAGCCATGAATTATGCTCCTTGACGCTGTTTATCTAGGTATTGTTTGAAACCTAGCTCGCCTAACCAGAAGTCGAATGTATATTGAACACCATTACTAGTTAGAGTCGCACCTGATAAGCCATCGATTTTGTGCTCAGAACCTTTTGGCGCTTCACCTTTAACAATCTCGATAGACATTTCGCCTTGGTCGTCGTAAATTTTCTTACCAACCCAAATTGATTTCCATTTAGGATTTTCAATTTCAGCACCTAAGCCAGGTGTTTCACCTTGCTCATAGTAGTTAAGGTTGATAATGGTATTTGCATCTGGCTTAACCGCAACAAACGCATACATAGTTGACCATAAGCCGTAACCATGAACAGGTAATACATAGCTTAAAAACTCACCTTGTTCATTGCTTGCTAAATAAACAACCGCCTTATTTGAACGACGCTTGATACTTGCAACATCTTGCTCTTGAGTTAAATCAATAGACGAGCTTGGATCTTTAGCAGAAGCACGTTGGTCGAAAGTGTCAGCGTCAATGCTTTCAACATATTCGCCAGTATCTAAATCAACTACTTTTGCTGTAATTAAATTTTTATAGCGCTCTTTAATATCGGCGGCAGTTGCACCTGCTGGTAATAAATCAGCTGCTAAAAGAATATTTTTTTGTTTATCTAATGCTTTGTTTTCTTCTTGTTGAGGGCGCAATGCAACAGCAGAACCCGCAACAATAATCGCACAGACCAAACAAAGTGAAATTACAACCGTCAGCGTTTTGCTGATTGAATCATTTCCTTTAGACATTACGTGCTAACCTCCGCTTGATGTTTGCAGATACAACGAAGTGGTCGAATAATGGCGCGAAAACATTCGCAAATAAGATAGCCAACATCATACCCTCTGGGTATGCAGGGTTAACTACACGGATCATAACCACCATGAAACCAATCAAAATACCGTATGCCCATTTACCTTGATTAGTAAACGAGGCCGATACTGGATCAGTTGCCATAAACATCATACCGAAAGCAAAACCACCAATAACTAAATGCCAGTACCAAGGCATAGCAAATAATGGGTTTGTATCGCTACCAATTAGGTTGAACATGGTAGAGAAAATAGCCATACCCGCAAATGTACCTAGAACAATGCGCCATGAAGCAATTCGGAAGTAAATTAACGCGATACCGCCAATTAAGATTGCTAAGGTAGAAACTTCACCCATAGAGCCTGCGATGTTACCGTAGAATGCATCCCACCATTGGCCAGTTAATGCATAGTCTAATTGACCTTGCGCAGCTTGGCTTAATAAAGTTGCACCAGAGAAACCATCAGCAGCAACCCATACAGCGTCACCTGAAATTTGAGCAGGATATGCGAAGAATAAAAATGCACGACCCGCTAAAGCTGGATTTAAGAAGTTACGGCCAGTACCACCAAATACTTCTTTACCAATCACCACACCGAAAGTGATACCTAAAGCAACCTGCCATAAAGGAATTGTTGCTGGCAAAATCAATGCGAATAATACAGAGGTTACGAAGAAACCTTCATTTACTTCATGTTTGCGGATTGAAGCAAATAATACTTCCCAGAAACCACCAACCGCGAAAGTAACCGCATAAATAGGTAAGAAGAACATGGCACCGTAGAACATTTTACCGCCCCACCCGCTGCCTTCTAGCGTTCCGCCTAATGCAGTGAATAAATCAACTTGCCAAGTTTGCGGTAATCCAGCACCTGCAGCAATAGCCGCTTCAGCTTGCAAACCAATGTTGTACATACCGTAAAACATTGCAGGGAAAGTCATCATCCAAACAAGGATCATAATACGTTTAAGGTCGATACTATCACGAACGTGAGTTCTACCTTTAGTTACCATGCCTGGGGTATAAAAAATGGTCGCAGCCGCTTCATACAACGCATACCATTTTTCATATTTGCCGCCTTTTTCAAATAGCGGCTCTATTTCTTCTAAATAGGACTTTAAACCCATCTTAGCCCTCCTTCTCGATTTGCGTTAAGCGTGAACGCAAAATCGAACCATAATCGTATTTGCCTGGACAAACGAAAGTACAAAGTGCTAAATCTTCTTCGTCTAATTCCAAACAACCCAATGCTTGAGCTGAGTCGACGTCGCCAGAAATTAAATCACGCAACAATAAAGTTGGGATAATATCTAATGGCATAACACGCTCGTAGTTTCCAATTGGAACCATAGCTCGGCTCGAACCACGTGTCGTTGTCGTAAAGTTAAATAACTTACTTGGAGACAAATGAGATAAATAAGCGCGGGTGATTGAATACATATTTGCACCAGGTGCAATCCAACCAAATAATTCTTTCTCACGACCTTCTGCCAATACAGAAACTTGCGTAGCATAACGGCCTAAATAACCATGTACACCACCAGCATCGTGTCCAGCCAATACAGAGCCAGAGATTACGCGTAATTCACCGTCAGCAACTTCACCATCGGTTAATTGGTCTAAGCTTGCACCGATAAGGGTTTTAACCAAACGAGGGTTTTTAACCGCAGGGCCAGCTAACGAAACAACACGAGTACTAGGCAATTCACCAGTTGTAAACAACTGACCAACCGCTACCACGTCTTGATAGTTAATATGCCAAACTTGTTTGTCCATGCTAACAGGGTCTAAGTGATGGATATGTGTACCCACTAAACCAGCTGGATGAACACCACCAAACTCTTCAACCTGAACACCATCAGTGCTTGGAATCTCTGCACCTGGCGCTTTACATAAGAAAGTTTTAGGCGCTAATTTAGCTAATAACGCTAAACCATTTTTGAAGTCTTCTTCTTGACCTTTTAATACAACAGCAGGATCAGCTGCTAATGGATTTGTATCAATTGCGGTAACAAATAATGAAGAAGGAGTGGCATCTATTGCAGGGATCTTGCTAAATGGACGCGTTCTTAATGCTGTCCACAAACCAGATTCTACTAAAGTATCAACAATTTGTTGACGCTCTAATGAACCAAGTTGATCCGCTGCTGTTTTGGCGAACTCTACTTTGTCGTCGCCTTGAACTTCAATGACGACAGACTGTAAAACACGCTTAGCACCACGATTGATTTCTTTAACTACCCCTGCTGCTGGCGCAGTGAATTGTACACCGGGGTTCTTTTTGTCAGCAAAAAGAACCTGTCCTTTTTTTACTACGTCGTCAACGCGGACGTGCATAGTAGGACGCATGCCAATGTATTCTTCACCAAGGATAGCAACTTTTGTGACGGCGTTACCGTCAGATATTGCTTGTTGTGGAGCCCCTGAAACAGGAACATCCAAGCCTTTCTTGATAGTTATCATACTCATTGCACTTGTTTTTAAGGTTTAAAACGAAATTTGGAATATGGTTCGCTTTAGCGCTGTCGAGCTAATTTCAATTGATTAGCTTCATTGCTATTGTTAGCTATATATAAAACCCGCGGATTTTAACATTGTTTTACACCATGTATCCACGAAAAATATTGATTTGATTGAGATTAGGTTAAAATTTTCGAATTGACAATTTGAAAAGGGTTTGATTTGGTTGTTTTTTGTACTTTTTGTTTTATATAAAAATAAAGGGCGTATTTAGCGCCCTTTATCAAAACCATCAGAATAATTGACAGGCAGTCAATTATTCAACTTCTAACTCAACTAATGGACTAACATCCGCATCATAGTCGACGTTGTCATATTCGAAGCCGAATAAGTGTAAAAACTCTTTGTTATAACCAATATAATCGGTTAAATCGTCGATGGTTTCAGTTGTGACAGAATCCCATATAACTTGAACCGCATCTTGCACTTTATCTTCAAGCTCTTTGTAGTTTTGGCTTAATCGACCAGCTTCATCAAATCGTGGGTTTTCACCATATAAGTTTTCAGAGAATAAAGCTTGAATTTGTTCGATAACACCTTCGTATGTTCCCTGCTCTTTCATTACTTTGAATAAAGCAGAAATATACAATGGCATAATAGGAATAGCCGAACTAGCTTGCGTAACCACAGCATTCAATGAAGTGACATAAGCTTCACCACTAATTGAGTCTGTCGATTGCTTAATCGCTTTAGCCGCGCGATCTAAGTCTTCTTTCGCTTTACCAATAGTCGCGTGACCATAAATTGGCCATGTTAGTTTTTTACCAATATATGTGTATGCTGTTGTTTTAAAACCTTCAGCTAACACGTCAGCTTCTTGTAAAGCTTTAATCCATAATTCCCAATCAGCACCGCCCATTACATCTATAGTGCCTTGAATTTCTGCTTCGTTTGCAGCTTCAACAGTCACTTCATCAATAACACGTTTTGATGTATTTAAGTTTTTAGTCGTAACCGTTTCACCAATTGGCTTTAATGTAGACGAATAAACTTCACCTGTATCTGGGTCAGTTCGGCGAGGAGATGCCAAACTATAGATGACTAAATCAACTTTACCCAATTCTTGTTTGATGATATCGATTGCTTTTGCTTTAATCTCGTGCGAAAAAGCATCGCCATTAATATTTTTTGCCCATAAACCAGCTTCTTTAGCATACTTAGTAAAAGCAGCCGTATTATACCAACCTGCACTTGCACATTTTTTCTCAGTTGGTTCTTTTTCAAAAAACACACCTAAAGTTTTTGCACCACTACCAAAAGCAGCAGTAATACGAGAAGCTAAACCGTAACCAGTTGAAGAACCGATCACCAATACATTTTTTGGCCCTTGCGCATTAGTTTTGCTTTTAACATACTCGATTTGGCGCTTTACTGACTCTTCACAGCCAACTGGATGAGCATTTGTACAAATAAAACCACGTACTTTTGGTTTGATAACCATATGTATAATCCTATTCTTTTATCTTGCTAATTTATTCTTGCACAGGTTGAGCTTTCGCCCAATCAATGCCACTTCTGTTGTGATAGTAATCTTGTTCAGTTAGTGCGTGATATTCGGAAGATTGCGCTAAAAATTTTTGATAAGAATTAAAAATTTTCTCAGCCATCTTGTCACTCGCGACTAAATTTTTAACTGATTGTAAACTCGATGATTTAAGCGCTTCAATTACATCTTTTGGAAACTTTCTAATTTTCACACCTTTTTCTTTTAAACTTTGTAAGGCTTCGTTATTTTTTGCTGTATACAAAGCTAACATGTTAGCGTTTGCCGCTTCAGTTGCAATTTCAACGATCGCTTGTAAATCTGACGGCAGTTGTTCAAAAGCTTGTTTATTAATAATAAACTCAAGCGCAGCACCAGGCTCTTGCCAACCAGTCACATAATAATATGGGGCTGTTTTATATAAACCAAAGGCCAAATCATTATAGGGGCCAACCCAATCGGTCGCGTCGAGTGCGCCGCTTTGCATCGCGCTGAATAACTCTCCACCTGGCATTTGCACTGGAATGCCACCTAAATCAGCAACAACTTCGCCCGCCAAACCAGGAATTCGAATTTTTAAGCCTTGAAAATCGGCTAGACTATTAATTTCTTTCTGAAACCAACCTGCCATTTGCACACCAGTGTTACCACCAGGAAATGGAATTATACCAAATGGCTCGTATGCCTCTTGCCATAACTCATTACCACCACCATGGTAAAACCACCCATTCGTTTCTTGAGCGTTCATACCAAAAGGTATGGTTGTAAAAAATTGCGCAGCTGGGATTTTTCCTTTCCAGTAATATGCTGCCCCATGTCCCATTTGTGCAGCACCACTTTTAACGGCGTCAAATGTTTGAAGCGCAGGCACCATTTCACCAGCGCCATACACTTTAATTTTTAGGCGACCACCTGACATTTTTTCAACATTATCGGCAAAGTCTTGTGGGATAGTGCCTAGACCAGGAAAGTTTTTTGGCCAAGTTGTAACCATTTTCCATTTAAAACTTTGTTGAGTGGCAGCACCAGCTGAGGCCCCATCATCATTTGAACAAGCCGATAGTAAAGTTGCTAGTGCTACAACAAGGCCGATTGTTATTTTTTTCATTATTTCCTACCTGTTATAAATTAATAACCTTCTGAATAAACGACAGAAGGTAACCAAATTGCCAACTCTGGCCAAAGTGCCAACGCAACCAGTACAAACAATTGAATCACAATAAAAGGCATCACCCCTTTATATATTTGGGCGGTTCTTATGCTAGCATCAGCGACACCACGCAAATAAAACAGCGCAAAGCCAAATGGCGGTGTTAAAAACGATGTTTGCAAATTGATTGCTATCATAATGCCTAACCAAATGGGATCAAGCCCCATAGACAGCAATACAGGTGCAACAATAGGCACAACTACAAAGGTAATTTCAATAAAGTCTAGAATAAAACCCAATAAAAACAGAATCACCATCACCAATAACATAGCGGTAAACACACCACCAGGCAGGCTCTCAAATATCGACTCTATTAACTCCTCTCCCCCGAGGCCACGGAATACTAACGAAAAAACAGACGCCCCAATCAAGATTAAGAACACCATGCTAGTACAGGTCAGAGTTGCTTTATTAACTGAGGCAAGCATATTAAAACTGAGCTGCCCTTTGAACAGTGCCAGTAATAATGCTCCAAAAGCGCCGATAGCCGCTGCTTCTGTTGGTGTCGCAAAGCCAGCGAGGATAGAACCTAAAACAACAAATATAAGGAGTACAGGTGGGACAACAGCTTTAATTAACGCGCCAACAGCCACTTTTTCTCTGTTGTCGAAAGCGGGTAAATACTCAGGCTTGAACCAAGCAATTGCCAATAAGTACACTAAATAGAGTGCTACTAACAACACACCGGGTACAATTGCGCCAACAAACAAGTCGCCTACTGACACTGTTTCCGGCGAAAAAATCCCCATGTCTAGCTGAGACTGTTGAAATGCATTAGAAATAACATCCCCCAACAAAACTAGAGCAATTGAAGGTGGAATAATTTGCCCTAAGGTACCAACCGCACAAATGCTGCCGCAGGCAATTGATGGATTATATTTTTGCTTGAGCATCGCAGGCAGAGATAACAACCCCATAGTCACTACAGTCGCCCCAACTATCCCAGTACTCGCTGCTAATAACGCACCGACTAAAACTACGGCAATCGCTAAACCGCCTCTAAAGCGAGAAAAAAGTTGAGAAATGGAAACAAGCAATGATTCAGCTATTTTAGATTTTTCTAATACCACCCCCATAAATACAAACAAAGGGACAGCCAACAGAGTTTGATTATTCATAATGCCGAAGATGCGGCTAGGTAAAGCATGTAAGAATGCGCTGTCAAAAACACCAAACAAAGATGCAATGAATGCAAACAGCAAAGATGTACCCGCCAGCGCAAAAGCAACGGGATAACCCGTTAATAAAACACAACAAACAACAACGAAAAGGACTAACGACAAATATTCCATTATGCTCTTCCCTCGCGCAGAATTTTTATGTTTTTAATGACTTCGCTCAAACCTTGAACCAACAATAGCAAGCAAAAAATCAGAATGAAACTTTTAAGAATATACACAAAGGGCAAGCCGCCTGCATCGACTGACGTTTCCATTATACGCCAGCTGTCACCAACATATTGCCAGCTATAAATAGCAATGGTAACAACAACAGGCCAAAGCAATAACACGGTACCGCACAAGTTAACTAGCGCTTGTTTTGACGTACTCAGTTTACTATAAAACACGTCAACTCGAACGTGTTCATTGCACTTTAAAGTGTAGGCTGCGCCCAACAAAAAGATCGCAGAGTGCAAATACAATACAGCTTCTTGTGCGGCAATAGAACCGATAGATAATCCATAACGCAGAAACACAATTCCCGCCATCAACAGCACAATTATTGTCGCTAACCAGGCGACGATGTTGCCGCAAGCTTCTGAAAAAGCGTCGAGTTTATCGCTTATTTGCACTAGCATTTCTAATCCGTATTATTTTTTGCGCGCATTATACCTCAGGTTAAGTAAATTGCGAGTTTGTAAACACTAGTCAGACTTGCTGCCTCCTAAGCACTTCGGAGAAAGGGGGACATTAACGTCGCCGTTCTGCCATTCTTTAACAGAATAAGTATGAATGGATAACGCATGAACAGGACCTGCGAGTTCTTCGGCCAAACATTCATTGATAGCTCGATGACGCTGAATTAACCGCAACCCATCAAAGATTTCACTGACTACAATAACTTTGTAATGAGAATCTGTCGCGGGTCCCGAATGCATATGGCTTTCATTTTGAACATCTAATTCAACTGGGTTGAACTTGCCCTTCAACTTATCAAAAATTACCTCATCTATCGTCATTTAAACTGTACCTTTAGTCATACTGGTTATTGATGTATATATCTGAATGTTAAATTGATTCGCCCACTGGTTATGCGGGTGCGCTTAGGTAAACAATGATACCAAAATTCCTGAGTGCTACCGGCCATAATGAGTAAACTGCCATGCGCTAGTTGTAATTTATGCTGCTCGCCTGTTAGACGATGCTTAAAAAAGAAATCACGTTCAACACCAAAACTAAACGAAGCTATTACGGGTGTCTTACCTAGTTCAGCTTCATCATCTGCATGCCACCCCATAGTATCTTGGCCATTCCTGTAGTAGTTTGCCAACACACAATTAAATTTAGCCTGACAAATTGATTCTGCTAAATCTTTTAGCTGCTCGAGTTCCTTTGGCCATATATCAGCAGTAAATGTCTCACCTGAATATTTATACTTTAGTGGTTTTGCGGCGTAAAAGGCCTGTAACCGTGGGATCGGATGTGTTTTACCGTACACAGTAATCTGCGCTTGTTGCCAGTCAAGTTGATTTGCTAAACAGTCCATCCATAAGTCAGCAACCTTGGGATCAATTAGGTTTGGGTAATAATTGACATCCGCATTGCGCATCTTGAGTTTTTGCGGGTGTATGACTTGTTCAGTTGTTGTGCCTTGATACAATAGAGTTAACTCACTAGTCTACAGTCATGTCTAATTCGTCTATGCTGCAAAATAACCACGTTTATCCCGTTGAAGATTGTCCATTAACACTTTGGCGCTTTCCCAAACAATCCGAGACATCACCATTACAAGCATGGGATAGTGCTGACATTTTATTGGCAAATACAGCTGAACAGATTATATCACAAACCAGCGCTAGCACATTAGTGATAAACGACCAGTTTGGTGCCATTACACTGCATTTGCAAAGCTTAACGTCAGCGCCAATTAGCTTTTATAGCGACTCAAAAATCGCCCATTTGGCTTACCAACAAAATTTGACGTTGAATTCAGAAAACTCACCAAAAGCAGATCTAATATTCAAGCCACTCAATAACAGCATAAATGATTTAAACAAGATATCGGCGGAGCAAGTTTATCTAATAAAAATTCCAAAGAACTTAGATTTCCTAGAAGCAATTTTGGCGCAAATACATCAAGTGGCGCCCGAAGATGCACAGATAATCGCATCGGCTAAAGCGAGCGATATAAACAACAAAGTGGTTAAACTATTTAATCGCTACTTTAAACAAGTGGATGTCAGTTTAGCTACAAAAAAATCACGAACAATTCATGCCACTGGTAAACAAGCATCACCCTACTCGTCTTATTCATATTGGAAAACCTGGCAATTAGATAATGGTTTAACTATTTATAACGCGCCAAATGTATTCTCACGCAACAGCTTAGATATCGGCGCCGCATTTTTTCTGCCTCACCTACCAGCAAAACCTAACGACTTTAATTCAACAAAAACAGATGTGTTTGATTTAGCTTGCGGCAACGGCATCTTATCCGCTTACATTGCTAGTTCTTTTCAGCAAAACAACTGCGCTGGTGAGTTAGTGTTACATTTGTTTGATGAATCTTATATGGCAATTGAATCGGCCGTTAAAACAATAGAGGCGAACGACTTGAGCTATGTACAAATCAAGCCTAATTGGAATGATTGCTTAAGCGACGTTAAAGATAAAGCAGACTGGATTGTCTGCAACCCACCTTTCCACCAACAAAAAACCATTACCGACCATATCGCGATGCAAATGTTTAATGATAGCCAGCGTTGTTTAGCAAAGGGGGGAAAATTGATAATCGTGGGCAACGCGCATTTGGGTTATAGCAAACGGCTAAAAGATATTTTTGCTGACTGCGAGCTAGTGGCACAAGATAAAAGGTTTGTTGTATTAAAGGCGGAATAATGTCCTGGAGACAGATATCTTTTGTTTTAAAAAAAGGCAGAAAACTTTCTGCCTTTTTACCGCTTCAAATGTGATTGACTATTATAGTAAATCAACCAACTTCTGCGCATCACCAATATATTTAGCTGGCGTTAATTCTTTTAAACGCGCTTTTTCACTTGAAGGTAACGCTAGGCCATCAATAAACTCAGCCATAGCTTGTTGGTCAACACGTTTACCACGGGTTAACTCTTTAAGCTTCTCGTATGGTTTTTCGATACCATAACGACGCATAACTGTTTGAATTGGCTCTGCCAATAATTCCCAGTTTTGGTCAAGCTCAGCTAGGAAACTTGCTTCATTAACTTCTAACTTGCTGATACCTTTTAGTGTAGCTTGATAAGCAATAATGGAATGTGCAACACCTACACCCAAGTTACGCAATACAGTTGAATCGGTTAAGTCACGTTGCCAACGAGATACTGGTAGTTTTGCGGCTAAGTGATCAAAAATCGCATTACCTAAACCTAAGTTACCTTCTGAGTTTTCAAAATCAATTGGGTTAACTTTATGCGGCATAGTTGAAGAGCCTATTTCGCCCGCAACGGTTTTTTGCTTGAAGTGACCCAATGCAATATACGCCCATATATCACGGTCGAAATCTAAAATAATGGTATTCGCACGTGCAACAGCATCAAACAATTCAGCAATATAATCGTGTGGCTCAATCTGAGTTGTATATGGGTTCCAAGTTAACCCTATGCTAGTTACAAACTCTTCACTGATTTCATGCCAGTTTAATTCAGGGTAAGCTGATAAATGCGCATTGTAGTTACCTACTGCACCATTAATTTTACCTAAAATTTCAACTTGAGCGATTTGGTCACGTTGGCGCTTTAAACGCATATAAACGTTAGCCATTTCTTTACCCATAGTGGTAGGTGAAGCTGGCTGACCATGGGTGCGCGCCATCATAGCAACATCACGATATTCTTTCGCCATACGGTGCAATTCAGCCAAAATTTTATCAATGTAAGGCAAAATTACAGTGTCGCGTGCTTCTTTAAGCATTAAACCATGTGAGGTATTGTTAATATCTTCTGATGTACAAGCAAAGTGCAAAAATTCAGTCACTGCGTGTAGCTCAGGGATATTAGCCACTTTTTCTTTTAAGAAATACTCAACCGCTTTAACGTCATGATTAGTTGTACGCTCAATTTCTTTTACTCGAGCAGCATCTGCTTCACTGAAATATTCAACAATTTCATCTAACGCTGTGTTTGCTTCATCAGAAAACTCTGGTACCTCTTTGATACCTGCGATTTTAGATAATTTTTGTAACCAACGCACTTCAACCGTTACGCGGTATTTAGTTAAACCAAACTCACTGAATATTGAGCGAAGCTCAGTTGTTTTACTACCGTAACGACCATCAACTGGTGAAACCGCAGTCAAGCTGGATAATTCCATCGAAATCTCCTGTTAAATATTGGATATTTGTTGAAGCGCGTGCGCTGAAAAACGCACCCATTTTTGTCTTCTAAATAAAATATTACGTCGTTTACCGCCTAACTGACGCCAAAGCACAGCTGAGCGCAACGCAGCAAGCAACAGTGCTCGTACTTTATTTTGTACTAAACGCTGTTGTAATAAATTAGGGTTACCCATTACACGAATTTTAGGGCCTAACGGGCTGATCACATCTTTATAAATACCAGCAAATCCTTCTACCACAACATCATGCAATAAATCATAATGTGCTAGTTTGGTTTCCATCGCATCAATTTGCTGACCCAGTTTACGCAATGATTGCGGGTTTTTCGCCAGTTTGCGTTCAAGGGTTAATACACTTAACACATAGCGAGTCAGCTCAGCATCTTTCACTTGCGCCTGATGGCCTAACTGGTTGTGAATATTAGTCAAACCAGGTTGTAAATTGACTAGTTCGCCATACACATCAACCGTGTCTGCTGGGTTGGTGTTTAACACACTTTTAAGCATTGTTGCGAATTGTTCGTCATCCATTTCACCCTTTCGTGCAACACTCTGCACTAAAGCACATGCTTGGCAAACCCCTGCCAAAGCTAAAGTTTGTTCGTAAGATACATCTGACATCAAAGTTACCGAATTAGCTACCGAATTAAACTGTCAATAATTGCGCCGCCCAAACAGACTTCTTGCGCATAAAATACCGCTGACTGCCCAGGCGTTACCGCAGCCACTGGCTCATCAAAGATGACTTGATAATTTTGTTCATCTAATTTTTTAACCGAACAGGCTATATCTTGTTGGCGATAGCGAGTTTTAACAGTACAGTTAAATTCTTGACCCGGACCGACTCTGTCAACCCAATGGCTTTGATTAACAATCATGCCATTTGAGAATAATCTTGGGTGTTTACTGCCTTGTGCGACAATCAATACATTGCGTTCAAGATCTTTGTCGACCGTGTACCAAGGCTCATCACCTGAGTTTTTCATACCACCAATACCTAAACCTTTTCGCTGGCCTAGCGTGTGGTACATTAAACCTTCGTGGCGACCAATCACTTCGCCATCAACAGTTTCAATATCACCCGGCTGTGCGGGTAAATATTGCTGCAGGAAATCTTTAAATTTGCGCTCACCAATAAAACAAATACCAGTTGAATCTTTTTTATTGGCTGTGACTAAGTCTTGCTCTTCAGCAATCTTACGTACTTCTGGTTTCTCTAAACCACCAACTGGAAATAAGGTTTGGGCAACATGCTGCTCTGCTAAAGTATATAAAAAGTAGCTTTGGTCTTTATTATTATCTAAACCACGTAACATTTGCCACTTGCCGTTTTCGTCTTGACGACGTTGCACATAGTGACCAGTGGCTATATAGTCAGCCCCTAATGCATCTGCAGCAAATTCTAAAAAGGCTTTAAACTTTATTTCTTTGTTGCACATAATATCTGGGTTAGGCGTTCTGCCCGCTTTGTATTCTGCTAAAAAGTACTCGAATACATTGTCCCAATATTCTGCGGCAAAGTTGACAGTGTGCAATTCAATGCCTAACTTGTCGGCAACAGCTTGTGCATCTTCTAAGTCCTGAGCGGCTGCGCAGTACTCATCTGTATCATCTTCTTCCCAATTCTTCATGAACAAACCTTCAACTTGATATCCTTGTTGAAGTAACAAATAAGCAGACACAGATGAATCAACGCCACCCGACATACCAACAATAACTTTTTTGTCTTGATTGCCTGACATGAATAAAAATACTCGCAGCTAAAAATGGGGCGCTATTCTATCACCCTTTATCCTTGCTATAAATAACTCTTAACCGCAGATAGCGGTATTCTTTGCCCTTTTATATAATCATCAAAGCAAATTTGTACCATATGGCTTCTATGTGGTAGCTGTTTTTGCTCGATTTGTTCAATGCTAAACCAGTGTGCAGCAAGGATATCATCATCTTGTGGTTGCAGAGCTGGCAATTGCTCTGACTCCACTTTGCAGTAATAACAAAAACGTAAATATTGAATATCTTTGCCTTGAACTTGGCTTTGATAAATACCTACTAAACCTTGAGGCTCTAGTTCAATGCCCGCTTCTTCAAATAATTCACGTTTAGCGGCTTGCTCTAAAGATTCATCTTTTTCTAAATGGCCAGCTGGCTGATTAATAACATTAATGCCATTTTCTATTTCTTCAACAACTAAAAACTTATTGTTGCATTCAACTATCCAAGCAATAGTTGTATTAGGTTTAAACATTAAATTTGCTCCAAATATTGTTTAAATTCTTCAGTATCGAGTTCACGCCATTCACCTGGTGCTAACCCATCAATTGAGAAAGATGAAAACTGATGGCGAATTAAGCGCAAAGTTGGCAAACCAACGTGGGCAGTCATGCGGCGAACTTGTCGATTTTTACCCTCTTGTAAGCCAATTTCTAGCCATGACGTTGGTATATTTTTGCGTTCTCGAATTGGAGGGTTACGAGGCCAAATCGCTGGCGGTTCAATCAGCCTTACTTTTGCTGGCTTAGTTTTACCGTCTTTAAGTTCAACGCCCTGACGTAATTGCTGCAGTTGTTGTTGGTTGGGTTCACCTTCTACTTGCACCCAATAGAGTTTGCTTTTGTCGAATTTAGGATTGGCAAGTACGTTTTGTAACTTGCCGCTATTGGTTAACACCAACAGTCCTTCTGAATCTTTATCTAACCGCCCTGCTGCATAAACATTTTCAATAGGAATATAATCTTTTAATGTTTTTCTGTGCTGATCATCGGTAAACTGAGTCAACACATCATATGGTTTATTAAACAACACCACTTTTACCACTGCAGGTTCTGGCCTTTTAGTTTTGCGCTTAACACCCTGACGCGAATTCCGCGAGTTTTTTGCCTTATTTATGTGTTTTTTTTGCCCAAAACTTGGCTTTTTTGTGTTTTGCTGCAACATTTATTTCCACTATTCAATTATAAAATGACAACTAAAGCGATACCCAAGCTACTTTACTATACTTGCAATCGCTCATTTGTGGGCTGTACTGTATCTCGTATTATAAAGAAGCCTAGGTATATATCACCAAACTTTATGGTCGACATTGCACCAAAGCGGTGAACATACGCTTGTAGTAATTAAGAAGCTTGCTAGAATCATCGGCAGCATAATTTATATTTTTTAAGGACATAATGATGACAACTGAAAGTTCTAAAATCATTTATACCATAACTGATGAAGCTCCAGCTTTAGCAACATACAGTTTATTACCTATTATTCAAGCTTACGCTAAAACAGCTGGCGTTGAAGTAGAAACACGTGACATCTCTTTAGCTGCACGTATTCTATCTCAATTCCCAGATATTTTACCTGAAAGCCAATTCCAATCTGACGATTTGAAAGAATTAGGTGAATTAGCCAAAACGCCTGAAGCTAACATCATCAAATTACCAAATATCAGTGCTTCAATTCCTCAGTTAAAAGCTGCAATTAAAGAATTACAAGCAAAAGGTTTTGCGTTACCTGATTACCCTGATTCACCAGCTAACGAACAAGAAGCTGATATCAAAGCACGTTTCGACGCGGTTAAAGGTAGTGCGGTAAACCCAGTATTACGTGAAGGTAACTCTGACCGTCGTGCACCTGCTTCTGTTAAAAACTATGCGAAGAAAAACCCACATAGCATGGGTGCATGGTCTGCTGATTCTAAATCTCACGTTTCTAGCATGACTGGTGGCGACTTCTACGGCAGCGAAAAATCTACCACAGTTGAAAAAGCAGGTTCAGTAAAAATTGAATTAACTAAAGCTTCAGGTGAAGTGGAAGTATTAAAAGAATCAGTCGCTGTTCAAGCTGGCGAAATTATTGATTCTGCAGTAATGAGCGCAAGTGCATTGCAATCTTTCTTAGCTGAACAAGTAGAAGATGCTAAAGCACAAGACGTATTATTCTCGTTGCATATGAAAGCAACTATGATGAAAGTTTCTGATCCTATTATCTTCGGTCACGCTGTTGAAGCTTTCTACAAGCCAGTTTTAGACAAGTACGCAGACAAATTTGCCGCTTTAGGCGTAAACCTTAACAATGGTTTCGGTGACGTTGAAAGCTGTATCGCTAAGTTACCTGCTGACGAGCAAGCTGCAATTAAAGCTGACATCGAAGCTTGTTACGCTGCACGCCCTGCAATGGCTATGGTTAACTCAGATAAAGGCATTACTAACTTACACGTACCAAGTGACGTAATCATCGATGCTTCTATGCCGGCTGCTATTCGTTCTTCTGGCCAAATGTGGGGTCCAGATGGAAATCAAGCAGATACTAAATTTGTAATTCCAGACAGAAGTTATGCGGGTGTTTACCAAGAAGTTGTTGAGTTCTGTAAAAAGAATGGTGCTTTCGACCCGTCAACTATGGGTAGCGTACCAAACGTTGGTTTGATGGCACAAAAAGCTGAAGAATACGGTTCGCACGACAAAACTTTCGAAATTCCTGCAGCGGGTGAAGTTAAAGTTATCGACCAAGACGGTAACGTATTATTACAACACTCTGTTGAGCAAGGCGATATCTGGCGTATGTGTCAGGTTAAAGACGCACCAATTCGTGACTGGGTTAAATTAGCTGTTAACCGTGCACGTTTAAGCGATACACCTGCAGTATTCTGGTTAGATAAAAACCGTGCGCACGATGCACAACTTATCAAAAAAGTTGAAGCATACTTACCAGAGCACGACACTAGCGGTTTAGACATTCAAATTTTAGCGCCAGTTGAAGCAACTCGTTTCTCTTTAGAGCGCATTAAAGCGGGTCAAGACACTATCTCAGTAACTGGTAACGTTTTACGTGACTACTTAACTGACTTATTCCCAATTTTAGAACTAGGTACAAGTGCGAAAATGTTATCTATCGTTCCATTAATGAACGGTGGTGGCTTATTCGAAACTGGTGCTGGTGGTTCTGCGCCTAAGCACGTTGAGCAATTAGTTAACGAAAACTACTTACGTTGGGATTCTTTAGGTGAGTTCTTAGCATTAGCTGCTTCTTTTGAGCATTTGGCAAATGTAGCTGACAATGCACAAGCTAAAGTTTTAGCAGAAGCATTAGATGCAGCAACAGGTAAAGTATTAGATAACAACCGTTCGCCTTCACGCCGTTTAGGTGGTATCGACAACCGTGGTAGCCACTTCTACTTAGCATTGTACTGGGCACAAGCTTTAGCAGAGCAAACTGCAGATGCAGATTTAGCCGCTAAATTTAAGCCAGTAGCTGAGCAATTAACTGCTAACGAAGAGAAAATTGTTGCTGAATTAGTTGAAGTTCAAGGTAAAGCTGTTGAGATTGGCGGTTACTTCAAACCTGAAGACGACAAAGCTTCTAACGTTATGCGCGCAAGTGCTACACTAAACGCTGTAGTTGATTCGCTATAAGTTTTAGTGAATTAATTAGCTAAATAGCTGATAGTAATTAAAAATAAATCCCCCGCACTCACTGAGTACGGGGGATTTTTTAATTTTGAATATCCGAAAGTTAAATTTAAAAAATCATCTCTCGAAGGTAAGTCAGTTTGTTTGGCTTATTGAAGTAGATGGGTTGCAAATGAATGCCTTAGGGTATGTGGGATAATCGATTTTGTTATTTTCACTTTCACTACAGCCCTGCTAATCGCTTTGCGTACCAATGAATCTAAAAAGAGCTTCAGTTTCAATTGTTCTGAGCGAGTATTGACGTAATAACATGTACTCAGCAGTGCTATTTTTTTATTTAACTATGTTTATTTACGGCTATGTTGTGGTTTGGTGTTGGTAACATAAGGCCTCTTTTATCCACGTTTGCTCTAAATGATTCGTATTAGTCTCCATAAACCTAAACCAGCTCAAAATGTACCTGGCACAATTTGCGCTGAGAAATCGACAGATATGAACTGGTTTTAGTGCGAGTAGTCTGGCTTGTAGTTGGCCATGATTATGAGGGGTTGGGGAATAAGTGTTATTAGATCATATGGGATCTGGCAACTCAATGTTTCTTTTGGGTAAATTACAGATTAAACTTATTTTATTTATTAAAGTTGAGATTGGAGTTTTTCTACAGTCTCGTTATGTGTATCTAGAATGCGGAAGTTAACTCCAAAAGAAGCTGAAATTATTAATAAACTAGTTACATTGGCTAAATTAAAAATTGATACTAAAAATTTACTTGTGCGGCCTTTAAACGATGGTGGTATGGGGAGTCTAGCGTTAGGTGAGAATTATGATAAGCGCATGTTTGGGAAACAAGCGGCAGAGTTTATTTTCAAAGACCTTGACGACACCTTAATATCTGCGGCTCTCAATCTAGACCTTCAAGGTAACTTGTATGAACTAGACTTATGGAAAGTCGACTTTTCACCAACTCAAGTGTTACAGTAAATACGGCGTTATAACTCTTGGAGGTTTTGTGGAATTATCAAGTATTGTGAATTCATGTGAAAAGCTAATACATGCGCAATCATATAGTTTCAAAGAACTTCCAAATGAAATCGCAGCAATAAAATTAGACTTTGAAACGTTTAGTTGCTCTATCAGGTGTATTGAAAATTCTGATGAGCTTGAGCTATCCGATACAAATAAACTTGATGACCTGACTGCAACTAATTATTCACTATTACTTCAAAGCTGTTGCGGCTCCAAATTGCGTTGGGCTTGGGTGTTAGTTAATAATCAAGGCTACTCTGATGGTTTAAGATTTGAATTCGATAATAATCAAATAATTGAGCTCGTTGTTCTTGCATCTTCAATAAAGCAGTTCAGTGTAAACGAGCTATAATCGGGTAGCCAAGGGTATCTAATCCTCAAGCCGCCACAACACCCTGCATGCTGGTCTACCCCAAGGGCACTTTGTCGCTTCGCTCGGGCGCGAAGGGCGTTTCATTTAATAATTATCCATTCGGATAATGCACTTTGATCCATCCGTCTCTGAGTGAATATAATCCTTCTGATTTCAGATAATTTAAGTTTAAAGCCTGTTGAATACCCGGTGCCAAAGGCTAGCGGTTAACTAGCCTAAGCTTGCTCTCACATCCGCAATGGTGATGAAGAGTTTGTTTTCTGCGTCTTGAAATGCTTGAAAACCATAGCGTTCATAGAAATGTTTTGCTCCGCCTTTGGCATCAACGATAACAACTGGAAATGCAACGCTATCACTAGCGGCTAATAGCTTTCTGAGTGCGTCGATAAGCAGCCACTCACCAAAGCCTTTCCCTTTATATCGGTCATCGACAGCAAGACGGGCAATCAGACCACCAGAGGTGGATGATTGGTGCTTTTTTTGTAACTTATCAGGCAATGCATTTAAGTCAATTGGTGTCATTGTTAGCGTGTAAAAGCCGATGACATGTGAGTTGTCGCTATCATCTTCCAAAACAAACGTTCTGGTGTTGTCCTTCTTTGCTTGCTGACTCGCCATTACTTTTAAGTAATTATTGAGAGCTTCGATGCCACAGTTGAATCGGTTTCTATTGTGTTTAGCTTTATCTAGAAGCACCGTATTCATCTTTGACTTTTGCTCGAATATCGATCAGCAGCAGATTTTAGTTTTGAGTTCTGTATCGCAGGGCGGTCTAAAGCTTCCATAAGCAACATCGCATCAGCTTGGCTCAGCTTTAAAGCCTGTTCACGTTCGATAACTTGTTTAGCTTTTTCGATTGCAGCGCTTAAAACAAACGAGTTGATGCTAGACATGCCGGCGATCGCGGCGGCCTTAGTAAGTAAGTCTTGTGTATCGACATCAACTCTAGCGGTGATGCGAGGCAAAGTCGTAGCCATAATCTTATCTCCTGTCGTGTCAAAATGTCACATGTGTATTATGGTCTTAAAGTGTGCAATAAGCAATCTCTGTGTCACTTTGGCACGCAAACTAATCGGGTAGCCGAGGGGTTAGGAGAGTTTATGGCAACGGCACCAAACTCAGCGCTTGTTAAAGCGGCAAAGTTTACCGACGAGAGTGACATTTCCCGTTAATCCATAATCCCTTTAGGCGCATCAGCTTCATAGCTTTTGCAAAACCTTATACCGCTCGCGCAAATACCCAATATCTTCAACTGACAACTCGTTGTCCAACACCATTCGTTTATCTTGCTTAAATAGCGGCCAGTTTGGTATATCTACCCTATTTGGATTTAGGGTTTTGATAAACTGAATAAAATATTTCTGCATTTGCTCAGATGTTTTATAGTCTGCTGCTTGCCAGTCGTAAACTTTGTTATAACGCAAATTACCCAAGGCATATTCTATTTCTGCCGCATGAGCCGCGCCTCTGTCTGTTGACGGGCTTGGGCGAGGTCGTGCATATAAATAGTAATAAACTTGCTTCGGTTGACGTTGGCTAACAGCATCGGCCCATAACCATGTGCTCATACTTAAATATCTATCACTTGCAAGCTGCTGCGCCATTTCTAAAATTTGCTCTGGCGTAGATGCTGGATATAAAACTTTCACCTTGTCAGCATTGTCTGGGTATAGTTTTTCTATCGCTGCATGCCAATCCGCTTGAGTTAGCTTTTTCTTATCAGCCACCTGCCCTAATACAGCTTTATAGCTAGACTCTTGAGTATTTACGCCGGTTAATAACGGAACTTGGTTGTACTTGCCCTGCGCGTATAGTTTATGTGGGTCATCGGTAAAAAACTTACCATCAATTACAGGTTTAAACCAAACAAAGCGTTTTTCCGTCGCCTTTTTTAATAACTGCTCAGCTGATAACTTTCGCATCGCATCGACACTGGTTGCAGCTATCGCATGCTGTAATGCAACCCCTTCATCTTCACCTTCTGCTAAAGAGCGCGAACTAAAATCTAACCCCAGCATAGAGCCGCTTTGTGCCGTCACACCTTTGAGTAAGTTTTTATTGAGTGATGTCAGCATTTGTGCACTAACAGAAATTGAACCTGCTGATTCGCCACCCAATACTATATGTTCAGGGTTACCACCAAACTGCTTTATATTATTTTTTACCCATTGAATCGCTGCTTGTTGATCGTATAAGCCATAGTTGCCTGAGCCTTTGTAATTGGTTTCTTTAGATAACTCAGGGTGCGACAAAAAACCAAATACACCCAAACGATAATTGACTGATACAAATACTATGCCCTGCTTGGCAAAAGCTTCACCATCGTATCTTGCTTCATCACCACTCCCCACTGCGAAGCCACCACCGTGAAAGTAAACATATACAGGTGCATTTTTATTATCGGCTTTGCTCCATATGTTTAAATACAAACAATCTTCACTATGTTTATTTGAGCGGAATATAATGTCGTTAAATATTCTATTTTGTACACACCTAGCCGCAAACTGATTTGCTTGATGGATAACCTCTTTTTTAGAAGCTGATAGCTCTATTGGCTGTGGTAATTTCCAACGCAGCTCACCAACTGGCGGCTTAGCGAAAGGAACGCCTAAATAGCCTACAACACCTTGCTCTAGCTCTACCCCTTGGTATTGGCCTTGATTTAGCTTAACAATATTAGCTGAAGCGTGTGCTTGCGCCTTGGCACATACAGATATGGCTAAAGTGCATATTAGAAAGATGATTTTATTTATTTTCATAGATTTATCCGTGTGCAGTATGCTGATTGAAGCATATTAATCGCCGGTTAGTTACATTTTGGTTAAGCCCATAAAAAGATAAAAGCAAGCTTGAGCACACATCCTGTGCACTCGAGCATTGCTTTGACACACAACAAAATCAATATTACAAAAAGCTATCTAAACCTTTTTTAGATTCAGCTACAGCTTGTAAAGGTGTTAAGCCATTTGGATATTCTTCTTGCTCAACTACTAACCATAAAGTGCCGCCAACTTCTTTATTGGCTTTAATTAAATTTGGCCAATCAATGGTATCTTTGCCGATAATAGGCAACTTACCTTGAGTGCCTTCTGGCAAACGTACTTTATAGTGCGTGGTTAAAGTTCGGCCTGGATATTTGCGCACATATTCAACTGGATCATTGCCTGAGTACTCTGTCCAACCCACATCCTGCTGCAACACTACATTTTCAGAAGTATTTTGCGCCATGTAATCCCAATAGGTAGAATTTTTGTATGCTTCAAATTCTTGCGCATGGTTGTGGTAACCCACTTTCATACCATATGCTGCTAATTTATCTGATAATCTGTTTAGCTCAGCGACTACCCATTCAATGCCATCTGCACTGAAGGCTCTCTCATCGTAAGGTACTATTAACAGGTTGCAGTCTAGTGTTTTATAAAAAGCGACAGTAGATAAGAAGTTTTCATCGTCTAATGCAGAAAATGGCACATGCGCACCACTAGCTTGCAAGTTTAAGCTGGTTAAAAATTGCTTTAAGCCATGCGGGTTTTGTGCGTATGGGCCAAAGTCTCGCGCAAACTCAACGCCTTGAAAACCCATTTTAGATAATTGAGTTAAAGTACCTTTAAAGTCTTTTTTTACATCATCTTTAACTGACCAGAGTTGCACACTAATTTTTGGCATTTGTTCTTTGCTGTCCATTGTTTTTGACGTTGAGGTGGATGTTGCGTTGCAGCCCAGCACCAAAGTGCTTACAGCCGCTACACAAGCTAGTTTTTTAAGGGTGTGTATTATGTTTTTCATGTTTAGAGTCTCTATGTGTTTTATATAATTAATTATTAGATTCGACGGTTTTTCATTTCTTTAACGGCATAATCAACTGCACGAGCGGTTAAAGCCATAAAGGTTAATGACGGATTAACAACGGCAGACGAGCTAAAACTTGCACCATCAGTAACAAACAAGTTTGGAATGTCATGTGCTTGGTTATAGCCATTCAGTACTGAGTCTTTTGGATCGCGTCCCATACGCGCTGTGCCCACTTCGTGTATCGCGATCCCTGGCGGCCTTTCGGTTGCATAACCTTGAATGTTTTTAAAGCCGGCTTTTTCAAACATTTCGCTTGCAACTTCTACTGAGTTTTCCATCATTTTGCGTTCGTTATCCGACCATTCCACATTAAATTCTATTTGCGGTATGCCCCATTTATCTTTTTTAGTTGCATGTAAGGTCATTTGATTATCAGGATTCGGCAACATCTCTCCTTGTGCTTGCAAGCCTATTTTCCACTTACCAGGATGCTGTAATTTATTTTTAAACGATTCTCCAAAACCATCAGCATGGCCAAACGATTGCCAGTCTTCACGGTAAGCACCGCCAGATAACGCATAACCTCGCTTAAAGCCTTTGTGATATTTAGATGGCTCATAATAGAAATTGGGTACATATAAACCCGCTGGGCGGCGGCCAATGTAATATTCATCTTCAAAACCATCAATATCCGCACTGGTACGCGAATTGTAGTTGTGATCCATTAGGTATTTACCCAACACACCCGAGCTATTGGCTAAACCGTTTTTAAATTTATTGGTTTTGCTATTGAGTAATATTTGGGTACTGCCAATGGTTGAGGCACACAAGAACACCAATTTACCGTAGTACTCTCGCTGAGTTAAGTTATCGTTATCGATAACGCGCACGCCTTTTAACCGGTTAGTTGCTTCATCATAAATTAAACTTTCAACCACACTGTTTGGCGCAATATATAAATTGCCGGTTCGCGCTGCCGCTGGCAATGTCGCGCTTTGTGTTGAGAAATATGCTCCGAACGAACACCCTTTTTGGCATTCGTTACGTGCCATACATTTCATGCGACCAAGCTCAACATGAATTTGTTGAGGTTCAGTTAAATGGGCACACCGGCTAATAATAACGGGTTTGTCAGGAAAAGTACCCGCCATTTTCTGCCTAAATGATTTTTCAGGGCCATTCATTTCAAACGGTGGTAAAAATTGGCTGTCTGGCAGTTGTGGTAAGTTATCGTAGTTACCGCTAATACCAACAAATTTTTCTACGTAATCGTACCAAGGCGCTAAGTCTTTATAGCGAATAGGCCAGTCATTGCCAACTCCGTCAGCTTTATTGGCTTTAAAGTCGTAGTCACTTAAGCGATAGCTTTGCCTATGCCATAATAATGATTTACCACCCAATTGGTTGGCACGGATCCAACTAAATTCTGTACCATCTTTCGTTGTGTAGGGTAAATCTCGGTCGTTACCAAAAAAATGTTTAGTACCATCATGAAAGGCATAACATTGTTTTTGAATTTTGTATTGCTGTTCAACTAATAAGTTGTCTACTTTTGTGCGGTTTTCATATTGCCAAGGTGCTTTACCTTCTGCAATGTAGTCTTTGCGGTGTTCAACTACTCTGCCGCGTTCAACCATTAAGGTTTTAAATCCTTTTTCGCAAAACTCTTTTGCAGCCCAGCCGCCTGTCATGCCCGAGCCTATAACGATAACGTCATAAACCTCGCTCGATTCATTTATATACTTTGTCTCTTTCATGTAATGTGTAGTCCAAGGTTAATGCTGCGCTAAATTATTATTTTTATTGCCGCGAAGCTTATTAAATTTATAGTATTTAAATTTTAGTAATATGCTTTAGAACTCCACGCCCTACCTATTTGTTCATAGGGGACAGAGCCTTGATAACCACCTGGTACAGGTAAATATTTCAAAAACTTTAATGCCCCCTCTTCTGAAGTGCAGAAACCAAATACAGTTAGATTTTTAATAAACTTCAAGTTTGCTCTATCCACTTGGTTAAAACCATTACGTGCTTGCTCTGCATCTGTTAACAACGCGAGCTGCTGTTGGTCATTACACAAATAGAACTCCAACTGAAAACGTTTTACCGACATCTCATTCATTTTATTCACCAGCGACACTGCATTCTTTTGTTCTACAGCTGTATGAACATTCGCAAGCTGATGGTCAATAAAGCCATGGCAATCAACGTCTGTCGCGCCGACACTATCCGTAGTAGGAATAATCTGCCCGACTATACTGTGCAATATAATCATTTGATTTTTAGTAAATACACGACCGTCAATTTTGTAACTGTTTACATTTTTTGTGTAACAAAAAGCAGACTTAATTGCCTGCTCTCCTAACAGCTGGCTTGCGGCAGCTGTGCCAAGCACAGCGCCTAAGCCTTGTAACAGTCGTCGCCTATTGGTGACGATTGAACTCATAGAGCCTCTCCAGTTTGATTGGGGGTAACATCATTTTGTGCTTTATTTTTACGCATAAATAAATATAGCGCAGCGAAAGCAACTATGAGTATAGTTGGGAATATGGCTAAATTAGATAAAGCGACTTGACCAGCAACTAATTCGGCCTCTGCGCCAGTCAAGTTTTGCGCTTCTGCAGCTGCACGCGCTGCATCAATCCAACCACCGATAATTGGATTCCACATACTCACTGCAAACATGCCTGCACCACCAATAAGTGACATACCTAAGGCACCTGTTTTAGGTTGGTATTCTGCAATAAACCCAATCATGGTTGGCCAGAAATAAGTTACGCCTAATGCAAACACAATTGCAGCTACATAAACCATACCACCCGTTACAGTGCTCATTAAGTAGATACCTGCTGCAGAGAGCACAGCCGACATCAATAATATTCCAACTGGATTTAGCGTATGTACCAATGGGCCAGCAAAATAACGACCAACAGCCATAAGACCAGTAATCATTGCCATAATTAACATTGGAGATGCACCAGTTGCACCTAAAATGCGTTCAATCCATTGTTGTGTACCTAGCTCTGTGGTTGCAGTTAACGTCATACACAACACCATAAATAAGAACAGCGGTGAGAATAATGCTTTGATATTGGCAGAAGTAGAATTTTCGATATGTACCGCTTCTGGAAACTTCTGAGTAAACATCATGAAACCATAGATTACTGTTGGAATTAGCATAACTGCAATTTGTAACTCCCAACCTAAGCCCATATCTGTCATAAATTTAGAAATTAGTGCGCCAATTACAATACCGCCAGGGAACCACACGTGAAAACGATTCAACATTGTCGTTTTGTTTTTATTGTAAATGTCGGCTATTAGCGGGTTACACCCTGCTTCAACCGCCCCATTGGCAAAACCAACGAAGAAGCTAGAAACTAACAGCAGCCAGAAACCATCGGCCATTATGGTTAATGCTAACCCTAATAAATGGCCTATAAACGCAATTAAAATTAACTTACGCGCACCTATCCAATTATAAAGCAACCCACCAAACATGGTTGCGACCGGAAAGCCTAAAAAGGCCATCGCATTTATCCAACCTAATTGGCTGTCTGTTAAATTAAAACTTTCGCTTAACTGACCCAATATACCTGCGCGAATTGCGAAGGTCATTGCGGTAACCGTTAGTGCTATACAGCTTGCAATAAAAAGCCTATTGGCTTGCTGAGTATTCATATTGTTCGCCTCACAGTCCAAGTATTTTATTATTAAATTCGCGATCTGCTTCGACACCAGCAAAATCATCAAAAGCTTTATCAGTGGTGCGTATTAGGTGTTTAGCAATAAACGGCGCACCTTCTTGAGCACCTTGTTCAGGGTGCTTCATACAACATTCCCACTCCAACACAGCCCAACCTTTGAATCCGTATTGAGTTAATTTGCTAAAGATACCGCTGAAATCTATTTGACCATCCCCTAATGAGCGGAAGCGCCCAGGTCTTTCTTGCCAACCTTGATAACCGCCATAAACACCCGCTTTGCCGTTTGGCAAAAACTCTGCGTCTTTTACATGGAATGCTTTGATGCGATCGTGGTAAAAATCGATAAACTGTAAATAATCTAACTGCTGTAAAACGAAATGGCTTGGATCATAAAGAATGTTCGCTCTTGCATGATTATTAGTTGCTTCTAAGAAACGCTCAAAAGTAACACCGTCATGTAAGTCTTCACCTGGGTGAAGTTCGTAACAAACGTCGACACCATTTTCATCAAAGGTATTTAAGATTGGTAACCAGCGCTCCGCTAAAGCTTCAAAGCCTTGTTCAACTAATCCTGCAGGGCGCTGTGGCCAAGGGTAAACTGTATGCCATAAAAACGAACCCGAAAAACTCGCATGCGCAGTTAAGCCTAGTTTGTTGCTCGCAACCGCGGCGTATTTCATTTGTTGAATGGCCCATTCTGTGCGAGCAGCTGGATTGCCCTTCACTTCATCAGGCGCAAAACCATCAAACATGGTGTCGTATGCTGGATGTACTGCAACCAATTGGCCTTGTAAGTGCGTTGACAACTCACTGATAGCTAAGCCTTGCTCTGCTGCTATGCCTTTAATTTCATCACAATAATCACTGCTTTCTGCGGCGAGTTCCAAATTGAACAATCTCTTGTCCCATGTTGGTATTTGCACGGCTTTATACCCCATACCTGCAACCCATTTACAAATACTCTCAAATGAATTGTATGGTGCTTCATCACCTGCAAACTGCGCTAAAAAAATACCTGGGCCTTTAATTTGACTCATTATTAGTTGCTCCCAATTAAAGTGTTATATTTTGTGGTTCAATGACAAATGTGTGCCATTTAGTGTCTGATTGGCTAGATACAACGGCATTTTCAATAAAGGCCATACCACGCACAGCTTCTTTAATACCGGGTACATCTTGCTCAACGGCGGTAGCTTGAACGCCAGCGGCTTTTGCACGGACTTGCCCTGCAAAATTACGATAAATATTGGCAAATGCTTCTATATAACCTTCAGGATGGCCTGCTGGAATACGCAAATTTGCATTGGCAATATCTGATAATGGGCCAACGCCTGAACGAACAATTTGAATTGGTTGGTCGTTGTATTTAACAATTAAGCTGTTTGGTTCTTGCTGCGACCATTCCAACGCGGCTTTAGTACCGTATGCACGAATACGTAAATTGTTTTCTTCACCCACTGAAATTTGGCTCGCCATTAATACACCACGGCAGCCCGATCTAAATTTCAATAAAATTGTGCCATCGTCATCTAATTTACGCCCTTCAACAACCGAGCCTAAATCAGCACATATTTGCGAAATTTCATCCCCACAAACATATTCAGCTAAGTTCGCCGCGTGAACGCCAATATCGCCCATACAGCAGCTAATGCCTGCTTGTTTTGGGTCTAACCGCCAGCTTGCTTGTTTGTTATCTTCACCCGGCGCTTGAGCTAACCAACCCTGTGGGTATTCAACGACAACTTTGGTAATGTCGCCTAAATCACCATTTGCAATGCGCTGACGTGCTTCTTTTACTAAAGGATAACCAGTGTAGGTGTGAGTTAATCCGTACAACACATCGTGTTTTGAAAGCAAGGATTGTAGCTCTAGCGTTTCTGCTAAGGTAAAGGTTGCAGGTTTATCTGACATCACATGAAAGCCATATTCAAACGCCATTTTTGCAACCGGAAAGTGCATATGATTTGGCGTCACAATGGCAACAAATTGCATGCGTTGCTCGGCTGGTAACTGAGCTTCTTGCTCAAACATTTGTTGGTACGATGCATAACAACGTGCTGGGTCTAAATATAATGCTTTGCCCGATTCAATGCTGCGAGTTTCATTGCTGCTGAATGCACCACAGACTAATTCAATTTGTCCGTCTAAATTTGCAGCCATACGATGTACAGCACCGATAAAGGCCCCCTGGCCGCCACCGACCATACCCATTCTAATTTTTTTAGTCATAAAACCACTCCCAAAGTTATTTTATTGTTAACCATGTTAGGACAAGTTAAACAACTTGAGTTAGAATGAATTCGGTTTATACTAGGACAAATTCGGCGTAGCAAATATAAAAAACTAGATTCATCCCGTTTACTATGAGTGGCTGAATGAAAAAATAGAACGAAGTAGATAATTAAACCACACAAAAATCACGGTATTTTAATAACATATGATTGGCTCCAACAAAATTGAACATCTAAATTCGTTTTTGCAGCAAACTAACATCGCCCAATTGGTTAGCATGTTTGATTTATTGCCCGATATGCTATTTTGGATAAAAAACACCGACAGTCAGATTATTTATGCCAACAGTGCCTTTCAACAACATATTGGGGCGAACAGTTTAGAGCAAGCAATAGGCTTAACCGATTATGATTTTGCACCGCCACATTTAGCCCGGCAATATGTTGTCGACGACCAAAGGGTGATGGCTGGACAGACAGTTGATGATAGATTGGAGATGAACATACTAAAAAACGGTGAACTAAGGTGGTTTACCACATCCAAACGTATTTTATTAGACCAGCATCAACAAGTGATAGGCACCTACGGCGTTTCTCGCCATCTGGAAAAAACGTCACTGGCTTTGACCGGAATGCAGGCCGTTAAAATTCCGGTGGAATATATACGAGCAAACTACATGCATGACATATGCATTGTAAAATTAGCCGAGTTATCACATCTATCCATTAGTGCGCTTGAACGCCGCTTTAAAAAATACTTAAACAAAACCCCCAAACAATTTATCAACGAAGTTCGGCTTGAAAACGCTAGGCGGTTATTGATTGAAACAACCTTACCAATAGCAATGATTGCCAGTGAATGTGGCTTTGCTGATCCTAGCTATTTTACTCGACAATTCACCAAATTATTTGATGAAAAGCCATCAGATTTTCGTTTATCTTTCAACACGGGCTAGTCAAAATTAAGTCAAGCAAAGCATATAAATTAGTCTATTGAATTTGCTTGAATTTTAACAACATGAGGCTAGAGTTAACCTTGACTGCAATTAAATTTAGCTAGGAATTACAAATGGAAGTCGTAAACTTTAGAGTGGGCCAGCGAATCGTATCATTTAACATCCTTGACATTCTCCTGACAGAGAAATTTGCCAATGATCAAACACAAGTGCCGACAAAAGATATCTCCTTTTTAGGGGTCAAAAATTTTATGCATAATGCAACGCCTATTTACGACTTAGGTGCAGCATTAAACGGCGAAACAACCCTTAGCCACAATAAAGCACAACTAAAATACATCCACCAAGCGGAAGAAATTCTTCAAACCGAACGAATTACTGACGCGGTTAAACTGCACAAATGCAACACAGTATTGGCTCAAATCCAATCTCATAACCAAGAAGTCGGCGAAGTATTAAACCAACTCATCTTAAGCCTACAACAAAATACTAAAGTTGATTTTCAGCGCTTGACTCAACAACTGGTTATGCTAGAAGAGTTAATTGTTTCCAGCCATAAACCTGTAACTGTATATACGACAACCAACGGTCAAGTGGCTAACGCTGGATTTGTAGTTGACAAAGTAGAAGATTCAATGCATATAGATGGTCAAAACATACAAAAATTAAATGACCTAGAGTTCCACACTGGCAAGATAGATCCCAGGGTACGCAATATGCTAAAAGGATTGATTTCAAACGAAAAAACATCGAGTCTATTGTTAGACCCAGCGGCTTTCTATCAAGAAGTCGACTTTGCCCCAACCTAACCAAATATTAGCTGTGAGTATAATGAGTAGTTCTGAATTAGAGATTGAATGGATTAGTTTAGAGAATGCATCTGAAATTACAGGAGCTTCTTTGGCGATCATTCAAGATACAATTCGAAAATATCAAGACAATCCACTAGCCTTACGTTGTCAAAGCATAGATGGAGAGGTATTCGTTGACAAAAAACAAATCATCAATCTCTTCCCTGCGTCTGCAAGCGCACTAGAAAAAGAAAAGATCCCAGGTACACTATTTCGCTGGTTTGATGATTTACGCCGTGCATACGAGACCAGTGTAAACACTATGTTTAAACGCGTTGAACAAGTGAAAGATCAACACAAGTTGGACGTAGAAACTCAATACAAACTACATATAAAAATGCTCGAAAAAAAGCATCAGCAGCAACTCAAACAATTTGCGGTGCACTACAAACAAATGCTTGTACATAACAAAAAAACCATTGAAAAATTAGAGCAAGACAGCGAATTCTATCAGCAACAAATCACAGCTCAACAACAAACCATCGCCAAACTTAATTCACGGTATGATGCTGTTATTTTAGCGTTAAAAGATAAAGAAAGACTGACAGAAAAAGACATTACTCCGTCCATGCCCAGTGCGCATGAAACTCACAAAACAATCGAGCAAACAACGGCTGATACAACTGCCCCCGACAACACAGATATTGCAGAAATACTCAACCAAGCATTTGCTGCTCGAGCAGACAAAGACCTTAATCTAGCTGCAGAATTATTTACTCAAGCCGCATATTTAGGAGATGAAAAAGCAATGGGCGCACTAGGGCGCTGTTATTGCATTGGTGAAGGTGTCGATAAAAACCTAGAACAAGGGCTGGCATGGCTGTATTTAGCGGCCGAATTTAATTTTGAGCCGGCAGTTATTAAAATTAACCAAGCTAAACACAAAACACCAGAGGCGTTAGAAAAAGCAATTCAATTAGCTGACGCACTGGCAATTCAAATAAAACTTAAACAAACTGAAAATTCATGAACCTTGAAGACAAAAGACAGCTATTCGAAGCATTTTTTACCTTACCTTTCGAAGTAAAAATAAATCTAGAACAAATAGAACAAAATCACGCGTTTGACCAGCAAGGTTTAGAATTAGAAATCCCCTACCCTTTTAAACTAGCTAGTGAGTTAAACAAAATTGATAACTCAAATAGCTATATGAATTCAAACCAGCAACTCCCGAATGACGTGAGTCGGATTCTAGCCATACAAAACAAAAAAATAGACTTAATGCTGTCCTATTTGTTAATGCAAGAAGATCAACAAAAACATAGATATAGCACAACTCGCTTCGGTGCCGGTGGCCTAACAGTTAAAAGTAACAATAATTGGCTTATCGGTGACAAATTTAAACTAAAAATATTTATGCCAGAAGAAGCTTGTGCCGTATACTGCTTCGCCGAAATTATCGGCGTAATCGACAACGAGTCGGATAAGTTATACGAAATTGTCTATAGCGTGATTCGAGACGAAGACAGAGAGGTCTTGGTTAGAATGGCGTTGCATCAGCAAAGTAAACAACTTAGACAACTTGCATTAGAAAGAGCAAGTCAAGCAAACGAGAACCAATGAACGCATATTTCCTCCCACCAGAATGGTACGGCCAAGACGCTATAATGCTTACTTGGCCACATGAACAAACAGACTGGAAGTCCAACCTAGCTAAAGTTGAGCCTGTGTATGTTGAGCTTAGCCAGCAGATCTGTGCTCGACAAAACTTACTCATTGTTTGCAATCATGATGGGCTAAAACAATCTGTCGAGAAATTGCTAGAACAACAGCAAGTAGATTTAAAGCGAGTCCACTTTGTCGTGTGCCCAACAGACGATACCTGGGCAAGGGATCATGGGCCGATTACCCTAATTAATAAACAAGGCAACCTACTCGCGTTGGATTTTACCTTTAATGGTTGGGGAAACAAATTTAATGCATGCAACGACAACCAAATCAATCAACACATATTTAAGCAGTTTTCAATCAACTACCAAGCGCTAGAATTTGTTTTAGAAGGAGGCGCAATTGAAGCTGATGGTAATGGTTGTTTAATGGTAACGTCGGAATGTTTATTAAATCCAAACCGCAACCCCAGTTTTACCAAGGATGAAATTGAACAACAGCTAAAACGACACTTTGGCTGCAGCAAAGTATTGTGGTTAGAGCATGGAGCGTTAGACGGCGATGACACTGACGCACACATAGATACACTAGCGCGTTTTGCACCGGCAAATAAAATTGTCTATCAGGGATGCGATGATCCACAAGATAACCATTTTAGCTCATTAGCGAAAATGAAATCACAGCTGGCAAAATTTACCAATCATTTAGACCAGCCGTATAAACTTTATCAATTGCCTTGGCCCGACGCCCAATACGACATGCATAATCAGCGTTTACCTGCAACCTATGCTAACTTTTTAATTATCAACGGTGCTGTATTGCTGCCAGTGTATGGTGTTAAGCAAGACCAACAGGCAATCAAAATTATGCAACAAGTGTTCGATAAACATGAAGTTATTCCGATTAACTGTCTTCCCATCATTGAGCAGTTTGGCAGTTTGCATTGCATCACCATGCAGTTACCACAAGGTTTTTTACAACAAGTTTAGTTGAAGTGAATTATGAAAAATTTAAAAGTTGCTTTAATCCAACACGCGAATACCTCAGATACCGCACATAATTTGGCAAAAAGTATCGAAGGTATCAAAGAAGCCGCGCACAAAGGTGCTAAATTAGTAGTTCTGCAAGAATTGCATAGGTCACTATATTTCTGCCAAACCGAAGATGTTGATATGTTTGAATTGGCTGAAACAATTCCAGGCCCCACCACTGACAAGCTATCTGAAGTCGCCAAATCTTTAGGGGTAGTGATTGTAAGCTCACTTTTTGAAAAACGCGCAACTGGGTTATATCACAACACAGCGGTCGTCATTGAGGCTGATGGCACAATTGCTGGGAAATACCGCAAGATGCACATCCCTGACGATCCTGGTTTTTATGAAAAGTTTTATTTTACGCCGGGAGACCTAGGTTTTGAGCCTATACAAACCAGTGTCGGTAAACTCGGGGTATTAGTTTGTTGGGACCAGTGGTTCCCAGAAGGTGCACGTTTAATGTCTATGGCTGGCGCAGAGTTGCTTATTTACCCCACTGCAATAGGCTGGGATCCTACTGACGACCAACAAGAACAACAACGACAACTAGACGCTTGGGTGATTGTGCAGCGGGCACATGCTGTCGCCAACGGTGTACCAGTGCTCAGTTGTAACCGAGTAGGCCACGAAACCGACCCCAGTGACAATAGCCAAGGTATACATTTTTGGGGAAATAGTTTTGTAACTGGACCACAAGGCGAAATTCTCGCCCATGCCGACAGCCAAGACGAAGAAATTTTACTCGCAGATATAGATTTAAACAGAAGCGAAAATGTACGCAGAATTTGGCCATATTTGCGTGATCGTAGAATAGACCACTACCAAGACTTAACTAAAATCTATCGAGATTAGCCAAAGATCACAGTCAAATTTAACGCAGAAATTAAGTGGTAAACGCTTGATTTCCGCGCTTATTCCACAAATTCAGATAAATTGTAGAAATGACTTTACCTTTAACCAAAGTGGTCTAATGTTATAAATACAAACTCATATAGTTTGGCATGTCAGCTAATTCATGGAAGTTTAGGTAGAAGGTATGGCTCAAATACAACAACTGAACAAAAACAAGTGGTTTTGGGGTTCTGTTTTAATTTTTACAACTTCAATCACATTATTGCAGTTTTTTGTAGAAAGCGAACTGGTCAAATCTCATCAGAAACAATTAGCCCGAATCGCTAGTTTGAATATCACCATATTTAATCAAATCTATGTGAAAGAATTAGAACCTGCCTACCACGAAACACAGCAAGTATTTTATCAAGGTCGTAATCCTGACCTACAAGTATCTGTATTGAATGAAGATGCCGAGCTGATTGTACACTCACCAGTGCATTGGAGTGAAATGGCGAGCTTAGTCGATCAATCATCTATGCAAGAGGTCAAGCTATTACAATCAGAGCAAAGTGCATACCTACATAGAATTGATCAACAATCAAATACGCCTTATATCTATTATGCACAGAAGTTCAAATCACCTGACAATAAAAATTACATTATTAGAATCGGGGTACCCAAGAATATTTTTCGCACTGTTTTGAATAATTTTCGGATGCAAATTGCGGTATTTATCATAGTCTTTATATCTTTTTATTGGTTAAGTCATAAATTAGAGCGCAAAAATATCCTCAAACTCGCCAGCGAACATAATGTCGAACTAAAACGTAAAATCGCCCAAACCGCAAATAATTATATTGAGCTACAAAACGCAAGTTCCTGTTTAGCAGTTGCTAAAACAACGGATGAAGCGGTCAACATCAGCCAGCAGTTATTAAAAAGCATATTTGATGATATTTATTCAACAATCGAATTATCTGACAACATTTACAAAAGCAATTCGATTTCATGCTGGGCAATACGAACAGGCCATAGCTACACTGCAAGTGATCCGCAAAGTTATTGCCAACACGCGGTCGCCCCACTGCAACAATATCAGTGTACTCACCATTTGTGTTACCCACTGCTAGCAGAAGGTCGAACATTCGGCGTTTTAACCATACTATTTGCTGAAGATAAAAGCATTATGGTTAAACAAGAACATGAAATACAATTTGAGTTTATCGCACAGAACCTAGCCTTAAACTTAGCTAGAATTGAATTAAAAGATAAATTGAATAAAAAAGCGAACACCGACTCTTTAACAGGTTTGTGGAATCGCCGTTACTTCTTTTCACATATCAATCAGTGGCGGCAAAATAAAGCAAACTTAAAAAAATCAGCTGCTGTTTTAATGTTAGACGTTGATTTTTTTAAACAGGTGAATGACACGCTAGGCCATGATGCTGGTGATGAAGCCTTGCGTATAATTGCAGAAGCTTTAATGACAAATTCACGTAGCGACAAGGATGTGGTCGCCCGCATCGGTGGTGAAGAGTTTGCAATCTTTTGTGAAAACATTGAAGTTGAGCAAGCCACATTAATGTTTTCACGAATCAGCAAATATCTAAAAGAAAATCCATTAAGGGGCCAACGCTTTATCACCGTATCCATGGGGGTTGCTTTTTACCCCAACTTCACCTTAGAAGGTGATGAGCTTGTCCGCCACGCAGACAAAGCGCTTTATGTTGCCAAAGAAAGAGGTCGAGACCAAATTTGTTTTGCACCATCCACTAAGTCTGTGAGAGATGTTAAAGCTACATCCACTAGAAAGACGTAGCCACCGAACATTCGGATTAACAGGTTAACTAAAGTGGCCAACCACCTTTGCTGGCTCAACTTTACTTGCTTTTACAGCTGGGTAAATTGTAGAGATTATTGATAAAAGCAAGGCTACACCGATAGTCAGTGCAACGTCAGACCAGACTAACTCGGTTGGTAAAAAATCGATAAAATAGATATCACCAGATAAAAATTTGCTACCGATTAATTGTTCAATAAAGGCAAAAATATTGCCCAGATAAAGCCCACCGACAACCCCCACTGCACTGCCAATAAGCGTACCTGTTACTCCGGATAAAATCCCCTGAAACACGAAAATCTGTACGATTTGTTGGTTGCGCATACCCATGGTTTTATATATTGCAATATCACCACGTTTTTCGTTAACAGCCATAACTAATGTCGACACAATATTAAAACACGCGACTGCAATAACAAGCGTTAACACTATATACATTACGCTTCTAACGAGCTGAATATCATGGTAAATGTGGCCAAACTGATGCGTCCAATCTTGTATATACACATAAACAGGCAATGTAAAGCCAATTTGCCGAGCAATTCTAGGGGCGTTGAACACATCATCTACTTTTAGCCGAACGCCTTGCACCCCATTTTGCCAACCAGACATTTCTGCAGCTTGATTAAGCTGCACATAACCTAATAGGTGGTCCAACTGACCGTTAGATTGAAATACACCTATTAGCGGTAATCTCGTCAGTTTTGGTGGTTTTATTCGACTCCCTGAATCTAATTGTGGTACCAGAATTTCAACCCAATCACCCACTTCTAGCGATAACTCATTGGCCAACCCCTGCCCCAATAGCAAGCCATTTTGCTGCCTGAATGCATTCTGCACGTCATCTGTGACATATTGACTGAGCGACGAAACAGACAACTCAGCTTGCCAATCAATCCCTCTAATTTCAACTGGCTTTAATTCAGCGCCATTTTGAATTAAGGCGCCTAAAGTAATAAAAGGTGCGACACCTTCGACTTCATCGCTTGATTGCATTATTTGCGTTTTCAACGACTGCCAGTCGTCAATCCCGCTGGCTTCCACTGAGGTATACTCAATATGGGGGATCACCGACAATAGACGTTGTTTTAACTCTCTTTCAAAGCCGTTCATCACAGACAACACCCAAATTAGCACACACGTCCCTAATGCAATGCCGACAACCGACGAAGCAGAAATAAAACGAATAAAACCATTTTGTTTACGGCTGCGGGCGTATCTAAAGCCGATAAACTTTGCCAGTGAACTATACATTTGTAATCTCTAACCCTGACTGGATTTCACCTTTTACCAATCGAAACTGTTTATCCATGCGCGAGGCAAGTGACAAGTCATGTGTCACAAATACAAATGACGTGGCCAAGTTTTGTTTTAAATCATCAATCAGTTTAAAAATACTTTGTGCATTTTCAGCATCTAAATTACCTGTCGGTTCATCCGCCAAAACGATTTTAGGCTGATTTACAATTGCTCTTGCAATCGCTACTCGCTGCCTTTCGCCACCAGACAAAGCCGAAGGAAAGTGTTTAGTTCTATGACTAAGACCGACTAAATCAAGCGTTTGTTGGGCTTTTTTTAATGCTGTGGCTCGTTTATTGCCAGCAATCAATAACGGCATAGCAACATTTTCTAGTGCATTAAACTCAGCCAACAAATGATGAAATTGGTAAACAAAACCTAACGATTGATTACGAAACTCAGCTTGTGCATCTGCCGACAATTGGTGAATATTTGTTTGTTCAAAGGTAACAACACCAGAAGTTGGCTGATCTAAAACCCCCATAATATGCAGCAAAGTACTTTTGCCCGAACCTGAAGAGCCAACAATAGCCACATGCTCTGCTCGATTTACCGTTAGGTTAACGCCCTTGAGCACGTTAACTTGATTGTCACCATCTTGGTAGGTTTTGGTTACATTAGTACACTGCATTATCACTTGTGAATTACTCATGTTTTAGAATCTCTGCTGGTTGCATTTTTGCAGCGGTATAAGCTGGGTAGATAGTTGCTAAAAAGCTCATAACAATGGCTGAAAGAGATGTTAATACCACTTGATTGGCTTCAATGACAACTGGCAAGCCACTCGCTTCATAAGCAGGGTTTACCATTATATGTATTCCCATTAGTTGCATTAGATCATTTAAATAAATGCACAACAACAAACCAAAAATGGTACCGACAACGGCACCACCAACCCCTTTGTACATACCTTGAAAGATAAAAATACTGACGATATCTTTGTCAGTCATCCCCATTGTTTTCAGTGACGCGATTTCAGCTTTTTTGTCATTAACCAACATCACCAATGCTGAGACGATATTAAAAGTAGCCACGGCAATAATGAGTGCCAGCATTAGCCACATAATATTTTTTTCCATTTTGACAGCTTGAAAAAGTTGCCCTTGGGTTTGCCGCCAATCTACTATTTTTAAGTCTGCGTTTTGTGCGGAAATCTGTTGTACAACTTTATCAACTAAAAAAGCGTTTTCTAAATATACTCTGTGAGTACTGATCTCTCCTATCGGTTGACGGAGCATTTTGTTTAGATCATATACATTTACTAACGCAACTGATGCATCTACATCAGAGCCAGCATCAAAAATACCGGCCACCATAAACTTTCGCTGAACAGGCATGCGGCCCATAGGCGTAAACACACTTTTTTCAGCAAGCATTATTCGAACTTTGTCACCCACACGCACATTTAAGCGAGTGGCGAGTTGTCGTCCAAGTACCAGTTGATAGGCACCTGGTTGCAATGCCATAAAATCGCCAACCTGAATATTTTTTGCAATCAGGGACAATGGCTGAGCACTATCGGGATCAACACCCTGAACACTAATCGCCTTCATTTGACTACTAGATTGAACTAACCCACTGGTTTGTATAAACGGAGTTATCCCCATTACATCTGGGATAGCGGCTAGAGAGGTCATATCAATCGCTGGATTTTTATTATTTTGTTCCACGACAACATGCGGAATCACACCTAAAATGCGATTTTTCAGTTCACTTTCAAAACCGTTCATCACAGATAACACTATAATTAGCGCCATAACTCCCAAGCCGATGCCAGCAACAGAAAAAAAAGTAATAAACGATACAAAACCGCTTTTACTCTTACTTTGACTATACCTTAGGGCTATAAAAAATCGATTGGCTTTAAACAATGTCACTTCAGCTTATATGTAAGGAGTTTATGGGCAAGCACTATACTCAATCTCAGCCGAGATTCAAATTTTTAAGTAAGCATATAAAAATTTATTAAACTGCATAATTATTCATCAAAAAAGCAGTTTTATGGTTGCTATTTAAGCCGTTTTCTATTCTAATCTGCACGCCTTTATTCGTCTTGAAAATTGTACACATTTTCTCCATAAATAATCCTATGAGGAACAAACTAAATGATATACACCATGCCACAAGCGCTGGTTAAAAATTTTTTGGGTCAAGCGCCTGATTGGTACAAATTTGCTATTATCGCCTTCCTAATTGTCAATCCAATACTATTTAATATTTCGCCATACATTGCAGGCTGGGTATTGGTCATTGAATTTATATTCACTTTGGCGATGGCGTTAAAATGTTATCCACTACAACCAGGTGGTTTATTAGCTATCGAAGCAATTGGTATAGGCATGACATCGGTTGACCATGTTATGCACGAAATTCAAGCAAACTTAGAAGTACTCCTGCTACTTGTGTTTATGGTTGCTGGTATTTACTTTATGAAGAACTTATTGTTATTTGCATTTACCAAAATGCTTTTAAGAGTACGTTCTAAAATGATGCTGTCGCTGGCATTTGTTTTTTCTTCAGCGGTTTTGTCAGCCTTCTTAGATGCGCTGACTGTTATCGCGGTTATCATCTCGGTTGCGGTAGGTTTTTATTCTATTTATCACAAAGTTGCTTCTGGAAAAGACTTTTCTGCAAAGCATGACCACACATCTGATGAAAAAATCGAACCACTATCCCATGAACAACTCGACCAGTTTAGAGCCTTCTTACGCAACCTATTGATGCATGCAGCGATTGGTACGGCTTTAGGTGGCGTAATGACCATGGTTGGCGAACCACAAAACTTAATTATTTCGGATAAAGCAGGCTGGGGATTTGCAGAATTTGCCATCCGCATGTCTCCTGTCACAATCCCGGTATTGTTATTTGGCTTAACCACCACTCTAGTCGTAGAACGTTTTAAAGTTTTTGGGTATGGCGCTGAACTACCACAGAAAATTCGTCAAATTCTAACCAATTATGATGAATACCAAGACAAAAAAATGACCAAAGTCGATGTGGCTAAATTTTGGGTGCAAGGTGTTATTGCTGTTTGGTTAATCCTAGCACTAGGTTTCCACTTAGCATCAGTTGGCTTAATCGGCCTTAGCATTATTATTTTAGCCACTGCGTTTTGTGGCGTTATTGAAGAACACGCAATAGGACATGCGTTTGAAGAAGCTTTGCCTTTTACCGCATTATTATGTGTATTTTTCGCAATTGTTGCGGTTATTATCGACCAGCAATTGTTTTTACCTGTTATCGATTGGGTGCTTACATTTGAAGGTCGTACGCAGTTAGCAGTGTTTTATTTAGCTAATGGTATGTTGTCTATGGTCAGCGATAATGTGTTTGTAGGCTCAGTGTATATTACCGAAGTTAAACAGGCATTATTAAATGGGCAGATAACTCGTGAGCAATTTGACTTGCTAGCTGTATCAATTAACACTGGTACTAATTTGCCAAGCGTTGCCACACCGAATGGCCAAGCTGCATTTCTATTCTTGTTGACCAGCACATTGGCACCTTTGTTACGTCTTTCATACGGTCGCATGGTATGGATGGCGTTGCCATATACAGTTGTGTTAACGCTAGTTGGTTTATTTTTCACTTGGGAGTTTTTACCTCAAGCAACTGAAACCTTGTATGAAATGCAGTTGATTGAGCACCACAGTGAAGTCGACACCCATGAAATTGACACATCTAGCGCTCATCATTAGGTGTCAATAAACTAGCTTTTATTTTGCAACTTATTGCATAATCAAGGTTCAAAGTCATAAATTTAATGGAGATTTCTTTTGTTGACTCAAATTACCCGTGTTACCAACTTACGTATATTTTGGGTATTGCTAGCACTCAGTGTGCTCGCGCTTGAGGTTGCGGCACTTGTCTTTCAATACGGATTTGGCTTTGAACCTTGCATAAAGTGTGTTTATCAAAGACTCGCACTGTGGGGCGTATTTGTTGCGTTATTGCCCGCTTGCCTTTTTCCCAAAGAAAAAGTCGTTAAGTTAGTCTCGAGTCTCGCCAGTGCTTTTTTTGCTGCTTGGGGTGCAAAAATCGCCATAGAGCACGTCGGTTTACAAAATGCGCCTAACCCGCTGTTTGCATTCTGTGAAGTGGTACCAGATTTTCCACAATGGTTTGCGCCTGACATTTGGTTTCCAGCGTTATTTGAACCAAGAGGCGACTGTAGCGCAATAGATTGGACATTTTTAACTTTGTCTATGCCGCAATGGATGCAAATAATATTTATTGGTTATGCTGTACTAGGTACTGCACTATTTATATTGACTGCAGTAAAAAAGTTTTCCGACATTAGAGGCAGTTAATCTTTGTTGATAATTTGAGCTGAGCGAAAATTGCCTTAGATAAAGCAAAAATAATACAAGGATAAACAGGTTTTATCGCTTAGATTTACGTTGCTGCTGCAGCTTTTTAATAAATTGCTTTTCTTGGTACTTGCGCCAAATTCGGCTGAACAAAGAAATAACCCCCACCAATAATACGACAAACCATAAAATTGGGCTCATCAGAGGGTTTTGGCTATGAGCCCCTTCCAACCATGATTGACCTTCGTCAAATAACCAAATAAACGCCAACGCAACCCCGAGCACACAAGCGGCGGTAATGATGACAACAACAAGTTGGGTAAACAATTGGCGGAATTTAATAATGATATTCTCGTTAATTGAGGTGTAATTATAGTGGGGGCAACTAGAACAAATACAAGAGAGTAGATTTACCGCAAAGCAAATCTACTCTGATATTGGTTAAGAATAAAAAGATTTTCCTTGCGCTTCGTAGTCCAATAAAATTTGCGCAGGTTCAAAGCGGTTTCCAAAACGCAGTTGGTAGCTTTGCAAACGCTCAACCAAATTCTCAATGCCATAACTATCCATGTAACGGAAAGGCCCACCCAAAAATGGCGGAAATCCAATCCCAAATATCGCACCAATATCACCATCTTGCGGTGAAGCAATTATACCTTCTTCCAGACATCGAGCAGCTTCATTCAACATCTGTATAATACAACGCTCGACGATTTCTTCTTGATTCAGTGACTGAGCTGCATCAATGGCTAATAAATCATAAATACGCTCATCAACGACACTTTGTTTGCGTAGCAGCTTTTTGATGGGGTGTGATTTTTGGTAGTTGTAAAACCCTTTGCGGTTTTTCTTACCCTTACGGCCATCTTCTAAAATGCGTTGAAATGCTTTTGGCGCTTCAAATCGTTCACCTAAGTTTTCGGTTAAAATTGGAATAATTTTGGTGCCAACATCAATACCAACTTCATCTAATAGTTTTAGGGGACCAACTGGGAATCCAAATTTAACTAAAGCTCTGTCAATAACCTCTATTGGCTCACCCTCAAGCAGAATCTGTGCAGCCTCATTTATGTATAGAGCCAAAATTCGATTAACATAGAAACCTGCACCATCTTTTACCACAATCGGCGTTTTCCCCTGTTTTCGTGCAAATTCAATTACACTTGTGATGGTTGCTTCACTGGTTGTTTCGTGAGGAATAATTTCAACCAAAGGCATTTTATCTACGGGTGAAAAATAGTGTAGACCAATTACATTTTCTGGACGTTTAGCTTTTGCAGCTATTTGCCCTATTGGTAACGACGATGTATTCGACGCAAAAATAGTCTCTTCATGGCAATGCGTTTCCACCGCTTCAACCATTTGTTGTTTAAGTTCTAAATCTTCAAATACAGCCTCTACAACTATGTCTCTACTTTTAAAGCCACTCCAGTCGATGGTGCCAGACAATTTGTTCAAGTTTTGCTGCATCTGAGCGTAACTCAAAAACCGACGCTTAACTTTTTTGTTAAGCAGGTCGTAACTGTATTTAAGCGCGTGTTGAATGCCCTCTTCACGAATGTCTTTGATTCTAACTGGGTAACCAGCTTTGACTGCGCTGACATAAGCAATACCGCCCCCCATTAAACCGCCACCTAATACTGCAACTTTGTCGCATTTACGTGCTTTATCAGCATTGGCTTTAAATTGTTTCTTTTGTTCTGTGGTCGATAAAAATAAGTGGCGCAATTGAAAGCTTTGTGGCGTTTGGCAAAGTTCAGCAAAACCACGAGCCTCAGCTTGATAGCCTTGAACAATACCATTTTCAACACCAACTCGAACCGCCTCAATTATACGGGCTGGGGCTGGATAATTTCCTAAGGTCTTTTTTTCAACTGCCTTCAACGCTTGGTCAAACAAGATGCCACGGCCAAATGAGTTAGTTTCTAACGCTTTACCAACTAAGTTCAATTTAGCTTTGCTGGCAGCAGGTTTACCTGCCAACACACGTTTTTTCGCAACTTCTAATAATATAGACTGTGGTACAAGATCATCAATCAACCCCAATCTCAGCGCTTTTTTTGCACGTACCTGCTTACCAGTTAACATCATATCCAAAGCATTTTGAATACCGATGAGTCTCGGCAATCTTTGGGTGCCACCACTACCTGGCAACAAACCTAATTTCACTTCTGGCAGGCCTAGTTGTGTTTTATCGTCATCAGATGCAACTCGGTAGTGGCATGCTAAGCTGAACTCAAGGCCACCACCTAAACAAATACCGTGAATTGCCGCTGCAAATGGTAAGTGTGACTTCTCTACTCTGGCAAATATTGCTTGACCACGACGAGCTAGGTCTTCTGTTTCATCAATTGTTGTGCAAGCAGAAATCATATTAATGTCAGCACCAGCAATAAACGAGTCAGGCTTGCCACTGGTTAAAACCACCCCTTTGAGGTCACGGTTGCTTTCAATTTGGTTTAAAATAATTTCAATTTCATCCATGGTTTGCCCAGACAATACATTCATGCTTTCATCTGGCACATTTAATGAGATAATCGCAACTTTATCCTTGTCGATGCTCATAGAAAAATGCTGTAGCTTACTCATTACGCTGCCTCCACTATCATTGCTGCACCTAACCCACCAGCAGCACAAGCGGTTGTTAAACCTAGGCCACCACCTCGACGTTTCAATTCACGTAATGTTTGGGTAATCATACGAGCACCTGTTGCTGCAAAAGGATGTCCATACGCTATGGAGCCACCGTTTACGTTAAACTTATCCATATCAATTTCGCCAATTGCTTGGCTTCGGTTCAATTTTTCTTGTGCAAATTTCTTACTTGCAAACATCTTCATATTAGCAAGAGTTTGCGCAGCAAAAGCTTCATGCATATCTACTAAATCTAGATCAGACAATTGCAAGCCGACTTTATCCAATACTTTAGGCGTTGCATATGACGGCCCCATTAACATATCTTCCCACACATCAATTGCGGTAAATGCATAGCTATGAATGTAGCCAAGAATATCTAAGCCTAACGACTTTGCTTTGTCTTCATTCATTAACAGAACAGCTGCGGCACCATCAGTCAAAGGCGTTGCATTTGCCGCAGTGACACTGCCATATTTGCGGTCAAATACAGGTCGCAATTTAGCGTAAGAGCCTAAGTCGGAATTTGCCCGAACATTGTTGTCTTGCTTTAAAAAACACTTAAACGGTTCAGGGAACGCTGTCATAACTTCGTCATCCAACAGCCCAGCAGCCCAAGCTTTGCCAGCTAAAGAATGAGAACGATGAGCCAGTTCATCTTGCGCTTGGCGGCTAATGCCATGCGTTTTGGCCATTTGTTCTGCTGTTTGCCCCATACTCAATCCAGTAGAATATTCAGCAACAGCTGGTGGAACTGGCGCAAGATCTTTTAAGCGCAAGCGCTTAATGACACTTAACCTTGCCCCTAAACTTCGGGCTTTGTTTAAATCGACTAAAATTCGCGCTAAATTTTTAGACACGCCAATCGGAAGAACCGACGATGAGTCCGCACCACCGGCAATACCACAGTCAATTGTACCTGCCATAATAGATTCCACTACATTCGCAGCAGCCTGAAAACTTGTGGCACAAGCACGAGTGACACTGTAGGCATCTGTGTGGACATTCATTCCTGTACCCAAAACAATTTCACGTGCAATGTTGGGGGCAGCTGGCATTTGCACAACCTGACCAAACACAACTTGCTCTATCCACTTTGGGTCATACTCATTCTTGACCATCATTTCATTCACGACCATTTTGGCCAAATCTAGCGCTGGTACGCCATGGAACTCTGTTGCTTGTTTCGCAAATGGCGTGCGTAAACCAGAAACAACCGCGATTCGTTTACCGCTAGTAGTTATGCAAGGTGAAGCTTTAGACATGTCGATTGCCCTTTTTTAAGTGGGTGTAAATTTTGTGGATTTAAGAGGTCTGACCTGAAAATCCATTTTAAAACCTTATGTACAAATTTAAAACACTTGTTTGAATTTTTCCATGACCTATTGATTAATTTAAGCAAAATTTATTAAAAACAACTTTTAAGTGTAATTTTAGACGACACAGATTAAAATGCTGCGTTTTTAGCATAACCAAGAGAAAAACTATGTTTGATGTAAACAGCTACTTCGATGGAAAAGTAAAATCAATCGCATTTCAAGGCGAAAAATTGCCTGCAACTGTGGGTGTTATGGCAGCCGGCGACTATGAATTTGGTACCAGTCAAAACGAAGTAATGACAGTCATTAGCGGAGCGTTAACTGTTTTATTGCCAGGTTCAAGCGATTGGCAAACTTTTACCTCTGGTCAGTCTTTTGAAATTGCAGCAAACCAAAAGTTTGGTGTAAAAGTTGAGCAAGACACTGCTTATTTATGTACTTATGAGTAATACTTAACAGTACACTTAGCCCAAGTATTTTACTTGGGCACCGACCAACCAGCAGCCGCCTGCCCCACCTGCTCTAGAAAAATGTCATGATTAGCCTGCACAAAAAACCCGCCATGCAATAACAAGCTAATTTTGCTAAAATCGGTTAAGAAAAGCAGGAGTATGCATGAAACTATTATACTGGTTAGACGATTGGTTGTCCCAAACCCCAGAGCAGCAACAAACTTCATTGCCTTTTGCTGGCAGTGATTTGCTCGGCGATGTATTTGTTAAATATCATTTTATTGACACTAATAAACCGTTACTGTTTACTTTTTCTCCTGCTGGAACCAATTTACAAGAACAAGATTTACACGAAGATTTTAATCCTTGGGGTTACAAGCTTGCTCGCTCGCAACAAGTAAATATTATTTCTTTTCAACACCTTGGCCGCAGCAATTGGTTTCGCAGCCGTAATTTAATCTTTTTTATAGAACAATTAGCAGAGCTGCTCGGCCCATTTAAATGCCGATTAGGTTATGGCTTAAGCCGTGGCGGATTTGGCGTGGGTGCATTCGCCAATTTGTTAAAACTCGATCAAGTTTTACTTTTCCATCCAGTCAGCACTAAAAATAAAGCCAAAGTACCTTGGGATCAACGATCGAGTACAGATATTGCGCAAAAATTTGATTGGCTAGGTGACTACCACGATGTCGATTTAGGCCACGCCAAGGGTTATATCATTTACGACCCAACCAATCCAACCGACAGACAACACGCTAAGCGCTACCCTCAACTCAACCATTTACGCGTATATGGAATGGGGCATGGTACTCACGCAACCTACCTGACAAAGTTTGGTTTTTATAAACAAGTTGCGGTCGATTTTATTGCCAATCAACAAATTGATGTTGCTGCGTTTCGCCAACAAACTCGTACACTGCGCTTTAAAGAGGACTACTATAAAAAACTTAATAAAGCCAATGCGCAATCTGCACACAGGCTAAGTTTGCTCAGCAAAGCTCATCAAATTCTGTTAGAAGAAAAAGCACAGCATATCCAAGACCATCAAGCGCAAATAGATGTGCAACCTTTAGTTGATATTGCCCTTAAGCATGAACAAGACAACCCACAAGATGCAATCCAGCTCCTGGAAGTGGCGCAACAATTATCACCCGAAGACCCTTTAATCGATCATAAACTTAAACAGCTAAAGTAAACCTAAGTTATGTAATTGCCAGATTGTCCAAAACTTTAGCTAAAGCAGATTGGCTAATATGCTCTGTTTGGGTAATCCGGATTAACGCAAACCGCCCTTGCATTAAGCTTTTCAGCCATTCCCGCTGTTGTTTGGCTGATTCATCCAACGCAAGCTCAAACACAACAACTACTTTGCCCGTTAAGTCAGTGACCACAGCATCAAGTGCTTTTTGTTGGCTATATTTTTTTAAAACTCTGTCTTCTACATCTAAAAGTTGACTCACTAGCACGTCCTGATGAACATGGTACTGCTCACCCAGCATTTGTTTTAATAACAAACTGAGCTGCTGCTTTGGCGATAATTGCACAACTGCTTTAGCTTGAGCTTGATTAAACTTTAACGAACCTTGCTTTTGGTTATAAACTTGCCAAAGTTTTACCCCAATAAGCAAACTAATAAATACCGCAGCCACAATAAAAATTTGCATAAAACAGCTAACTCACCTGCATCTAAGACAAAGAACGTAATAAAGCTTGCGTATTAATTTGCATCATACGCCAACAACTCATTAAGCCTAAACACCCAACAAGCACTGCACCTGTCACAATGCCAACTAGCCAATATTCAAAATGAAAACTTGCTTGCATTTTGAATACCTCGGTTTGAAGGACATATAAAGCGACTTCATTTGCAAGTGCAGCAAATAGTCCAGCCAATGCGCCAAGAACAACAAATTCGATTAACACACTTGCACGCAAAAACTTAGATGACGCCCCTAAAGTACGTAAAATAACTAATTCTTGTTTACGCTCGAACATACTTGCTTGAGTCTGTGCAACAAAAACCAAAATACCGGCAAAAACAACCAAAATTAGAATAAACTCTACTGCAAGTGATACTTGCTGAATAATTTCCCGAATTTGCTGAATAATCGCATCAACATCGATTAAACTCACGCTCGGGTAATTCATTAACAGACCTGACAATTCTGGCTTTTTATCGCTGGGTACGTAAAAACTTGCAATATGCGTTGCGGCAAATTCTTCCAACGTTTTGGGATTAAATATCATGAAAAAGTTTGGTTTCATTGATTCCCATTTTACAGTGCGAATACTGCTGACCACAGCAGTAAATTCTATTCCGCCAATATTAAAGGTTAATTCATCTCCGAGCTTTAAATCCATACGCTCGGTTAACCTTTGTTCAACTGATACATGATTTTGCTGTCGCTGCTCTGCTGGCAGTTCATTAAACCAAGTGCCCTGAACAATTTCATTCTCGTCAGGCAATTCTGCTGTTGCCGTTAAATTGAGTTCGCGCCCGATTGACCTCGGTGCATCTTCATCGGCGACTTTTTCCTTTTCTTTGCTGACCCTATCCCTAACATATTCACCATTAATCGCAATTAACCTTCCGCGTGTTACCGGATAGGTTTGCTCAACACGAATTCCTTTATTCGCAAAGTCGGTTTTAAAATTTTCGATATCAAAGTCGTTTACGTTTATAACAAAGTGGTTCGGAGTTTGTTCTGGTAGCTGAGATTGCCATTGCGCCAACAAATCGTTACGCAACACTAACACAATCAACAACAACTCGATTGCAAGGGTAAAGCTAATTAATTGCACACTGTTTGAAGTTGCTCTGCGATATAACCCCGCTACCGCCAATTTAAATGCACTACCTGCGTTGGCCCCCGCCTTTCGGCTGGTCCATATAGTGCTGCGCGCTAGCAACAACAATACTAAAGTAATACCGCCAGCAGATAACAACAAAGCTAAACTGAGTTTAATATTTTGACTGTAAATCCACATCAATAAAAAGATTGCAAATGCCGACACCAGCCAATTGAGCCAATCTTTAGCTTTGAACCCTTCAATATCTCGACGCAACACACGCAACGGAGGAATCGCAAATAACTTCAACAAAGGATAAACAGAAAACAAGGCTAAACTAATTGAACCCGTTAAAACTGCCAACCACCATGGTCGCGCTCCAACTTGTGGAATGTCTTCAGGTAAATACTCCGCAAGTAGCTGTAGAATTACGACTTGCCCGACATAACCAATCGCTAGCCCAAGGACAATGCCAATCAGCATCAAGGAAATCAGCTGGCTATTAAAAATCCATTTAATTTGCTTGGTTGAACCACCTAGGGTTTTGATGATAGCCACCAAGTCAAAGTGTCGTTCACAGAAACGGCTCGCGGCAACTGCGATAGCTGTCGCAGCAAGCACAATTCCCAGCAAACTAGCTAACAAAAAATATTGTTCGGCCCTTTCTACGGCTCGTAACATAGCAGACTCATCTGACTCGGTAGAACGCCAGCGATGGATATCTCGATTAAGTAAAGGTAACAAATAATCTTCGAATTCTGTTAATTGGTCAAAATCACCCGCCAAACTCAACCAATAACTAATTCGAGAACCAGGCTGAATAACCTGTGTTGCGGCGACATCATCAATATGCATAATAGCCATAGTACTGGCATTAAATACATTTAAATCGGCATCTGGCACAGTATCAATAATGCGAGTAAATTTTAGTTTAGTCGCACCGATTTCTACCCAATCCCCTAAAGCAACCTTGAGCTGACTAACCGATTTGCTATCCAACCAAACTTCGCCAGGTTGAACCGCTAGCTCAGTTTCTTGACCAGAAGTCCAAGCTTTATCGGTCAATAACACTTTGCCTCGCAGTGGGTAGTATTGATCCACCGCACGAATAGCGGTTAACTGCATATAATCGTTGGCAAACAGCATTGACGAAAAACGGATTTGAGCAGACGTGTTCAGTTCAAGTTGCTGGGCTTGCCTATGCCAACTCGGGTCAATTTCTCGGGACGATTCTAATACTCTGTCGGCCGCTAAGAACTCGGCGCTTTTAACCTGCAATGCCATTTGCAAGCGTTCGCTAAACATGGCTAAAGCGAACACACTTGAAACAGACAGCACCAATGCCAACAACATGATGGTCAATTCACCACGCTTAAACTCCTGTTTGAGTAGGCGTTGTGAAAGTGAAAACGACACCGCTAGTTGATTCATCAAAAACTCCTAAATCCTTTGCAATTTATGCAACTTGTTCTTTTTTATCTGATGCTTGTTCGTCAGCTGTATAGTCTGATTGGACACTGTTTTCAACACCTGTACTTTCAGTTAAATGGCCTGCTTGCATGGTTAATTGGCGTTGGCAACGTTTTGCAAGTTGAGTGTCGTGGGTCACCAACACTAAGGTTGTACCCGCTTGTTGATTAAGTTCAAATAACAGGTTTTCAACTATTTTGCCGTTTTCTGCATCTAAATTGCCAGTTGGTTCATCTGCAAATAGAATTTTTGGTTGGCTAGCAAACGCACGAGCAACAGCGACTCTTTGTTGCTCCCCACCCGATAATTGATTTGGATAATGATGACCACGCTCTTTTAAACCGACTTTTTCCAGCAACTCAAGCGCATGCTGTTTCGCATCTGTTTTGCCCGCGAGTTCTAACGGCAACATCACATTTTCAAGTGCAGTTAAACTTTGCACCAACATAAATGATTGAAAAACAAAACCAACATATTGTTTGCGCAGGGCGGCTCTTTGCTCTTCAGACAATTGGTGTAATTGGTGTTCACCTAGGCTAATCTCTCCTGACGAAACCACATCTAATCCAGCTAATAAACTTAGTAGTGTAGACTTACCCGAACCTGATCGGCCAATGATTGCAACACTCTCTCCATCCGCAATTTGAAAACTAATCGGGTGTAATATCTTGAGATCTTCTCCATTTGACCTTACTGTTTTAGTAATCTGCTCAACTTTTAATAATGTGGTCATATGTACAATCCTGTATCTGCTAAATGGTTTCGATTTATTCTATTCATTACGTTCAGTGTACCTTTATTGGTTCATTCTGCCCAATCACAAGTCAAAATATTAATTTTAGGTGACAGCTTGTCAGCAGGCTATGGGTTAGAGCTACAAGATGCTTGGGCCAGCCAACTTGACCGAGCAACGCCTGATTGGCAAATCATTAACGCCAGTATTAGTGGTGATACCACCCAAGGTGGTCTAAACCGCCTACCAAAACTTTTACAACAATATCAACCCGACTATGTATTTATCGAATTGGGCGGCAACGACGGTCTACGTGGATTTCAGCTCCCTGTTATTAAACAAAATTTAATTCAATTAGTTCAATTAACCTTAAAAAATGGTGCTAAACCAATTTTGGCTGAAATTAAAATTCCACCGAATTATGGCCAGAGATATTTAAAAATTTTTATTGAACAATACCAACAAATAGCCGACCAATTCGCAATTCCGTTAATTCCATTTTTTATTGAAGAGGTCGCGGTGAATCCAGAGCTAATGTTGAAAGACGGTATTCATCCAAATCTAGACGCGCAAGCGATAATTGCCGAACATATGAAAAAACAATTTAGCAAAGTGATTGAGGGTTGAATCATTTTGTGCCTTTGCGCACAATACGCGGCATATTTAATTGTATAAACTAACATCTTAAAGTAGAAAAAAATCGCCATCCAATCAGGCTGTTTTAAAGTCTTGCTTCAAGGTGCTTGAACGAAAAACAAATAAGAGAACAAACAATGGCAAAATCACTCGCAGAACAGCTAATGCAGGCTGGTGTTGTTAACCAAAAACAAGCAAAAAAAGCGTCGAAGAAAAGTAAAAAAAACCGTGAACTTAAACGAGAAGTTCAGGCTGCAGTACAACAAACCCAACAACAAAATGTACAAAAGTCAGACCAACAGAATGAAAAAATTCGCTTAGAAGCCCAACAAAAAGCCATCACTGCGCAAATCAAACAACTGATAGAAGTGAACGCAATTGAAAGTAAAGGTGACCTTGAGCACAACTTTAATTTTGAAGGTAAAGTAAAAACGTTGCGCGTATCATCTCAACAAAAACAACAGCTTGCCAATGGCTTTATCGCGATTGCACATCTTGGCGAAAAATTTTATATGTTGCCTGCAGCAGTTGCCGAAAAAATCGAACAGCGTGGTGAAGGCTACATAGTGTTGCTGAACGACAAAATTGAAGAAGACGAAGATGACCCGTATAAAGACTACCCAATCCCAGATGATTTAATGTGGTAAACCAACAAAGGTCCTTGTATGTTTAAACGCCGACTGAAGTTAACTAAGTTCACAAAAATAAGTCGCACACTGTTTTGCGCAGGTTCGCTGTTATTGTTAAACAGCTGCTCTAGTGTGCTTGAATTGGTTCAGCCGAACTTAGCGACCGATATGTCGGTGTTTAAATCAGGCGAATTCCAACTAGACACGGCCCATAGCTCACTCATTTTTAAAGTTAAACATATGGGCCTATCTTATTTTGTTGGCCGTTTTAACCAATTTGATGCCAACCTAGCATTTAATGCCGACCAGCCAGAACAAGCGAAACTTGGCGCTGTAGTTGATATGGCGTCTTTAGATGTGGTAGATGACGATTTTGAGCAAACCATTAAGAGTGATGATTGGCTTAATACAGCCCAGTTCCCCAAAGCTTATTTTGAAACAACAACCGCAACTCAAATCAATTCAGAAACCTTGCTGTTTGACGGCAACTTAACCTTTTTAGATGTCACTAACCCCGTAAAAGTCGAAGTTAAATTTAACGGTGCAGGTACAAATTTATTGACTTACAGCTATACGATTGGATTCTCAGCCAACATGACATTTAACCGTTCAGACTTTGGCTTAGACAAATATATCCCAACGGTTGGTGATCAAATCCTCATCGAAGTTGAAGCTGAATTTCAACGAAATTAAATTCAATCAACATAATTTACACACGTCATTGACAATTGTTAACAGTTTACCTATATTCGATAGGTATTCTTTAGATTATCTAACATTCAAGGCCGTATAATTATGAATTTAATGAATGATATAAAACCTCTCACTCTCAGTCTAATCACAATTGCGCTATTAGCAGGCTGTGGTTCTACGAGTCAATCAGAGCCTACTGAAACTGAACAACCCATTGATAATCAACAACCTGATAACGAAAAAGCACCGGACGACTCCGAAACACCGGAACAACCACAGGCCAAAGTAATAGATGTTAACAAGGCTGATCCAACTTTACCCTCTTTTGTTTCATTCGATAACACGACGCCTGACGGAAAGAAATGGCAAAAAATAGAAAACATGTCAGACGAATTTGATTTCTGGGATGATTCTAAGTGGATGAAAACCTACTGGAATTATGGCGATACGCCTGTCAACATGATGTCTAAAAATGCTGGCGTATCTGAAGGTAATTTATGGATAAAAGCAACACTAGACGAAGGTAGCGCCGACCAATGGTTTGAAACTGCTCGCGTTCGTTCTAAAGGAAAAATTAAGTTTCCTGTTTACACTGAAAGCCGAATTAAAACAGCGCACATATCTGCTTACAACACCTTTTGGTTAAATAACGGTGACTCAAACAACCGTGACGAAATCGATATTATCGAAAATAATTCCAACCCTTCTATGCAGGGTGCTAAGTACGATAGATACCCGCTAGAAATGCATTCTCAGTACTTTATTGTTAAAGATGGTGTCACCGAACGAGCTGGTGATAAAAACCCATCACATAGCAATCAGTTATCTGAAGGTAATACTTTACGCGGCGTACAATGGAACGAAGACTACCATGTATATGGCGCTTGGTGGAAAGACGAACACACAGTTCAATTTTACTTAAACGGTGAGCCTGTCAACTCGGTTACATCAACCCAAGAATTTACTTTAGAACAGCATATTATTTGGGATTTATGGACTCAAGATTCATCTTGGGTGGGTGGTTTACCAGCAAAATCTGATTTACTCGATGATAGCCGCAATACTATGAAAATCGATTGGGTTAGAACTTGGCAATTAGTTGACGAATAACACGTGATTTATCGCTAACCACAGCTCGATTGTGGTTAGCTAATGGAATCTTCGCACTAAAGTTTTTTAGTTAGACCTACCTAGATTAAAATCTAATCTCATCGAATAATTTTTTGTTTCAAGCGGCTGCCCATTTACCACCTTTGGCTGATAAAACCATTGTGATAAAGCATCTGTAGCTGCTTTATCAAAAACTTGGTTAGGCATAGACTCAATTACCACAATATTTACAGGTTTACCGTCTTTACTTATATCAAAAGACATTTTCACCCATCCCTGTACACCTGATTTAGCGGCGCTTTTTGGATACTTAGGTTGAACTCTTTTAATGAGTTGAGGTTTGGCTCTGTCAGTTAGAACAACTGTATTCCCTTGGCCAGATAAACTTGCACATCCTACCAAAAGCGTGAATAAAACCACCAATGAGGCGGTTTTGTTTAATTTTATATTCAATTTATCAATCCCTTATCTGTTCTGTATTTATTCAAACACAAATGTACCACAGCGACAAAATTAATCAATTAAAACCATAAAGCACCAAAACAAACCAACAAAAATTCAAACCAATCAAATAAAATCACACAAACCACAATAAAACATTCGTAATCTAGTTCATCTGCAGCATGTTTTATTTAACCCAATGCCGCTCCCTGATATATGGTTTTCTCCTTAAGCCGTCCACCGACCTACTGGGCTGCTATCTTTGACTTCAAACCCATACATTTTGTCAAAATCAGGTATATTCTTTTCCCAGTTTGGGGTTTCTTTGCCAATAAAATCACGAACGGCTTCAAAAAACAGTTGAGTACGAACCGGTAAGCCTCGGTGTGGGTAAACAGCTTGCACACTATGGTAATCGGGTAATTTGACATGGGTTAGGATAGGCACGAGTCGACCGCTCATTACCTCATCGCTAATAACAAATGCAGGCACCGCACAGTATGCAGTACCAGATATCGCTTTGGATATCAGCACATCACCATCATTAGCTCTAAATTGGCTATTTATGGTGATTGTGGTTTCGTTGCCTTTAGAATCATAATAAGGCAATTGCGACACTTTTAAAGCGTCGCTAGCATATGTTGCCGCAGGTAATTTAGCCAATTGCTGCATGGTTTTTGGTTCGCCATATGTTTCTAAAAACTTAGGGGCCGCGACGATCAACATTCGATTACGTGCAATCGCACGAGAGATTAAACTAGAATCGCGCGGTGGACCAACTCTAAAAGCTAAGTCGTACCCTTCACCTACAACGTCCACTAACCTGTCTTCTAACCTTATTTCCACTTCAACTTGAGGAAAACGTTGTTGAAATTCAATTGCAACAGGCAAGATATACCGTTTACCAATAATGGTCGAGCTGGTTACTTTTAGCAAACCTTTCGGCTCGGTATGATAATTTTGCGCAATGGTTAGTGTTTCCCCCAGTAGCTCTCTGAGTTCTTTAGCTTTTTTGAGCATCTCAGAACCAGCAGCAGTTAATGAAAATGAGCGCGTAGTACGATTGAGCAAACGCACACCCAAATCATCTTCCAATTTATTCATTTGCTTCGAAACAACCGACCTATCAATATTTCTTCGCTCAGCTACCTTTGCAAACGACCCCTGCTCAACCACTTCGAGAAACATTAAAATTCGACTGGTTGTATCCATTGTTGTACCTGTACCTTTAAGTTTATTGTTGCCATTGTGGCACTAATAAATGGAAAAATGAATGCTTTTTCTTTGACTTGGTAATTTTTACTATGGTGTCATTGTAATTAGGAGATAAAGCATGTTCGTATTTAATAAGACTATCACCCAACTGGTTGTAGCTACTAGTTTGATTTTCACAGTGGTAGCTTGTAACCAAACAGAAGAAACCAATCAACAGGAACAAGCCAGTAAAACACCACCTTTGCCAATTGAAGTAGCACAAGTAGCCTATAAGCCCGTGCAGAGCTGGTTTACTTATTCTACTAGACTAGAAGCGCCAGAAAAGATCGCGCTTAGACCGAGAGTGTCTGGTGTTATTAACTCAGTTGAATTTACTGAGGGCCAACAGGTTAAGCAAGGTCAATTATTATTTACACTTGACCCACGACCTTTTGAAGCTCAAGTCGCGCATTTAAAAGCAGAGTTAGCCAGTGCACAAGCGGCGTTTGAACAAGCAACAAATGAAGCTGAACGTGCGCAAAGATTACGTAGCCGCAATGCAATTTCAGCAGAAGAAGCTGAAGCACGTACAACGTCGGTTAAACAGTCTGAAGCACATATTGAAGCGATTAAAGCCCAATTAGCAACTGCGCAGTTGAATTTAGATTTTAGCCAGGTTCGCTCACCGATAGATGGCATAATTTCCCGTGCTGAAATCACCAAAGGCAATACAGTCAATGCGAATCAAAGTGTTTTAACCAATATTGTTTCAAACGAAAAAATGTATGCTTATTTTGACGTTGACGAACGTACGTGGAATCAACATTTTGGCCAACAAGCTTATCATTCTGGCTTATCGGTAGTCATGCAATTACTCGGAAACGAAGTTTTTGCACATCAAGGGAAAGTTGATTTTATCGATAACCAAATAAACCCTTCAACTGGTACCCTGCGCGTACGAGCTGTGTTTAGCCAACAAGATGCTGATTTGCGTTCAGGCGCGTTTGCAAGAATTAAAATTGCTGGTAGTAAAGCCGAACAACAAGTGTTGATTCCAGAAAAAGCACTTGGCACAGACTTAAAGAACCGTTTTGTGTTGGTAGTTGATGAGCACAATGTATTGCAATATCGCCCTGTTACTCTAGGCGATAGGTACGGCGAATTTAGAGCGATTAAGTCTGGCTTGAAACCTCAAGACAATATTGCGGTTAACGGGCCAGCTCGAGTATTCCCTGGTATGCCGGTAGCGCCACAAATGATCCAATTAGACACTTCGCAAATTGCCTTAACACTTGGGGATTTTTCACCTGTGAACGCTAGCGATCAAACTGTATTAACGGCACAAGCTCAATAAGGTTCAGCTCGTTTATGAATTTCTCACATTTTTTTATTAAGCGGCCTATTTTTGCCGCTGTACTGTCAATGATTATCTTTATTGGTGGTGCAATCTCTCTATTTCAATTACCAATCAGTGAATATCCTGAAGTGGTACCCCCAACTGTGGTTGTCAGTGCCTCGTATCCTGGTGCGAACCCAAAAGTTATAGCCGAAACAGTTGCAACGCCACTAGAGCAAGAAATTAACGGCGTTGAAAACATGCTGTATATGGCGTCACAAGCGACAGGCGATGGCCGTATGTCATTGACAGTCACCTTCGCGTTAGGAGCTGATTTAGACAAAGCTCAGCAGCGTATTCAGAACCGAGTAAATGCTGCGCTGCCGCGTTTACCTGAAGAGGTGCAACGTTTAGGGGTAATTGCGCAAAAATCGTCACCAAACTTAACTATGGTTGTACATCTGTATTCGCCCGACGAAACTCGTACTTCGGACTATTTATCCAATTACGCAGATTTATACGTTAAAGACCAAATTGCGCGCATCGGCGGTGTTGGCCAAGTAAGAGTATTTGGTGGTGGTAAATATGCCATGCGAGTTTGGTTAGACCCTGATGCCTTGGCGGCGAGACAATTAACTGCATCTGATGTCGTTAATGCCTTACGTACACAAAACCGTCAAGTTGCGGCTGGTAGCTTAGGCTCTCAACCTGTGCCATCTGAAGCTCAGTTCCAGCTATTGCTTAACGTTAAAGGCCGTTTAGAAAGTGTTGAAGAGTTTGAGCAAGTAATTATAAAAGTTGGCGATAATGGTGCAATAACTCGATTAAAAGATGTTGCTCGCGTTGAAGTGGGTCAAGACAGCTATGCATTGCGTTCACTATTAAACGGCCAACAAGCAGTTGCAATGCCAGTATTCCAACGACCAGGTTCAAACGCAATTGAGTTATCTGATCAAGTACGTACAACTATGGCTGAATTGGCGAAAGAGTTTCCAGCAGGCATGACCTACGACATTGTTTACGATCCAACAGTTTTTGTTCGCGGTTCAATCGAAGCCGTGATTAAAACATTGTTAGAAGCGGTGATTCTTGTTGTCATAGTTGTAGTGGTATTTTTGCAAACTTGGCGGGCATCAATTATCCCTTTGATAGCAGTGCCAGTTTCATTAGTCGGTACATTTGCAATTATGCAATGGTTAGGTGTCAGCATTAATACCTTGTCTTTGTTTGGTTTAGTCCTCGCCATTGGTATCGTAGTGGATGATGCCATCGTGGTTGTTGAAAATGTTGAACGAAACATTGCCAATGGATTATCTCCATTTGAAGCAACGAAAGTTGCGATGACAGAAGTTACTGGACCAATTATCGCTATTGCGTTGGTATTATGCGCTGTATTTATTCCAACTGCATTTATCACTGGGTTAACCGGTCAATTTTATAAACAATTTGCATTAACGATTACAATTTCAACGTTAATCTCGGCATTTAACTCACTGACCTTGTCACCAGCTTTATCAGCTTTATTGTTAAAGCCACATGGCGCTAAACCTGATGTATTAACGCGCATTTTAGACAAACTGTTTGCAAATTGGTTATTTAAACCCTTTAACCGCATGTTTGAAAAAAGCGCCAATGCTTATCAATTCACCATAAAAAAACTAATCCGTTTTGCCGCGGTCGTAGGCGTGGTATATGTCGGTTTGCTCGCGTCAACTGGTGGGCTATTTAATGCAGTACCAGGTGGCTTTATACCAGCGCAAGATAAACAGTATTTAGTTTCGATAGCTCAGCTACCAGATGCTTCAAGCCTAGATAGAACGGAAGCTGTGGTTATGCAAATGTCAGAAATTGCCCAACAAGTGCCAGGCGTTGCAAACACAGTCGCGTTCCCTGGGCTAAATATCAATGGCTTTACTAATAGTCCAAATAGTGCGGTGATATTCACCCCACTTGAAGATTTTGACCAACGTAACGACCCAAGTATGTCTGCCGCAGCAATTGCTGCCGAGTTGAACAAACGATATGCCGTCATCGACGAAGCGTTTGTTGCAGTGTTTCCACCACCACCTGTGCTAGGTTTAGGTACAACTGGTGGATTCAAATTACAACTTGAAGACAGAGGGAATTTAGGTTTCGAAGCCTTATTTAACAGCTTGCAACAAGTGATGGCTGCGGGCAACCAAAGACCTGAATTAATGGGACTATTTTCAAGCTTCCGTATTCAAGTACCACAAATGGATATTGACATCGACCGAGAACAAGCATTATTGCAAGGCATTCCACTGACAGAAGTATTCAACGCACTACAGGTGTATTTAGGTTCAGTTTATGTGAATGACTTTAACATGTTCGGTCGTACTTATCAGGTAACAGCCCAAGCGGATGCCAAGTATAGATTGGACGCAAAACAAATCCTTAGCTTAAAAGTTCGCAACAATCAAGGTGAAATGGTTCCATTAGGTGCGGTGATAAAAGTAACCCCAGCAACAGGGCCTGACCGAGTAATGCACTACAATGGCTATCCGAGTGCAGAGTTAAATGGTAGCGCTGCGTTTGGTTACAGTAGTGATCAAGCTAAACAAGCGATTGAACAAGTGTTGGCAGAAACGTTACCTGAAGGCATGGCTTTTGAGTGGACAGAAGTAACTTATCAACAAATCTTAGCGGGTAATACTATGGTATACATTTTCCCTCTTGTCGTGTTGTTGGTATTTATGGTTTTGGCTGCACAGTACGAAAGTTTACGTTTGCCATTGGCGATTATTTTGATTGTTCCAATGACAATATTCTCTGCCCTTGCGGGTGTATGGTTAATCGGTGGTGACAATAATATATTTACCCAGATTGGTTTAATTGTATTAGTGGCGCTTGCCTGTAAAAACGCAATCCTTATGGTTGAGTTTGCTAAAGAACAACAAGACGTGGGTATCAGCAAGCTTCAAGCTATCGTTGAAGCTGGTCGATTACGTTTACGCCCAATTCTAATGACCTCTATTGCCTTTACTGCAGGTGTTGTGCCCTTGGTGCTCGCGTCTGGCGCGGGTTCAGAAATGCGACAAGCAATGGGTGTCGCGGTATTCTCTGGCATGATAGGTGTCACAGTATTTGGTTTGTTATTCACGCCTGTGTTTTATGCATTGGTCGCAAAAGAAACGGGGCAAGCTATCGAATCGAATAAACAAATATCAAGCGAGTCAGAATAAATGAACAACTTGTACACTAAACCGAAAGCAGTGTGGACTGCAGTTGCAACCAGTTTATTGTTGGCAGCTTGTAGCAGTACAACTGACTATCAGCAGCAAGCAGCAACTGAAACAGCTAAACATAGCTATTTTAGCGACAATACAAATACACAAAACTATAGTCATCCGCTGTTGCAACAAACCGGAGCATCAGACTTGACCATGAAAACTAAACAATGGTGGCTTAATTATAAAAGCGAACAGTTGAATGCTTTAGTGATTAATGCACAGCAAAATAACCTTAATTTGCAAAGTGCGGCAAAACGATATGCTGCCGCACAACAAAGACTGGGCGCAAATAAAGCACAGTATTTGCCACAAGGTGGTTTAAATGCAGAAGCCACTCGCGCATCAGTTGCAAATCAAATTACCGAAGAAGCCAGTTTTGGTTTAGGTTTGACGTGGCAACTAGACTTATTCGGTCGAATTTCCTCATTGGTTGATGCTGCGCAAGCCGCTACAGCCAGTGCATATGAAACTCAGATCGCAATTAACACTCAAGTTACGGCTGGTGTTGTACGCAGCTTTATTGAGTGGCAAGGTTTAACCCTTAAACAGCAAATTGTCCAAGCGCAAATCGATGCATTAAACGAAAGTGTCGATGTATTGCAAGCTAGAGTTGATGAAGGTTTTGCTTCGCATTTAGATTTAGATAGAACTTACGCGCAGCTCAATCAACAACTGGCGATTTTGCCACAGCTGCAAACCCAAAGGTTTAACTTGCAAGCGAGCATTGCAGTACTGACGGCCACTACACCAGAGCAAATAAACTTAAGCTTTGAACCGAGTTTATTCAGCGATAATTTAGCCGCCCCACTACAAATAAAAGATAGTAAACAGGCTTTATTGTTGCGACCTGAAATTGGCCAAGCTTATTATCAGTTAATGCAACAAACAGCGTTGTCAGATTCGGCAAAAGCAGCTTTATGGCCAGATATATCCATTGGTGGTTTTGCAGGGTTATTAAATCCTAGCAATATAAGTTTGTCAGCAGATGACGATGCTTGGTCAGTAACACCAAGTATCAACTGGTCAATTTTAAGCTGGCCTGCTTTGCAACAACAGGCTGAAGCGCAGCAAACTTTGACAAAGGCGGCCTACGATAACTACCAGCATAGTATTATTGAAGTCGTTGCTGAATCGCAAGTGGCGCTAAATAACTTGTCGCAGTCTCACAAATTAACCGACTATGCGGGTACTCGATTAAGTTATGCCGATAAAGCCTTAACTCAAGCACAAGCAATGTATGAAGAAGGCCAAGTTCCATATTTGGATTTATTGTCCGCCAGACAAGACGCATTACTTGCCAAGCAAGCTGCTGTCGATGCTAAAATTAACTTAATGTTAGCAAAAGTATCAACTTATAAAGCGTTTAGTGGTGTTTGGAGTCGTTAGCCATGCAAAATATACCTAAGTTTATGAAAGCCATTGCGCTGGAATCTGCAAATGAGAATTTTAAATTAGTCGAGATTGAACAACCCGTGCCACAACCGACCAGCAGTGAGTTGCTGGTTAAACTAGAGTACGTAGGTTTGAATCCAGTTGATGCAAAGTTAGCTAAAAAAGGATTTCCAGACTGGCAATACCCTCATATTCTTGGGTTAGATGCAGTTGGCACTGTAGTAAAAGCGCCTGTTGGCGCCTCACCTAGTGTTGGTGAGAGAGTAATGTGGCATGCTGACTTGTCCGGCCAAGGCGTATTAAGTGAATATACAACCATCGCTAATTATGCAGCCACCGCTGTACCTGATGATATAGCTCCACAAGATGCAGCCACACTGCCCTGCGCGGGTTTAACCGCTATATTTGCGTTAGATAAAATTCAGATTAAACAAGGTGATTTGTTTTTTGTTGATGGTGGCGCCGGTGCTGTTGGCCAATATGCAATCCAACTGGCCAAAAAGCGTGGTGCGATTGTTTATGCAAGTGCGTCGAAGAAAAATCACGCTCTATTGCAAAAGCTTGGCGCGGAAATGGTATTTGATTACCAGCAAAAAAACTTTATTCAGCACGTTCAGCAACAAATTGAGCAAAGCCAATTTGACGCTGTGTTAGATACAGTTGGGGGTGATAACACAGCTAGAAATATTGAAATGATGCGATTTTGCGGTCGAATAGCGTGCTTGAATGGTTTACCCCCGCTCGATAATCAGATGCTGTTTAGAAAAGCGCCCAATATCAGCATAGTTTTTCTAGGTGGTGCTTGGCTGACTAAAAGTTTATGTGCGCAACAGTGTATGAGTATGTCAGGCAAAAGCTTAATTGAAGAAGTACAGCAAGGCCATTTAAAACCGCTAGAGGTGATTCCTGTTGAGTTTAATGCAGCGGCCATCACCCTAGCACTGCACGATCAACTTGCTTTTAAGCAAGTGGGCAAACGTGTGGTGGAAATTGGTTAAAATTCAACCTGATATCAATAAAAAAACCCGCAGCTGAAACTACGGGTTTTATTTGTGTGCTTTTGTGCATCTATCTTATTAATAAACGTTAAAAACCACCTTGAGCTTGAGTCACGTCACAATTACCTGTGTTAAAGCTATTGTTTGGATCTTGCTCCCACTGGCGCACTGTAAATGGTGAATCTTCTTGACGAATAATACATTTCCACGACACTTGAGTGTTTTTAGGAATGTTAATTACACCTTCCCAAGTTGGGTAGTTAGTTGGATTCAACTTAACCGCATCGGCTGCATTCCAACTGCCAGTTTCAGTTGCACTACCCACTATGTATACACTGTCACCCATATTGGTATTACCATTGGTACATGTGAAAGTGATTGGGCATGAGCCACCAGTGATTGGCTGCTCTTCTTCTACCGATAAACCTGCACAATTAGCTACAGTTGGGTCAAATGTAATTTTGTAGGTTTTATTTGCTTCTACCGCAAAATCAGCAGTTGGGCAGTTATTGTCCCAGTCAGTATTTGAATCACGCACTTTAAAACGTGGGCCTCCATTTGCGTCACCCGCACCGAATGATTTAGTAATGGTAAACACACTGCCTTCTTGCGTCATTTGCTCAGCACCCCAGCTATTTGCTGTACCACTGAAATACCATTCTGCTGGCGGTGGTGGAGGTGGTGCGGTGGTGGAGGTGGTGTACCGCCGCTCAACCACATGCGAGCAGAACGTGCTGGAATCGTCACACCTTGGCTAGCACCAGAAATAGTTAAAGTAGAACCAGAAATTTGGTCAGTATAAGTACCAACATTTAAACCCGTTGTGTTAAGCGTTTTAGTAACTGCATTACCACATTTGTTAATACCCACTAAGCCTGAATCACCACGACGGAAGTAAATTGAGCAACCGTCAGATGATAGCACTTGCATTGGTGTGCCTTGTACTGAATTGTGGAAGTTGATCATGCCAGCTAATTCGCCATCTTTATAGGCATCAACCCAACGGCTATTAAATTTTGGTGTTTCATTATTGTCTGTGTACACCAAAGGCACACCGCCATCGCGACCTAGAATATAGGCATAAGCCAATTTCTCATCTTCTTCTGAAAATAAGAAACCATTAAAGCCATCATTTTGTGGCATATCATGGGTAATAACAAAAGTAACCGCTCTATCGTTTGGCAAAGTATTTGGTTGAGCGAGTGAAGATAAACTACCGTTCATATCCATAGCATGGTCTATTTCATTAAATAGACGGAAATCATACGCGCCCATACGCACGTCTGTATTATCTAAATACGGTTGTAAATAAGTGCTATCGTCAGCGCCACTATGAGAAATAATTTCAGAGAATACATGAATGCCATCTAACACATCTGAGTTAAATACCCAGTTTAAATGTTCCCATTTCATGTGTTTAACCGCATCAATACGGAAACCGTCAACACCTAAAGCCTTCATCGATTCAAGGTATGCAATTTGATTTTGGCGGATCCATTCACCAGAGCCGTCAGTTGCTTCACCACGTAAATCCGGTAAACCTACATCTGGCGCCGCACCACACAAGCGATTCCAAGTAGAATCGTACCAATCACCCCAATTTGAAATACATTTAGCATTGGCACCATCATGAAAATCACCCGGGCCAAACAAACCACCTGACAAATCACCGTATAGTTTGTTTGCATTGTATTCAGGCGTATTAACATTAAAACCAGGGTACTGTTCCTGTCCTTTGGTCATGCCCATGTTAGCCATGTGGTTAAAAATAACGTCAACGTATAAATTAACACCACGAGCTTCAAGCGCGTTTATCATGTCGATAAAATCTTGTTTGTTACCCAATGGGCCTAAAAGAATTCGGTAATCTAATGGTTGATAACGTGCCCACCAGGCTTGGTCAGGGTTTGACAGGTAAGGCGGAGAGACTAAAACAGATTTGTAACCTAAAGCAGCAATTTCATCAGCGCGCTCGGTTACAGAGTCATATTGCCAGTTAAATGCGTGTAACATAACATCCGCAGATGCAGTGTTTGAAAAAGTGGTTGATAAAACGGCTGCGGCTAGCGCGCCCTTCACCGCTTGTGTGAGTTTTTTGTTCATTTATATCCCTCAATTTTGTCATGTGTATGTATGCTTGGTAGATTCAAATGAAACAATTAAGCAACATTTAAATCACATACATTAATACCTAAAACTCACAGTGCCTGGCAATTTGAATACGTATGCATTTTTACCCACCAAAATAAATTTCAGCTTAGATATTGAGAGGGAATAAACTTTGCTTTGTTGCTTTAACCTATGTATAAACACCTAATTTATCGGCTTATATTCCACTCAAGTTTCTAGAGATAAAACAGATAGTCTCTGCTAAAAAAGCAAAAATAAAATTTAATCAAACTCAAGTTCGAAAACATTTTTTCTTGACAAGAGCATAAAACTACCAACATAGCAAAGATCATAAATTTAACTTGAAGATTCAATAAAATTTAGCCAAAGATAATCCCTATTTTCGCTGTAGATTTAATAAAAAAAGCGTATATTACCCAAGCAAAAATTCACTTTGGTTTAGAAAAATGACAAACAAACTTCAAGTAACCCTTTCAAACGATGCCCCGCCCTCACCATGGAATCAAAACGCTGACATTTCCACCAATGAAGGTGGTTTTATTATCCATGGCGCCTTTAAAAAGTCAGAACAATTAAAGCTTATTCAAACCTGTGCGCGCAAAATTCAAAGCTTGGGCGTAAACGATATCAAACTCACAGGCTCGTGGAGTATTGAGCAACAATGGGCGTTTTATCAGGGCTTCGTAACCGCCAAACTTAAACAAAACGTTGAATGGACAGCAGTAGGTGCACCTATATTGCAAGACTATAAAACCGTATTTGATTGGGCGAAACTCTTGGTCAACTTGCCACCCCAAGACATTTACCCACAAAGTTTGGCCGAGCAAGTACAAAGTTTTATTTCGCTACTCGCACCAGATCATGTCAGTAGTGAAATGCTCATTGGCGATGAATTATTAAATCATGGTTGGGTCGGTACTCACACAGTGGGGCGCGCCAGTGTTCAACCACCAGTCATGTTAATACTCGACTACAATCCAAGTGGAGATCCTGCGCAGCCGATAGACTATGCTTTGGTTGGCAAAGGCATTACATTCGATAGTGGTGGTTACTCACTTAAATCGTCGGAAGGTATGCTCAGCATGAAATGCGATATGGGAGGTGCTGCAACGGTTTCAGCGGCCTTAGCGTTAGCCATACTTCAAGGCTGTCAAAAACGAGTAAAACTCATTTTATGTTGTGCCGAAAATTTAGTCGCAGGTAACGCAGTAAAACTAGGCGATGTTATCACATATAAAAATGGTACCAGTGTCGAAGTTGTTAATACAGATGCCGAAGGTAGGCTTGTTTTAGCGGACGGACTTCTATTGGCAACTGAACTTGGTGCTAAACATATTATTGATGCTGCAACTTTGACTGGTGCGGCTAGTGTCGCATTAGGCCCTGACTACAATGCACTATTTTCACTAGATAAAAGCTTATTACAACGAGCAATTGTTGCCGCTGAAGAAAATAACGAAGGAGCTTGGCCTTTACCTTTAGAACCCTTTCACCAGTTAAGATGCCCTTCTCCATATGCCGACACGGCCAATAGCAGAGCTATGAAAGGAGGTGGTGCTGGAGGTGCATCAAATGCTGCAGGCTTTTTATCTCGTTTTGTCAATGAAACAGGTTCAGGCTGGCTACACATCGACTTAGCAGCAGCGTTTCAACAATCAGATACAGCTTATTTCGCTGCGGGTGCAACAGGTATTGGAATCAGAACAATTGCGTCTTTGATTAACTAAGCGTAAATTGTATAAATTGCTATACTTTTCTACGGCCTGCATATCTTTGTTCATAATAATACAAAAATAAACAGGCCCTAAAACTTCGATACGTTTTGAATAATAACTAACTATAGGGAAAAACATGAAATTTGAATCAATTGCCCTTCACCATGGCTATGAATCTGAAGCAACCACAAAGTCAGCTGCAGTGCCAATTTATCAAACCACTTCGTATACGTTTGATAATACACAACATGGTGCTGACCTATTTGATCTTAAAGTACCGGGTAACATATACACCCGTATAATGAACCCAACCACAGATGTGTTAGAGCAACGTGTTGCAGCATTAGAAGGCGGTATCGCTGGCTTAGCTTTGGCTTCAGGCATGGCGGCAATTACTTATGCAATTCAATGTATCACAGAAGTTGGTACTAACATCGTCAGTACCAGCCAGTTATATGGTGGTACCTATAATTTGTTTGCTCACACCTTACCTCGCCAAGGTGTTGATGTGCGCATGGTATCAGCTGACGATTTTTCAGGGTTTGAAAATGCAATCGACGAAAATACCCGAGCTGTTTTCTGCGAGTCAATTGGTAATCCAGCGGGTAATGTAGTAGATATTGCTAAGCTAGCAGAGATTGCTCACAAGCATGGCGTGCCATTAATTGTTGATAATACAGTTGCGACCCCTTATTTATGTCGTCCAATTGAGCACGGTGCTGATATTGTGGTGCATTCTTTAACTAAATACATTGGTGGACACGGTACTTCGGTTGGTGGAATTATCGTAGACTCTGGTAAATTCGACTGGGTTGCAAATAAAGAAAGGTTCAAACTATTAAATGAACCAGATCCTTCTTACCATGGGGTAGTTTATACTGAAGCATTGGGTCCTGCTGCTTATATTGGTCGTTGCCGAGTTGTACCACTGCGCAATACTGGTGCTGCGATATCACCGATGAACGCCTTTCAAATATTACAAGGTTTAGAAACACTAAGCTTACGTATGGAACGCCACTGTGAAAATGCTGAAAGGCTGGCCGCATTTTTACAAAAACACGACAAAGTTGAATGGGTTAACTATGCTGCACTACCAGACAGTCAATACAATCAAACTTGTCAGAAAATATCTGGTGGCAAAGCGTCTGGTATTTTAAGTTTTGGTGTAAAAGGTGGTGCGGAAGCCGGCGCTAAATTTATTGACGCATTGCAAATGATATTGCGCTTAGTCAATATTGGTGACGCAAAATCACTAGCTTGCCACCCAGCGAGTACAACGCATAGACAACTTAATGAAGAAGAATTAGCAAGTGCTGGTGTCAGTGCTGAGCTAGTTAGAATTTCAGTTGGCATCGAAAATATCGATGATATTATCGCTGATGTTGAACAAGCGCTTAACGCGATATAACGGCCAGCGCTAAGCGATATACCGCAACAAAGCCCTCTTTTAGAGTAATGCCAGTCAGTTAACAACGGACTGGCA